>CAZVHW010000561.1:2467-5232 GCA_964626835.1 uncultured Enterobacterales bacterium
AGGCCAACCATCGTTTCTCGGCCTGTGGGCGTGGGTAGTCGAGGTCTACCCGGAACTGCTCGAAGGCGTGCATGTCCTCGCCTTCGACGTGCTGGGGCCCGATGCGCCCTTCGCGGAGCAGACGTCGTGCCAGGTGAGTGCGGGGGTAGATGGTCAGCCCGAACAGGTAGAGCTCGAAGGGCCTGTCCAGGTCCATCAGCAGCCTGAACAGATCATCCTTGTCCTGCTCGTTCGAGGCAGGATCGTCCCAGATGATCTGCAGGCTCGAGCGGATGCCCAGCTTGGCGAAGAGGTGCTGGGCGTTGCGGATCTGGTCGTCGCTCGTGTAGCGGTGGTAGAGCTCGTGGTTGACCCTCTCTGCGGCCTGGATGCCCATGCAGAGCGCTCGAAGGCCGGCGGTTTGCATCAACCGGAGACGGTCTTCCCGAACCATGCGGGGATCTACCAGCACCTCGAATGGGATGCCGACGCGTGCGGGCCAATCTCGGCCGAGCTGCTCCAGCCAGCCCAGGCTCATTGGAAAGACCTCGTCATCGAAGCGAACGACCTTGATGCGGGGGTTGATGCTCTTGGCGTACTCGAGCTCCCCGATGATGTTTTCCACCGATCGGATGCGCCAGTCGCGTGCCAGGCCGTGGTAGAGCGGCTTGGTGACCGTGTTGCTGCAGTAGGTGCAGGTCCAGTAGGGACAGCCTCGGCTCGCGAGGAGCGTGTACTCGGGATTGTGGATGTATGGATCGCCCTTGGCGAGGCGATCTCCGTCGATGTAGAGCTTGTCGTCGTGGCTGTGGAAGTCTCGGTAGGGCAGGCTGTCCAGATCGTTGACCGGGGCGGCGATCTCGTTCTTGACCACCTGGCCATCCACGCGGGACCAGAAACCGCGTGTTCGCTCGGGCCGGTCGCCCCGCGCCCAGCGCTCGAAGAACTCCACGATCGAGGTCTCGGCCTCACCCAGGGCGATGTAGTCGGCCTGCTCGATGCTGCGTTCGGGCAGGAAGGTCGGGTGCATGCCACCCCAGATTACCGGCAGCCCCAGCTGCACGCGGATACGGCGTGTGAGGGTGGAGGCGATACGGTGGAAGGCGGAGGCTCGCACCGAGAAGCCAACGACGTCGATGTGTCGCCGACGGAGCAAGGCCAGCAGACTGCGGATCTCCGGTTCCTGGGGCCAGGGGAAGCGGTTGTTGCTCCAGTCCTTGAAGTAGATCTCGGTGACGGAGAAGCCCGCTTCGCGCAGCATGGTGGCCACGTAGCGGATCCCGTTGTTCTCGAGCGCGTACAGCGACACGAGGGCGATACGGGGCCGTGACGGGGCCGTGGGGGGGGCCATGAACGCGCCGACTGGAATGGGTTCCCCATGAACCTAGCTGCTGTCGCGTCGCTCGCCAAGAGTACTCAGGTTACGCGCCAGGCAGAACGAGGCATGAAGCTGGCGGTGATCGGAGCGAGCGGCCGTACGGGTGTGGCGGTGGTGCGAGCGGCCCTCGAGCGTGGCATCGAAGTTTTCCCCGTTCTGCACGACGACAGCGAGCTCGAGCCCATCGCGGGGCTCGTTCCGGCGGGGCAGGAGCGGTTTGCGGACTACACCTCCACCGAGGCCTTGGTGGCTGCCATGCACGGCTGCACGCACGCCGTGGCTGCCATCCAGCCGCGCGAGCTGGGGCCGGGATTCCCCCTGTACGATGGCGAGGCTACGACGGCGATCATCAACGCGGCCGTCGAGGTGGGGCTCACCAAGGTGCTCTGGGTGAGCACGCAGGGTGCATACCACTGGTCCAAGCACGTGCCTTCGAAGCAGGGGTACGAGTGCGAGATCAACGTCCGTCGTGTCGAGGGCCCATGGGGCATCGCCAAGCTCAGCTGCTACCACGACGAGATCTTCGACACCTACGTCGCACCGCCCGACGGTGGCCGGCCCAGGCCCGTGCCCCGCAACGGGCAGTGGTCGCCCATCTCGCGGGAAGACGCCGGGCGACTGTTGATGGCGTGCCTCGAGCTGGTGCCGTACGGTCGGGCACCCTGCTTCGGTGGCCCCGAAGACCTCCTGGCCTCCGATCTCGC
The DNA here is from genome assembly GCA_964626835.1 of uncultured Enterobacterales bacterium. Taxonomy (GTDB): domain Bacteria; phylum Myxococcota_A; class UBA796; order UBA796; family JAFGLY01; genus CALDOK01. The sequence continues at coordinate 4,529 of CAZVHW010000561.1, forward strand.
GCGTATCGTCGAGCCCCGGGTCAAGCGTGGCCGAGGCCGCCTCACGGCCTGCCTCGGCGTCCCGGATGGCGACCACGCGGTGCTTCTCGAGGACACGCTCACCACGACCGGAACGATCCCCACCCAGCGGCTCGAGCCTTGGCTGGACGCCACGCTGGCGGGTAGATCTCTCCCCGATCCGCCGCGCAGTGTCTACCCTCGGGGGGGGCCCCTGCCTTCGATCCTGGATGTCGGCGCCGATCTTCCCCTCTGGGAAACCACGGGCACAGTGCTTCGCCGGGTGGCACACGAGCTGCTGGGCGACGATCTTCGTGCCCGCGGGGTCGAACCAGCCCAGCTGGACTTCTCGGCGGCTCAACCTCGTGCCCCCCACGTCGAGGTCCACGGCGGCCGCTGGTCCACCCTGCGGGGAGTCCGGGCGTTGGATGCCGACGGGCAGGAGCTGGTCAAGGGCGAGGTCAACTGGCTGTGGGACGAGCTGGCCGAGGAGTTTCGGGTGTTCTTCGGCCGAAGAATCCCGGATGCGATCTGGGAAGACCTCGACACCGGGACCCGTCGCAGGCTGGCGGAAGACAAGCGCTACAAGCGGGACAAGCGGGTGGTGGCGTTCAACAGCTAGGCGATCGGGATCGGTCCTGCGGACCGCGTCCGGGATCGGGATCGGGATCGGGATCGGGATCGGGATCGGGATCGGGATCGGGATC
>CAZVHW010000562.1:0-5230 GCA_964626835.1 uncultured Enterobacterales bacterium
CAGCGCCCGGGCGAGCCGCTACAGAACCTCGGGGGCGAGGGAGACGATCTTCATGAAGCGCTTGGCACGCAGCTCGCGCGCAACCGGCCCGAAGATGCGGGTGCCAAGGGGCTCCCCGTTCGGATTGATCAGGACCGCCGAGTTGTTGTCGAAGCGGATGTAGCTGCCGTCGGGGCGGCGCACTTCCTTGGCCGTACGGACGACGACGGCGCGGTGCAGGTCGCCCTTCTTGACCTTGCCATGAGGCGCCGCTTCCTTGACGGACACGACGATGATGTCTCCGATGGAAGCATACTTTCGCTTGCTCCCGCCGAGCACCTTGATGCACAGTAGCTTCTGGGCGCCCGAGTTGTCGGCGACCTCCAAGACGGTCTGCATCTGGATCATGGTCTACTCCGATGGCACGTTGTCGAGGGGAAAGGCCAAGCCTAGCCGCGCGTGCTTGCGCTACGCTCGACGACCATCCAGCGCTTGTCGCGCGATATGGGGCGGCTTTCCTGAATGACGACCGTGTCGTTCACGTTGCAGGTGTTGGCCTCGTCGTGCGCCTTGTAGCGGTTGGTGCGTTTGATGTACTTGCCGTACTTGGCGTGCTTGACGCGACGGGTGACCTCGACCACGACGGTCTTGTCCATCTTGTCGGACACGACGCGTCCGGTGAGCACGCGACGACCGCTGACGGGATGCTCCGAAGTCATTCTTCCACTCGCTTTCGTTTCGGTTTTCCAGGCACACCGAAACCGGTGGGCTAGTTCTCGCGGTAGGTGAAGTTCCGCCTGGTCTCCCGCGTACGGGACTCAAGCAGCGTGGCCAAGATGACCGTGCACCACTGGGACCAGCCGGGCGGTGCATCCGGAGTCCTCACCCCAAAGGGTGAGTGGCCGAGACGCGATGTCTGACCAACAAAGACGCCGGTGATGAGAAATGCCCCGTGGGGACGGAGCGGCCGAGAAGCTCAAAGCCCGCTCGGCGGCGCCACTTATTCCTTGCCCGTGACCTTGTCAACGATTCCCTTGAGAAAGCCCTTGGACTTGCCGGCGGCTTCCTCGGGAGCAGCGGCCTGGGCCTTGGGATCGAAGCTCGAGCGGTACTTCTCGCGCAGGAAGTCGTTGGGCAGACCCTGCTCCCGCTCCCGCTCCCGCTGCACGGTGCGGAGCCGGGCGATGTCTCGCCGGAGCTTGCCCAGCTGCGAGGTGTCCTCGAGCTGACCGGTCTTGTGAGCAAAACGAGCGTGAATGAGATCGCGCTCGAGACGGAGCTCTTCCTGGACCAGCTGCTGATCCTCGAGCTGACGAATGGCGGCGACGTTCATGTGAGCACCTCATCGCGAACGAGGAAGCGAGTGCCGACGGACAGCTTGTGGCCAGCCAACCGGAATGCCTCGCGTGCGACGTCCTCGGGCACACCCTCGAGCTCGTACAGGACGCGGCCAGGGCGGACCACGGCGACCCAGTGGTCGGTGGCACCCTTGCCCTTGCCCATGCGGGTCTCGGCGGGCTTCTTGGTGATGGGCTTGTCGGGGAACACGCGGATCCAGACCTGACCACCACGCTTGACGTGGCGGGTGAGCGCCACACGAGCGGCTTCGATCTGGCGAGCCGAGACGTGTCCGCAGGTGGTGGCCTGCAGAGCGTAGCTGCCGAAGCTGACCTCGGAGCCACGATAGGCGAGTCCGCGCATCTTTCCCTTTTGGGACTTGCGATACTTGGTACGTTTTGGGCTGAGCATGGGATTCCTCCTAGGCGCTCTGCGAGCCGCCGAGCTCGTCGCCCGGCAGGACCTCACCCTTGAAGACCCAGACCTTGACGCCGATGACGCCGTAGGTGGTCTTGGCTTCGGCCAGTCCGTAGTCGATGTTTGCGCGAAGCGTGTGCAGGGGTACGCGGCCCTCGCGGTACCACTCGGTCCGCGACATCTCGGCACCACCGAGCCGGCCCGAGCACATCACCTTGATGCCTTGGGCGCCTGCGCGCTGGGCCTGCGTGATGGCCTTCTTCATGGCGCGGCGGAAGCTGACCCGCTTGACCAGCTGGGCCGCGATGTTCTCGGCCACGAGCTGCGCCTCGGTCTCGACCTTCCGCACCTCGATGATGTTCAGGAAGATGTCGGTATTGGTCATGCGCTGCAGCTCGTTGCGTAGAGCGTCCAGCCCGGAAGCGCGTTTGCCGATAATGATTCCCGGCTTGGCGGCGTGCACGTAGACCTTGGCCTTGGTGGCCGCACGCTCGATGCTGATCGCGCTGATGCCTGCGTGGAACAGCTTTTCCTTGAGGTACCGGCGAATCTGCAGGTCCTCGTGCAGGAAGCGCTGGTATTCCCTGCCGGCGTACCACTTGGAGTCCCAAGTGCGGGTGACGCCGATCCGGAAACCGATGGGATGAACCTTCTGACCCATGATGTTGCTCCTGCTAGCGCTCGTCGAGTTCGACGGTGATGTGACTGGTGCGTTTGATCACGCGGGTGGCCCGGCCCATGGCGCGCGGGCGCCAGCGGCGGAGAACGGTCCCACCGTCGACGTAGATGGTCTTGACGTAGAGATTGTCCACGTCGATGCGGTCGTCGGTCTGCTCGCCAATGTTCTCTGCGTTGGCGACGGCAGACTCGATCAACCTCTTGATCATGCCCGCGGACTTTTTGCGCGTGAACGTCAGCGCCTCGAGCGCTTGGTCCAAGTCCATGCCTCGCACCAGATTGGCCACCAAACGGGCCTTCTGCGGCGAGACGCGAGCGTTGCGAAGGATAGCCTTGGCTGTCATCTTCCTGTCCTCGCTGGGAACCTACGGGCTAGCGCCCGCGGCTCTTCTTGTCAGAGGCATGGCCGTAGTAGGTGCGGGTGGGAGCGAACTCCCCGAACTTGTGCCCGACCATGTTCTCGGTCACGTAGACCGGAACGAACTTCTTGCCGTTGTGCACCGCGAACGTGATGCCGATGAAGTCCGGCAGGATCGTAGAGCGGCGCGACCAGGTCTTGACCACGCGACTGCCGGTACCGGCCCGCGAGGCCATGACCTTGCCAATGAGGTGTTGATCGACGAAGGGACCCTTCTTGAGGGAACGACCCATGATGAACCTCCTACCTGGTCCGGCGCTTCACGATGAAGCGGCTGGAGGGCTTGCGCTTGTTGCGAGTCTTGTAGCCCTTGGTGGGTTTGCCCCAAGGGGTGACCGGATGGCGACCACCCTTGGTGCGGCCTTCGCCACCACCGTGGGGATGATCGACAGGGTTCATGGCGGTGCCACGGACCCGAGGACGGAAGCCGTGCCAGCGGGTGCGGCCGGCCTTTCCCCAGACGACGTTCTCGTGCATGGTGTTGCCGACTTGGCCGATGGTGGCACGGCACTCCCTGCGCACCTTGCGCAGCTCGCCGGAAGGCAGGCGCAGCAACACGTAGTCGCCTTCCTTGGCCATGACCTGGGCGTAGGTGCCGGCGGCGCGGCACATCTGGCCGCCCCGGCCAATCTGCATCTCGATGTTGTGCACCCAGGTTCCCAGGGGCACGGCGTCCAGGTGCATGCAGTTGCCAGGCTGGATGTCGGCCTTGTCGCTGGAAACGACCTGGTCGTTCACCTTGAGGCCCACCGGCCACAAGATGTAGCGTTTCTCGCCGTCGGCGAACTTGATGAGCGAGATGAAGGCCGAGCGGTTGGGGTCGTACTCGATGCTCGCAACCCGACCCGGCACGCCATCCTTGTTGCGCTTGAAGTCGATGATGCGGTAGCGCCGTGCGTGGCCGCCTCCGCGATGGCGAGCGGTGATGCGACCGCGGTTGTTGCGGCCACCCTTGCGCTTGAGCGGAGCGAGGAGCGACTTCTCGGGCTTCGAGCCCGTGAGCTCGGAGAAGTCGGTGCAGCTCATGAAGCGGCGACCCGGCGTATTCGGCTTGTACTTCTTGACAGGCATGATGTTCTCCCTAGCCCGCGTCTGCGAAGTCGATAGTGTTGCCGTCAGCCAGCTTCACATAGGCCTTCTTCCAGTTGGAACGCTTGCCGTGGTAGCGGCCAAAGCGCTTCATCTTGCCGCGCACGCGGACGGTGCGGACACTGGACACCTCGACGTCGAAGAGACGCTCGATGGCCAGCTTGATCTGGTACTTGCTGGCGGCGAGGCCAACTTCGAAGGCGTAGGTGTTGTCGTGCTCCTGGGCCAACGAGGTCTTCTCGGTGAGGAGCGGGCGGACGACGATGTCACGTAGCTCGGCCATCGTTACCTCCCAAGGCGCTCGGCGAGGCGCTCGAGCGCGTCCATGGTGACCACGAGGTGGCCATGGCGCAGGATGTCGTAGACGTTGAGCCCTTCGACGGGCAGCACGGTGAGTCCGGGGATGTTGCGGGCGGACTTGCTGATGTTCTCGTCCACCTCGGGCAGCACGATGACCGCCTTGTCCCAGCCGAAGCTGTCCTGGACTTGCTTCATGAGGCGGGTCTTGATCTCGGCCAGCTCGAGCTTGTCCAGGACCCAGAACGACTCGTCCTGTACGCGCTTGGACAGGGCCGAGCAGAGGGCCGCCTTGCGGACCTTCTTCGGCACCTTGATGGCGTGACTGCGGACCTGCGGGCCGTGGACCACGCCACCACCACGCCAGTGCACGGCGCGGATGGTGCCCTGCCTGGCTCGGCCGGTACCCTTCTGCCGAAACGGCTTCCTGCCGCCGCCGCGGACTTGAGCGCGGCTCTTGACGGAGTGGGTACCCGCGCGGCGCTTGGCCAGCTGGTATCGAACCATGAGATGGAAGAGGTGGTCCTTGGGCTCGACGCCAAAAATGGCGTCGTCGAGCTCAACCGAGGAGACCTCGTCCTTGCTTTGACTATAGACCTTGACAACCGGCATGGTGTCTCTCCTTGGCGCGCCGTTACGAGAGCTTGATCTCGACGTGCACGCCCGCGCTTAGGTCCAGCTTCATCAGGGAGTCAACCGTCTGCTGGTTGGGCTCGATGATGTCGAGGAGGCGGTGGTGCGTGCGACGCTCGAATTGCTCGCGCGACTTCTTGTCGACATGGGGGCCCCGCAGCACGGTCCATCGGGAGATGGTGGTGGGTAGCGGGAAGGGACCGCGGATGTCGACGCCCGTCCTGCGAGCGGTTTCGACGATCTCGCGTGCGCTGCGATCCAGCAGCTTGTGATCGTAGGCACGAAGCCGGATCCTGATCTTGTTGGTCTTGGCCATGGTAGTTCCCCTACTCGATGACTTCGGCGACGACGCCAGCGCCGACGGTACGACCACCCTCGCGG
>CAZVHW010000563.1:0-5230 GCA_964626835.1 uncultured Enterobacterales bacterium
TCCCCCGTCGGTCCGATACGCGAACGCACCCCAATCGGATCCGTCGAGCGACCCACAGAGCCGAGAGCGCGCTAGCTCGAGCTCGCCAGCCACGGAATGGCACTGGCCGCTCAAGGCCAGGGCGAGGCGATGGTCTGGCTCCGACACCAGGAACTCGTCGAGATGGGACATCACCGCCTGCCGCAGCTGCGCATCCTCCCTGCTCACGAAGGCGACGCGCAGGTAGGCCTGCTGGTCCACCAACGCGAGACGGGTGGCAGCCACCCGGTCCTCCCTGGCCAGCTCCTGCTCACCCTGCTTGTCGTGCTCTCCCGCTTCGAGCAGCAGGGCCAGTGCCGCGTCACCACGGGAGAGGGTGTCGTCTTCGAGTCGCTTCGAGACGAAGTAGACGAGCACTCTGAACATCTGAACGATCTTGAGGCCCTGCAGGGCACCCTCGCGGGAGACAGGCGGGTGCGAACGGTGTGGCAGGAGCTGCGCGTCGTGGTCGTTGGCCCCCATCATCGCGGCGACCACGTGCGGACGGTAGGTGTCCAGATCTTGCTCGAGCCTATCCATCAGGAAGGAAGAATCCGCCCCCGGGGCCGCTCTGTTGATGACAGAGAACCGCACCCCACCACCACGCCGCTGGAGGATGGTCTGCATCGAGCCCGGCCAGGAATGCTCCCCCCCCGTGGCGGTGGTCGACTCACCGAGACAGAGCACGCGAATGTCGCCATTGTTGGACAACGCCAGGGCATTCTGGTGCTCCTGTTGCCGCATGAAGCCCTGCCCAACCAGCCGCAGGCCGATCTCCAGCATGAACAAGGACGCGACCACGCCCAGCACCATGACCGCCAAGCGAGCCCTCGACCCACGGACACACGACGGCACCCGCGCTGATCGTTCCGTCGAAGCCCGGGATGGAAGATGCACCAGGGAGACTCCAGCGGTGAATCGAAGCTGAAAACAGCCGGTGGGCGTTTCTCGCTCGGGTGCCCAGCGGAGGCCAATGGACCCGAACACGGTCGTACCGTGGCTACAACGGAGTCGCAAGACACCGCTGGCCAGCCGACGGGGTTCGGCTCCGGTACGGGTGGGGACTTTTCTGTTAGAGAGCCATCCACCCGAACGAGGAAGCACCGTGGAAACCCTAGAGACGCTGACCGCCGCCGCATCCGGATTCATCTGGGGCTGGCCCGATGTCCTCCCCTTCCTGGTAGGTCTCCTGCTGGTCACGGGGTTGTTCACCACCGTCGCCCTGCGCTTCGTGCAGGCGCGCTACGTCGGGCACGCCGTCAACGTCATCCGGGGCAAGTACGACGATCCCGAACACGCCGGCGACCTTTCCCACTTCCAGGCGCTCACCACGGCCTTGTCTGCCACCGTGGGCATCGGCAACATCGCGGGCGTGGCCACGGCCTTGCACTACGGCGGGCCCGGCGCACTGTTCTGGATGTGGGTCACCGCGGCCTTCGGCATGGCGCTGAAGTTCCACGAGTGCACCCTGTCCATGAAGTACCGCACCATCCTGCCCGACGGCTCGGCCGCGGGCGGGCCCATGTACTACATCGAAAAGGGCCTGGGACCCCGCTGGAAGCCCCTGGCCATCGCGTTCGCGGGCTGTGCGGTCATCTCGAGCTTCGGCTCCGGAAACGCCATCCAGGCCTTCACCGTGGCCGACCAGCTCCGCTCGGACCTCAACATCCCCACCATCATCACTGGGCTGGTCAGCGCCAGCGTGGTGGCCGCGGTCATCCTGGGCGGCATCAAGCGCATCGGCGCGGTCACCAGCAAGCTGGTGCCCTGGATGGCGGCCATCTACATCGGTGGTGGCCTGATCGTACTGGGCCTTCACGCGGCGGAGCTGCCTGGCATCATCGGCTCCATCTTCCAGGCAGCCTTCCAGCCCGCTGCCCAGATCGGCGGCTTCGCCGGAGGCACCTTCGTCTTCATGCTCACCTGGGGCGTCAAGCGAGGCATCTTCTCGAACGAGAGCGGCCAGGGCTCAGCCCCCATCGCCCACGCTGCTGCGAAAACCGACGAGCCGGTGCGCGAAGGCCTCGTGGCCATGCTCGGCCCCATGATCGACACGCTCATCATCTGCACCATCACCGGGCTGGTCATCCTGTCCACCGGCACCTGGCAAGACCGTGTGCCCGACGAAGTGCCGGTGAACTCCCAGTCCGCGCTCACGGTGGTGATGGACCAGGGTGTCGTGGGGGCGAACGGATTGGTATCCGAAGCGGACTTGCTCACGGGCGATCTCGCGGTTCGGTCCGGCGTGCCCACGGGCGGTCACTTCGTTCGTAATCACGCGACGGTGGTCGAACCCATCGTGCTCGATGACCAAGGCCAGCCCTGGTCCGGTGCACTGTCGATCGTCGAGGGCGCCATCGACTTCGAGGACCTGCCCGACCTCGAGCTGAAGGGCGACATGGCCCTGAACGGCTCACCCCTGACCGCCCACGCCTTCCGTCAGGGGCTCTCCCCCATCCTGGGCGGCTGGGGCCACCTCATCGTCACCATCGGCGTGGTGCTCTTCGGCATCTCTACCGCCATCTCCTGGAGCTACTACGGCGATCGTGCGGTGGTGTACATGTTCGGTACGCGCTGGGTCACCCCCTACAAGATCGTCTTCTGTGCCATGCACTTCCTGGGTGCGGTGGTGGCCCTCGAGGTCGTGTGGAACTTCGGCGATGCCGCGCTGGGATTGATGGCCATCCCCAACCTGCTGGCCCTCATCCTGCTCTGGGGCCAGACCCGAAAGATGACCCTGACCTACTTCGAGAAGATGAAGCAGCAAGGGCGGGTCAGCTAGAAGACCCGTTCGTAGGCACAGGCCCAGTCCACGCCCTCCCAGAGGGACGGCTTGTCCAGCTCCGCTGGCAGCGCTGCGGCGAGCGACTCACGGCTGCAGCCACCGTGGAGGGTCATGGCGCGACCCGCGTCGAACAACACGGACTCGCCGCACTGGGCCAGCAGCCCCACGAAGCCGGCCCGAAGCTCGTCTCGCCGCTCGGGGGAGGTGCCGGGGTGAAAGAGGTAGGCACCGGTGCGATACCCCGCGACCTCGCAGGCACCCCGAAGGACCTCGTCCCGCAAGCCTTCGAGCACGCTCCAGCCCTTGTACCAGGCGGGACCGGGAGGTACCCCCGCTCCATGTCCCCGCGCACCCCAGCGCCCCGCAGCGACGAGCAACTCCCCACGGATGGCTGCCGGGGCGGCCTCGAGGAACAACGTGGCCTGGTCCGGGAGGGGATCGGGCAGGCGCCAGCCGGGCGCCAGCTGGCACACCACGCCGTCGCACAGGGCCCGCCGATCGCGGTCGGTCAGGGCGACGCTCCAGAGCTCCTCGAGGCCTGCGTCGTGATCGCGGACCAGGTGCCGCCCGGCGCGCGCAAAGTGATGGCTTCGGACCTCGGGAAAGCGGTCCGGGTGTGTCTCGAGGTAGCGCGCCGCCTGCTCGGGTGACCTGCCCCGGATGGGGGGATCCTCGCGGCGCAGCGACGGCTGCACCAGGATGCCCAGGGATTGCAGGGACACCGGGCCGAGCTCCGCGCAGCGCAGATACACCCCCGGGGCCACCAACAGCCCCAGCAACACCACCGCCAACCCGCGTCGGCCCCGGTTGCCCTGGAACAACGAGCCGATCACGGCCCCCATGGACAGCACCGCCGCGACGAAGAGGGGCGTGAAGTAGCGCAAGTGGTAGAAGAGCAGCGGTTCCTCGTCGGGCAAGGCGCGGAAGGTGGCGGGCCGGGCCGACATGCCCACCACCAGGCCGAGCGTCAGCAACGGACCGACCAAGGCCCAGCCCGCGCGGCGATTCCTGAGCCGATGCAGGCCGCGCAGGCTTCTCAGCCCTATCCACGCGGCGACAAAAACCAGGACCACTACGAGCAGCAGCCAGCTGTAGGACACGATGGCGGGGAGGATGTGATCCCGACCACGCCACACCCCCAACACGAAGCTGTCGTGAACGAGAAAGCGCGCAGCGGCCACGGGCCCCGGTCCCTGTGGGAAGGCCTGCTCTCCCGCCATGGAGGTCTGCTCGAAGCGCAGCGGCATGTCGATGGCCAACCGGTACAGGACCCACGGGGAAAAGCCCAGAGCAAAGGCCGCCGGGAAGACCACCGCTCCCCGACGCGAGAGCCGTCGAGCCAGCAATCCAAGGACCAACACCGCTGCAATGGCAGGGAAGGCGTGGCCCGAGGTGTAGCAGAAGTAGAAGCCGAAGCCGGCAACGAGCCCCGCCATGCCCAGCCACGCCCACGGCCTGCGCACCGGCGTGCCGACATCCCTCAGGGCACACCAGACGAGCAGCAAGGCACCGAGGGTGAACACCGCGCTCTCGACGTGGTTGCCCCAGCCGACCTCGGCCACCAGGCGGTAGTAGGGGGGGGCCGCGAGAAACAACGCAGCGACCACCGCGGCTGCCATTCTTCCGCTGGTGCGACGGGCCAGCACGATGCACAGCGACATGGTGAGCAGGTGAAAGAACAACGGGACCAGCTTCCAGACCCCGATGGCCCTCCCGAAGAGCAGGAAGAGGGGCGCGGCCATCGCCGCCTCGACCGAGCATCCGCCACAAAAGGTGCGGTACTGCACGTCCAGCAGATCCGCCCAGTGTCCCGACAGGGCGTAGCTGGCCACCTCGGCGTTGTAGATCTCCTCCCAGTGCAGCTCGGGCCGGCCCTTGTACAAGCCCACGAGGACCGACCACGCCGTGAGCATCGCCTCCACGGCAACGGCCGAGACCATCAGCCCGGTGAATAGGCGCCGTGGGACCACGAGTTCACCGTCAGCTCTCATGCCGGCTCACCACCTCGGTGCTCCTCTATCGCGGCCGATGGCGATGAGGTTCGTAGCGCCTAGAACCGGTGCACCGGCCAGCCGCGGGAGCTGGCCTGACGGACCAATTCGTTGTCACCCAGGTCGCGACGGCCCACCACCAGGGGTTGCTCGGCGTAGGCCAGCATCTCGAAGTCGCCCATGGAGTCACCGAAGGCGAAGACCGGCCTGACCCCGATGTGTTTCTGGATGGCGTCCACCTTGCCTTGGTTGCAGGGCCGGGGGTAGAGCGGGCGCGTGGTGAGCACACCGTCGGCCACCTGGGTCTCGATTCCCAGCACGCGGTCCTGCGGGATGCCTACACTGGGTGCTGCGGCGTGGACGATCCAGCGGTTCGAGGCCGAGACGATCCATGTCTCGAAGCCCTCGCCCTGCAGACCCGCAACCAGACCCTTCA
>CAZVHW010000564.1:0-5227 GCA_964626835.1 uncultured Enterobacterales bacterium
GCCAGGTAGGCGTCGAGGATGGCGTCCGAGATCTGGTCGCACATCTTGTCGGGGTGGCCCTCGGAGACGGACTCTGACGTGAAGAGGTAGTTACGGCCGGACATTTGGTTTCCTCGCGAGATCGATGGTCCAGGAACGAAGCCCCGAGTGGGCTCGAAGAGCGGGGCCCATTATGCCGCTCCAACCGCGGAGGCAAGGTGCACGACGCGACACCCGGCCATCCACGTAGGCCAAGTCACGCCGTCTGGCGCCCCTCGATCGATGCTGTAGGTCCGGCCGGACCGAGACGCCCGCTCAGGACTTGGGGATTTCCTCTGTCGCGGGCACTTCGTCAAGGTCATACTCGGCTTCCTCGACGTCGGCGAGCGCCTCGGCGAGGGTGAAGCCGTCGGCTGGCTGGCTGCCTTGGTGCCAGCGATCCTGCTGACGCTCCTTGTGCCGCCTGGCCACGCGCTCCAGCTTGTGCATCACCCTGTCGATGGTACGGTACATGTCGTCGGTCTCTTCCTGGACCTTCAAGGTCTCACGCCCGGTGATGACGTTGACCTCCGCCATGTGGCGGTGTTTCTCCACGTGAACCACCATGTGGGCCTCGATGGGTTCGCGGAGGTGCTTGGCTACCTTCGCGAACTTGCGCTCGGCGCGCTTGACGAGTGCATCGGTGGCCTGAGTGTTCCGAAACGTAACCTCGAAACGCATCGGCTCTCCTTGTCGGTTGAAGGGATCGAACGACCCCTGGCTGGATGTCCCTTCCCCAGGGAAGATGAACACGAACGTAGGATCAAAAGATCCTCTTGCGCTTGGACGAAGGCAGGATGCCCTGCTCGTCACGGTATTTGGCCACGGTACGCCGCGCGACCTTGAGACCCTCGGCGCGCAGCAAGTCCACCAAAGCCTGGTCGGACAGCGGCTTCTTGGGGTTCTCCTTGGATACGAGCTGCCGGATCCGGTCCTTGACCGCTTCCGACGCCACGTCCCCACCCCCCACGCGGGGGATAGCCGCGTTGAAGAAGAACTTGAGCTCGAGCACCCCCTTGGGGCACTGCACGTACTTGTTGGTGGTGGCGCGCGAGACGGTGGACTCGTGTACACCGATGTCTTCGGCCACGTCGCGCAGCACCATGGGCTTGAGGTGAGACACGCCGTGCTCGAAGAAGTCCATCTGCTTCTCGAGAATGGACTTCATGACCCGGTAGATGGTGCGCTGACGCCGGTGAATGGACTGGATGAGGAAGGTGGCGGACTGTAGCCGCTCCTTGATGTAGTCGCGGTCTTTCTTGGAGGCCGACTGATCCCCGAGCACCCGCTGGTAGTACGGGCTGACGCGGAGCTTGGGCAGTCCGTCCTCGTTGAGCACGATGTGCCACTCGGTGCCGATCTTGAACACCCGGATATCGGGCGTGATGTACTGCCCTACGGTCGAGACGTAGTTCCGTCCGGGGATGGGCTCGAGCTTCCGGATCATCCGGTGGTACTCGATGGCATCCTCGAGGTCGATGCCGATGTCCCGGGCGATGGCGGCGTAGTTTCGTTTCTCGATGTTGACGAGGTGGCGCTCGATGATGAGCGGGAGGAAAGGATCCTCCGGGGCCATGAGCCTCGCCTGTACCTTCAGACACTCGCTCAAGCTCCGGGATCCGCAGCCCAACGGGTCGAGGGACAGCACGATCTCGTGGGCGCCCTCGACGGAGTCCATGTCGACTTCCGTCTGCTCGACCACGGCCGCGAAATCGAGGGTGAGGTAGCCCCGTGTGTCCAGGCTGTGAATGATCGCTTGCGCGGCAGACAGCTCTTTGTCCGTGCAGCTCTGCATCCGCAGCTGCCAGAGCAGGTGCTCGGCGAGGGACTCGGCTTGGACCAGGTTGGCCTCGATGGGAGGCAGGTCGTCGTAGTTGGCGGTTCTTGGGCCGGTGCGAGGGGAGGACGAGTAGCCCTTGAGGAAGCTCTCCCAGTCTGGCTTTTCGCCGGCGTCACCCTTCGGCTCGTCGGTCGTGGAGCGATCCTCGCGTTGAACGGTACGAATCTCACTGACAACCGCAGCATCGGGAGAGGTCCCAGGCTTCTCTTCGAGCGTCGGGTTCTCAACCATCTCCTGCTGGACTTCGCTGACCAGCTCGAGATGCGTGAGCTGAAGCAGCTTGATGGCCTGCTGGATCTGCTGCGTGATGACGAGCTGTTGGGAGAGCTTGAGGCTCTGTTTGAGCTCAAGCCGCATGATGACCTGCTCTCGGCACGGGGTTCCTGGAGAAGGATCTCCAGCACCAGCGGAGGGTTGACCCACCTCGCGAGTGGTTCGAGCGCTGGAACACGTCTGACACCTGGAACATTCAGCTCCCTACTTGCAACCATCATACAGCATGGAGCGTGGAAGGGAATCCCCAAGGCCGCCAACAGCGACCTCCGTGACCATGATCAACCCTGTGGGGGGTCAGACCTCGAAGTCTTCGCCGAGGTAGCGGGACCGCACGTGTGGATCGCGCGCCACCCAGGCGGGACTGCCGGCGCACTGGACGAGGCCGCCATCGAGCACCAGCACACGGTGGCAGATACCCATTGCTTCGCGAACCGCGTGGTCGGTGAGCAGGATGCCCAGGCCGTCCCGGGCCAGCGCGACCACGCGCTGCTGGAGGTCCTGCACCGCCACTGGGTCTACGCCCGCGAAGGGCTCGTCCAGCAGCAGTACTCGGTGCTCCCCGGCGAGGCAGCGGGCGATCTCCAGCCGGCGGCGCTCCCCGCCCGACAAGGTCTCGGCACGCGCATCGGCCAGATGTGTCAGCCCGGCCGTGTCCAGAAGTTCCAACGCCCGATCTCGCGACCCGCCGCGCGCCTCGAGCACCAACTCGACGTTGCCACGCACGCTGAGCCCACGAAAGACCGTCGGGTTCTGGGGCAGGTAGCCCAGCCCCCTCCGCGCCCGCAGGTGGAGCGGAAGGCGAGTCACATCGTCCCCATCGAGCAGCACACGACCCGCATCGGGGCGCAGCAACCCTGCCACCATGCGGAAGACCGTGGTCTTGCCCGCTCCGTTGGGGCCCAGCAGCCCTACCACTTCCCCTGCACTCACCTCGAGGTCGACACCCAAGACCACCGGCCGGCCCCCGAAGGCCTTGCGGAGGCCGCTCGCTGCCAGGACAGTCATGGCGCGGACGACGGGACGGCCGCCTCGACGTCATCCGCAGCGATCTCGAGGGTGCAGGCTTCGCACTCGAGCCGCTCGTCGTCCAAGAACAGGACCAGGCGGTCACCGCGCAGGCTGCGCGCCCCCTCGCGCAAGGTGGGCGCTCCCAGGATCTCGAGCCTCCCCGAGGGGACGTCGAGCTCTGCCTGGTCACCGGTGGCGACGCGCTCGCCGTGGACAACCCGCACCTGCCCCGTCGCCACGGCGCTTCGTAGGGACTCCGGCGTGTCGAAGCGGGCCTCCAGGCGATCGCAGTGCAGCGTGAACGCACCGCGCACGGCCTGGACCGAGCCCTCGAACACCACCTCCTGACCGCGGAGTTCCCAAGAGGCCCGCTCGGACTCAATGGAGAGACCGGGCTCGCTACCAGCGGTGGCGCTGACTTGCTCGGCGTGCCCCACGTCCTCGTCGGCCAGCTGAGCGTGGGCCGCACGGAGCACCAAGGAGCCCGCGGGAAGGCGCAGCTGCAAACCGGTCAAGCTGGCGGCCTCGGGCAGGGGCTCCCGCGACTCCATGGAGCCGCCAGCGCACGCCAGAAGCAGGACCAGCGGGGAGATCATGCGGTAGACGCGCCCCCGACCTTGGCCCGCTGCTGCACGGCTGCGCGGATGAACGCAACGAAGAGGGGATGCGGCTCGAGAGGCCGGCTCTTGAACTCGGGATGGGCCTGGGTGGCGACAAAGAACGGATGGTCGGAGATCTCGATCATCTCGACCAGTCCGCGGCGGGGGTTGAGACCACTCACCACCAAGCCGGCATTCTCGAGGCGTTGGACATAGTCCGGGTTGACCTCGTAGCGGTGGCGATGACGCTCGCTGATTCGCGGCTTGCCGTAGCAGCGCGCAGCGACGCTGCCCTCGGCCAGGTCGCACTCCCAGGCTCCCAGACGCATGGTCCCCCCCAGGTCCTTGACGCCCTCTTGCTCCCGCATGAGGTCGATGACGGGGTGGTCGCACGAAGGCTCGAACTCCGACGAGTGCGCCCCCTCGAGTCCCAGCACCGAGCGGCTGTACTCGATGATGGCCATCTGCAGGCCCAGGCAGATGCCCAAGAAAGGCAGGCCCTGCGTGCGGGCGTGCCGCACGGCCGTGATCTTGCCCTCCGCCCCGCGCAACCCGAATCCCCCGGGAACCAACACCGCGTCGACATCGGCGAGGCGCTCGGCCACGTTGTCGGCGTTGAGCTCCTCGGAGTCCACGAAGTCGAGATCCAGGCGCGCGTCGTTCGTCACCGCCCCGTGGTAAAGCGCTTCGTTCAAGCTCTTGTACGAGTCGGTGAGGTCGACGTACTTGCCCACCATTGCCACCCGCACGGGACGCGCGGCGGCCTGGGCGCGCTCGAGAAAGTTCTGCCAGCCCTCGAGGTGCGGCTCGGCTGCCCAGATGCCCAGCTTCTCGAGGATACGGTCGTCGAGGTCTTGCTCGCGGAACACCAGGGGCAGGCGGTAGATGTTGTCGACGTCGGGAGCGGCGATGACCGAGCTCAGCTCGACATTGCAGAAAAGGGCGATCTTCTCGCGCAGCTCCTTGGACAGTGTGTGCTCGGACCGACAGAGCAGGATGTCCGGCTGGATGCCCTGCTGCTGCAGCAGCTTGACGGAGTGCTGGGTGGGCTTGGTCTTCAGCTCGCCGGAGGTGCGCAGGTAGGGCACCAGGGTCAGGTGGATGCACAGCGCGTTCTCGCGCCCGGCGTCGGTACGGAACTGGCGGATGGCCTCGAGGAAGGGAAGCGACTCGATGTCGCCCACTGTGCCGCCCACCTCGACGATGGCGAGGTCGACGTCTTCGGCCCCCGACCAGATACGTCGCTTGATCTCGTCGGTGATGTGCGGGATGACCTGGACCGTGCGCCCCAGATACCCCCCCCGGCGCTCCTCTTCGATGACCGACTTGTAGACCGAGCCGGTGGTGAAGTTGTTGCGCTGGCTCAGGCGCCGACGCAGGAAGCGCTCGTAGTGGCCGAGATCGAGATCCGTCTCCGCGCCATCATCGGTGACGAACACTTCGCCGTGCTGGAACGGGCTCATGGTGCCCGGATCCACGTTGATGT
>CAZVHW010000565.1:0-4010 GCA_964626835.1 uncultured Enterobacterales bacterium
CGGACATCGACCGGAAGATCGAGGCGCTCGCTGTCGATCTCGGCCTCTCTGTGCACTGCCGGCAGTCCAACCGCGAGGGCGAGCTGGTGGATCTCATCCAGCAGGCAGCAGGGAACTACCACGGGCTCGTAGTCAACCTGGCTGCCTACACCCACACGTCCGTGGCCATTCGTGATGCCCTGGCTGCGGTTGGCCTCCCCTTCGTCGAAGTGCATCTCTCCAACGTGCACGCGCGGGAGTCCTTCCGTCACCACAGCATGGTCGCCGCCATGGCTGCTGGAGTGGTGCAGGGCTTCGGTGCGGACAGCTACCTCCTGGGACTGCGGGGCTTGACACGATGGCTGTAGACAAGGACATGCGAGGTTTGCTGGACCCGGAACGCATCGTCGAGATCATGGACCTCATGCAGGCCCGTGGAGTGGCCTCCTTCCGGCTGCGATCGGGTGAACGGGAGCTCGAGGTGTGCTGGCCCGAAGGCCGTGGACCCACACGCCCCCTCCACCTCGAAAACACCAGTGGGGACGACGACCCACAACCCAACCTCGTTCTCCATGCGGTCACGTCGCCCACGGTCGGGACCTACTTCGCTTCCCCAGAGCCCGGCAAGCCGCCCTTTGTCCAGCTCGGCGATCCCGTAGATGCCGGGCAGACGATCTGCGTGGTCGAATCCATGAAGCTGATGAACGAGATTGCCGCTGGCATCAATGGGATCGTCCAGGAGCTACCCATCCAGAATGGGGGGTCCGTGAAGGCTGGCGAGGTGGTATGTCTGCTGCGGGTCGAAGAAGAGCGATAGACTGATCGGGAGGTACCCCAGGAGGGAAGATTGGCAACCCGCAACGAGCTCGAACAAGAAGCCATCAAGCAGGCCCAGCGAGGCAACCACTCCAAAGCCGCGCGCATCTACCACGCCATCTTGCGCCAGCAGCCCCGCGACCGTCGCGTCAGGCAGAAGCTAGGTGAGATCTACCTCAAGATGGGCCAGAAGAAAGAGGGCATCAAGTACCTCGGAGAGGTCGCCGGGCTCCACCAGCGCGAAGGCCAGCACCGTGCGGCTATCGCCATCTACCGGCAGCTTCTCAATATTGTCGGTGATGACTTCGAGATCCTGGGAGCGCTGGCAGACTGCTACCGGGATTCCACCCAGATGCACGAAGCCAGCCGGGTCTACGAACAGGCCCTGAACATCGCCAAGGGAGCGCGGAAGTGGGAACACGCATCGAACTTCGCCACCGAGCTCGTGCAGATTCGGCCATCCGACATGGCGCTGCAGTTCACGCTCGCCGAGCTCAAGAAGAGCGCTGACGATGTCGATGGTGCCCTCGAAGACTACACCCGCATGGCATCCGCCTTCACCAGGCGCGGCGAGATGGGCGAAGTAGCGCGGGTGGCCGAAGCCGCACTTCGCATCGAGGAAGAAAACGTCGAGTTCATCGCTCTTGCCATCAAGGCTCGGGTGGCCAACGGAGACTTCCAGCGCGCGTTGGAGCACGGCAACACCATTCTGGACAAGCTCGCAGAGCAGACTCCCGACCTGATCGAGGCCATCTCGCTGGGGTTGCTGCGCACGGGGCAGGAAACAAAAGCGCGCAAACTGTTCCTCGAGGTCGCCTCCCGCTATCGCAACGTAGGCGACAGCGAAGGTCAGGCCAGAGCGCTGCGCATGGCTCTCGAGGCCGGGGCTGACGATCCGGTGCTCCGGGAGGCAGCGGCGCGGGCCGAGGCCCGCTCCGTGAAGCTCAAGCGGCGACTTTCCGAGGAAGCCGTCCTGGCTCCCAGCAGCGACGACGTGCTGATCATCTGCACCAAGGCCGAGGTCTACGGGCGCTACGGCTTTCTCGATCGCGCGCTCGCTGCGCTCAGCGGCGCCCGCGAGAAGATGCCCAACGACAACGCCATCGGTGTTCGGCTGGTAGAGGTGATGTGGGACCTGGGGCAGCGCACCCAGGCGCTCGACCTACTCGAGCAGCTGGTTCGTTCGGCCTCGGGGCAGGGCCGCGAGGTCATGGCGTCGCGCTTGCTCATCCTCGGAGGTCCCGATCTGCTGCGCACTCCCGCCTCCGCCGACGGGAGCGCGGAAGTCGAGCGTGGCGACAGTCTGGACGAGCCAGACGAGGAATTGCTCGACGACGAGGACCTGCTCGACGACGACGACCTCGTCGATGACGAGGAGTTGGCCACCGATGATGAATTGCTCGACGACGAGGATGCTTCTTCCGAAGACCTCATCGACGACGACTCCTCGGTCGGCCTGGACGGCGACAGCCCCATGGCCCTGGGAGAAGCACAGATGCAGCGCGGCGAGTACGCCGCCGCAATAGCAGCCTTCCAGGAAGTATATCGCGAGGATCCCCTCAACGATGACGTTCTGATGCGGATTGCCGAGGTCCGGCGGCTGCAGCGAGAAGCCCGCGAACCCGAACCCCCGCCACCAGGCGAGGATCTCGAGGAACCTTCCGACGACGCTTCGCCGGAAGAGCCACGACCTGCGAGCGATGAAGACCTGGCGGACGACCTTGGGTTCGCCGACTTTGCGAAAAAACGGGGAGCCACGGGTGGGGCGCCCATGGCAGGCATCGGCACGGACCCAAGCACCATCACCGGCAAGAAACCCAGCGCCTCAGGCATGTGGAAGCAGCTGCTGGGGGCCAAGTCCGGCGATGCCGAGGGAGATGACGGCGACCCTGCAGACGGCCTCGTGCACAGCGGTGACTTGGACCTGAGCGCCTATGGCGCGGCTACCATCGAGAAGGCATGGTCACTCGTGGCGGTGGGAAAACACAAGGAAGCCCTGCAGATGTCCCACGAGCTGAACGGCCTCGCCGCCCGCTGGATCGAAGCGCGAGCCTTGGCCGCGATGGGGCAGGCAGGCACCGGCTCGAGCGTGCTGCGAGATGCACTGGAGGACGCCGAGGAAGACGATCCCGTCTACCCCAAGGCGTTGCTCTTGTTGGCCACCTTCCACGCCGGAAAGGAGCGTTATCGGACCGCGCTACGAGTGGCGCGAGACATCGAGGACCTCTTCCCGGATTGGCGTCCGGACGAGGTGGCGGCGCTCCTGCGCGGCCTGCGCATGCTCCGCAAGGCGGGGAAATGACCACGGAGTGAGGTCCTAGCGGGAACTCGCAAACCTCTCTCGTCGCCGGGCCGTGGTCGAGTCTTGGCTCGATTACTCAGCGTCGGGTGTGGGATCTACGAGGGGGCTGGGCACTATCGTGGGCACGCCTTCTCCGGTGGGCTCTGGCGGCACTAGCTCGGCTTCGCCTTCACCACCCACCGGCTCGGCCAGATCTTCATCGCTCGGGAGACCGATCGGTGCTGCGTCGATCTCGACTTCGGCTGGGAAAAGAACCTCGGCGGGAGCCTGCTCGTCGGGGACGACGTAGCGCTCTTCCTCGGGAATGGTGAACATCTCGCCCTGGTCCTGCCGCTGCAGACGTTCGATCTCCTGTTCGACATCTGATCCGGAGCGCATCGCGGCGTTCGAGTAGATCGCCAGGGTGACGCTGGTGCCCATGAACAGGACCGCCACGATGGTGGTGGCCTGGCTCAGAAAGCTGCCTGCTCCGCGGGGCCCGAAGATTGTGGACGAGCCGCCGCCGCCACCAAAGGCCGCGCCGACGTCCGCACCCTTGCCTGGCTGAAGCAGGATGACCAGCATGAGGACGAAGCATAGGATGATGTGCAGCAGTGTGACGAAGAGCAGCATGGCGCCTCCGTTGCGAGGGATAGGGCAGGGGAGGGGAGGCTAACCCGCTGCTTCGACGATGCGAGCGAAGCTCTCGGCCTTCAAGGCCGCGCCGCCCACCAACGCACCGTCGATATCGGGCTGGCCGAGCAGGAGCGCCGCATTGCCTGGCTTGACGGAGCCGCCGTAGAGGACGCGGAGGTTCGAGACCACGCCCCCGGCGTAGTGCCTACGCAACCACTGCCGGATAGCGCTGTGCATGGCCTGCGCTTGGTCCGCGGAGGCGGTCCTACCCGTACCGATGGCCCAGACAGGTTCGTAG
>CAZVHW010000565.1:4020-5200 GCA_964626835.1 uncultured Enterobacterales bacterium
CACCCCGGCGAGACCACCTTCGAGCTGGCCTTCGACCACGGAGACCTCGTCGCCTGCTTCGCGCTGGGCGAGGGTCTCACCCACGCAGACGATGGGGGACAGGCCGGCACGAAACGCTGCGTGCACCTTCTTGTTCACGGTCTGGTCGGTCTCGCCGAAGTACTGGCGCCGCTCGGAATGTCCGATGATGACTTGGGTGCAGCCAGAGGCGACGATCATCTCGGCGGACAGTTCGGCGGTGTAGGCGCCCTTCTGGGCCCAGTGGAGGTTCTGTGCAGCCACCTGGATACCGGTGTGGCGCAGCGCAGCCACCACTTCGGGGATGCTCAGAGCGGGGGGCGCGACGGTGACGTCTGCGACCATGCGGTCGAACACGGCCTTCTTGATGGCCTGTGCGAGCGGTCCGGCCTCCCCGGGCCCCATGTGCATCTTCCAGTTTCCAGCGATGAGCGTGCGTCGGGGCATCAGGAGCTCCTGAGGCGGAGGGTTCGAATTCCTTGGAGCTCCTTGCCCTCGACGAACTCGAGGGAGGCGCCGCCACCGGTGGAGATGTGGTCGAAGCGGTCGGCCATGCCGGAGCGCTTGACGGCAGCTGCGGAGTCACCACCGCCTACGACGGTGTATCCCTCGCAGCCTGCGACACACTCCGCAATGGACATCGTGCCGCTGGCGAATGCTGCTACCTCGAACATCCCCAACGGGCCGTTCCAGAACACCGTGCCGGCGCGACCGATGACGTCGGACCAACGGGAGATGGTTTCAGGGCCGATGTCGAAGCCCGCCATGCCGTCTGGGATCTCTCGCACTACCTGGGTCTCTTCCGTGTCGGGGCTCGAGGCCACCACGTGATCGACGGGCAGGTAGACGGTGACGCCCCTCTCGGCGCAGCGCTCGAGCAGGCGCTTGGCGAGCAGCGTTTTTTCGTTCTCTACGCGAGAGCTGCCCACCGCCTTGCCTTGGGCAGCCAGGAAGGTGTAGGCCATGGCCCCACCCACCAAGATGCCGTCACAGCGCCGGGTGAGGCTCTCGATCACGCCGATCTTGTCGGAGACCTTGGCTCCACCGAGGATGGCGATGAACGGCCGTTGTGGGCCATGGAGGAGCAGATCGAGGGCTTTGACTTCGCTCTCGACCAACAACCCTGCAGCGATCTGTTCGGACTGCTCTGCGACTCCCACCA
>CAZVHW010000566.1:0-5198 GCA_964626835.1 uncultured Enterobacterales bacterium
AAGGAGGGATGACATGAGACGGAAAGGACGCCGCGCAGAGCAGGAGAGGCTGTTCTGATGAAGCACCAGCCCGGCGCGCTCGAACAACGCCAAAGCCTCGAACTTCCGCAAAAAATACGAATGGCCGAGTTACGAATCCATGAGTGGGTGCGTCATTGGGGTGTGGACGGCGTCTATGTTGCCTTCTCGGGCGGGAAAGACTCGACCGTAGGTGTGCACCTTGTACGGAGCCTCTACCCCGACGTGCCCGCCGTATTTTTCGACACCGGCCTCGAGTTTCCCGAGATTCGCGCCTTCGTGCGCTCTTCTCCAGGTGTCGAGGTGATCCGACCCGACATGTCGTTCCGCGAGGTGCTCGACCGCTACGGATACCCGGCCGTGTCAAAGCGTGTGGCGCAATATGTCCACGAATACCGTACCAGTCGTAGATTGCATCCGGAAGAAGGCGAAACGCCGATCATGCGCCTTCGGCGAACGGGCATCCGAAAGAACGGCACGTATACGAGGCTGGGGAAGGTCAGCGACAAGTGGCAACACCTCTTCGACGCCCCCTTCAACGTGAGCCACAAGTGTTGCGATGCGCTCAAAAAACGACCTGACCGCGCCTACGCGAAAGCAACGGGCCGCAAGGCTTTCGTGTTCACGATGGCCGAAGAAAGCCAACACCGATCCCTCCAATGGCGCCTCGACGGATGCAACGCCTTCGACGCGCGCAACCCCACAAGCAAGCCCCTCTCGGTATGGACCGAGGCCGACATATGGGCCTACCTCAAAGGCGGGAACCGAGCGGGCGAGCAGATCCCCTACTCCTCCATCTACGACATGGGCTACCCCCGAACGGGCTGTGTCTTTTGCATGTTCGGCGTCCACCTCGAGCACCGGAAGGGCGTCAAGCGTGGAGACCCTTGCCCGAATCGCTTTCTAAAGCTCGAGCGCACCCACCCCAAGCTGCACACCTACTGCATGAAGCCTTGGGAGGAAGGGGGGCTCGGGCTGCGCCGGGTGCTCGCGGAGTTGGGGGTGCCCTGGCGCGAGGAACAGCTCCAGCTTTCGTGCATGAAGGAGGACGGCCCCCAGGCGTGAACCCGGGGGCCCGGTGTGGCGCGTGGTAAATGTCAGTCGCGCGCGGCTCGTCTCGCCTCTCGCCGTGCCTGCCGCTTTGCCCTGCGCTCTGCACGTCGGGCCTTGCGCTCGTCGCTGTTCTGGGCCCACTTCCAGGCGGCCCGCAGCAGCAGCTCGATCACGGGGCCGTCCACGGTCTCGGCCACGGCGCCGTAGGGCTGCGGGACGATGACGTCCAGGCGGATCAGCGCGTCCAGGAACTCAGCGGTTTGCTCAATCGCGGCGTCCTCGGACAGGCCCCCGTCGATCAGGTCCTCGATCAGCTCGAGGCCGGCGGTGATGGCGTTGGTATCGATCATGGGTCCTCCTCGGAGGGTCGTCAGGTTGTAGCCTCGAGACGGACGCGCACCCGCTCGCGGATAGCGCCCATGTCCACGCCGGGGCAGTCGGGCTTGCCCTCGGGGTCGAGCTCGCAGTGGCCAACCACGGCGCTCGAGTCGAGCCGGTAGGCTCGGCAAAGGTCGGCCAACAGTAGCACGAGCTGCCGCTCTTGGTCGTAGCTCCACGGGTGGCCCCCGCGCGTGTCTCCGGAGACGCACACGCCCAGGGATCCGGTGTTGTGGCCTCTCGCATGCGCCCCGGGCAGGTGGTCGGGCCTGCCCTTGCGGACGATCCCGCCAGCCTGGATCAGGTAGTGGTAGCCGATGCCGGCCCATCCGCGCTCGCGGTGCCACTCGTCTACCTGCTCGCGAGTCGTGGTGACCGGGCTGGCGGTGCAGTGGACGACGATCTTGCGGATCGGGTGGTGGCTCATGGCGTGCTCCCGGTGACGACCCGTGCAACGTCCTCGGGGCCGATCCCCAGTAGCAGCAGGGCGTACAGAGCCAAGCCGCCGAGCACTAGGCCGATTGCGGGGCGCGCCACGGGCCACAGGGCCGCCGCTGCCCGCCGTAGGACGTCCCAGCGGCTCTCCCTGACCTTGGCCCTGTCCTCGGTCTCCATCTGCTCACGCAGGCGCAGGGCCCGACAGGGCGCCGTCTCCTCGCGCAGCCGGGCGAACTCCGTGATGATCGTGCTCGTGTGAGCGGTGAGCGCCGTCACGAGTTCGCGCGTAGCCGCCGCGCTGTCTGTCTGCGCTGCTGCCGCGGCTGCCTGGCTGGTCAGTACGCGGTCCAGCAGATGACCCTCGAGGGTTGGATGATCTGACGTGCGGGCTTCGGTGTCCTCGGGCATGGCTACCCTCCGTGCTCCACGAGAGCGGCGCAATTCTACTGTAGCCGACTCACGGGGGTTCGGTCTATGAGGTCCAGAGAGAACTGGAATGGATCCTGGGCTCGGGAAACGGCCCGCAACACGGCACGGTGACGGTCGATGCCCAGCTCCGAATCGGTGACGGCTACGACCATTCCAGCTCGCAGCCAGTACAGGTCGCGAGACGCCAGATAGGCCACCTGTCGGCGGGGCAAGCCGTTACTGTTGATTCGATGGTTCGCCCACCTTTGGGCGGTGGTCGCGTCGTGAATGCTCTTGCTCTCTACCGGCTCGGCTGCTCGCACACCGTACAACTGCTGGGACAGGTAGCAGAGGGTGGAATCGTCGGGGCCTCGGGTCTCGGTCCCTGTGTAGGCGGTAGAGAACGCCTCGAAGGTGTGCGAGATGGTGATCTCGTTCTCGATGGCCTCCAGGTCGCTGATCCCCATCTGGCCAACGCGGCCCAGAAGGCCCTGGCCCAGGATTAGCTCGGCCTCGATGGGGGCGGACCAGGGAGCCGAGAACGCGAACCAGATCCCCCGTCCGCTGTTCATCTCGACTATCGGGACCGTACCGACGATCTTGTCTCGGATGACCGATATCGCCGTGGCTTCCTTGTCCAGGTAGAAGCCGATCCGCCACTCGCGCAGGAGTTGAAACGTAGGCTCCATCCGCTCCCAGTCCACCACCAGGTCGGATTCGGACAGCAGCTTCCGGAGCACCCCGTCAGCCCCGAGGGCGGGACGGTCCATGCCATCCGAAGCGGCTATTCCGCCGCTCGTTGGGGAGTAGGTGTAGGCGCCCGAGGTGGAGCGGAAGCGGGTCGCGTGCTCGACGTAGCAGTAGCCGTTGTCGTGGTTGATCGGAACCAGCGTTCCGACGCTCTCTCCGTCCTCGAATACCTCCACCGCCGTCAGGTCAACGAAGGGATGACCAGCCAATACCAGCCGATTGTCTCCCGCGAAGGCGCCGACCTTGTACCCGGGAACCGATAGGGACGCCCCATAGATCCGCTGGTACTTCCGGCCCGTCAGGTCGGACATAGGGTCGCCCTGGTCGTCCAGCCCCCCCGCAAAGTCGGTTCCGAGGTCCTGGGTATCGTCGCCCACCGTGGCGGACAGGCGGGGCGGCGTGGCTTCCACGACGATGGAGGTGGCCTCACCGGCGACACCGAACTGGATCCCCTGGAGAGTCCCCGAGGCCAACAGTACGAATCGATCCTCCCAGTCCTGGCCGTCCCAGAGCAGCGATAGCTCGGCAGTAGACGCAGAGAAGTGCCTCCAGTCGCTCTGGAGGGCCGCCAGGCTCTCGTGCCAGGCCAGAGCCAGCCGGACCTGGGTGAGGGCGCCTACGCCGTCCAGGGTGAATAGGTCCAGTTCTTCTACGAACTCCTCGATCCCCGATAGCATCGGAATCGCCTGGCGCGGAGTAGCCTCGAGGGTAGACCTGGACGTGATGGCGATGGCTGCCGTGGAGAACAGGAAACGCCGTCCGTCCGGGCTCGACAACTCGAGAACCCAGGTAGGTAGCCCCCCCGCCTGGATGACGGCCTCGGCGTAGGTGTCGCGCACTACAGCTCCTCCTCCAACACCAACTGATCAACGGAGGCCAGGGCGGTCCCCAACTCTCCGCGCTCGTTGGGCCGGGCGTAGGTGCCCGACACCCTCACGAGTTGGATGGTGCTCTGGTCGGTGGAGTCCCGCCAGAAGACGAAGGGGCGGGTAGTCGAATCGACCGCGTTGTAGAAGTCCTCGATCTGCAAGGCGAAGTCGGTCTGGTATCGGTTCAGCGGGGTCCACTGAATGGATAGGGTCTGACGCCTCGGGCCCAGCTTGGCGCCGCTCCGATAGCCTGACGTACTCTCGTGGACCGTGACCCTTGCCTCCACCCGGTCGGTGAAGTTGTGAGCGTAGGCCGGCGACAGGGCCAGGCGAATATCGGTGATCAGGGTGCCGAGCCGGTAGTAGTCGTCGGCAGTCTGCTGGGCGCTCACTCGCAGCCGAGCATAGCGGACGTGGGCGGCGGTGAACTGGACGCC
This sequence comes from uncultured Enterobacterales bacterium, assembly GCA_964626835.1. Lineage (GTDB taxonomy): Bacteria > Myxococcota_A > UBA796 > UBA796 > JAFGLY01 > CALDOK01. Next base: position 4,352 of record CAZVHW010000566.1, read on the forward strand.
GGCACGGTCCCCGAAGACCACCCAAGCCCCTGCCGCAGGAGTGCCCTCGATGTAGAGTCGGTCGGTGTCGTTGCCGATGATCTCGAAGACGGCACCGGCCGAGTCCTCCAGGAACCAGCGCCGGGCCGAATTGGTCCTGAATTGGTCCTTGCGCCAACTGGGATCAACCGCCGGCACGAACATACCCGCCGACCCGGCGCCGCCCGCTGCCGATTCGTAGGCAGAGTCCAGGTTCTCGTTGACCGTGGAGCCGCCCGGGAACGCTAGGGTGGTGTGCATCCGCCAGTTACAGGTCCGAAAGTTGATGCCCACCAGAGCCAGGGTGTCAGCGTGGAAGACGTGACCGGCGCCCGCATCGAAGACGAGATCCCATTGCACGTTGTCTGCTGCCGACCGGACGTGCCGAGAGGGGCGCATCTCCCGCCATACGCTCTCCTTCCCGTAGCTGTAGGTGGTGGCCAGGGTGAAGGTATCGCCGGGGATGCCTACGCCGTTAAAGCCGCCTAGGTTGATGCCGTCGAGTAGCCGGAAGTCCACCGCGGCAGACAGGGCTCGAGGCGCCAGAGATTCCGGGGACATGATCGCGGTGTTGTCCACCCAGTCGTTGTCGTCGTCGGCGACCCCCAGGTAGGTGATCTCCCAGTCGGAGGCCGACGCTACCGATGTTCCGCCGAAACGAATTGAGTCAGTAGTTCCGGCCTGTTCGGCTACTACCCCGTTCGCCAGGGCGTTGGTGGGGATGGTGTCACCGATGGCGCGGAACCATACCGACAGCTCGCCCTGACCCGCAGGGCTGTCATGCTTGTAGGCAATCCAGAACTCGACCCAGTCCGTCAGGTCCACCGAC
>CAZVHW010000567.1:0-5184 GCA_964626835.1 uncultured Enterobacterales bacterium
GCCCCGAGGCCCCACTTGAAGACGAGGCCGCGATTGGCCAGGCTGCCGAGCTCATCGTAGCTCGAGGGGATGGCGTACTGGTACCCGAGCTCCACGTGGCTGGCGAGGGCCCAGGTGTTGTGGCTGATGGGGATGCGGAACTCCACTCCGCCCGTGGCCTGGGCCCCGGGGGCGAAGGCCGTGCGGGTGAGCTGGTTGAGGTTGTCGTCCTCGCCGGTGTCGTCGTCCAGGCGGATCTTCGACAGCAGACCCACCCCCGAGATGGTGGCGTAGGGGTGGAACCACACGGTGACGGGCCAGTCCGCCTTGGCGCCCAGCGTCAGCTCGTTGGCGTAGTAGGCCATGCCCATGGTGGCGTAGTCATCCCCGTCGTAGTCGTAATAGTAGGACTCGTCGTAGTAGTCTTCGCCGCTCAGCTCGAGCCTCGTACCCGTGCGCCCATGGTGCCAGCCGGCGATGACGGCGACGCGGTCGTGCACCGCGAAGCCGGCCCGCAGGCCGAAGGTGGGCAGCGTGTCGTAGCCGTTGTCGTTGAACAGAGCCCAGTGCTCGGCTGCCGCGTAGCCGGTGCTCCCCAGCTCGAGGGACAGCTCGTGGTCGGCGGCCGAGGCGGTGGCTGGGACGGCCAGCAGGCCGATGGCGGCGATGGTGTGGATTGTGCGCTTCATGGCTACTCCCCTCCCTCGCTGCCTTCCGGCAGCTCGTCGTCGGTGAACAGGCCCTCGCCGGCGAAGCCGGAGACGGAGCGGGTCAGCTTCTGGGCGCCGGGCTCGAGGAAGCTGACCAGGCCCAGGCTGGCCTGGTGGGTGATGTAGAACAGGCCGTCGGGCATGGCCCCGATGCCGGTGGGAGGAGCGGGCAGGGCGATCTCCTCGGTCGTGGCGCCCCACAGGTTGACCTGCACGATGGTGTCCACGCCCTCGAGCAGCAGCAGCGCGAAGGGCTCGCCCGCGGCGTCCTCGGCCAACGCCAGCCCGACCGGCTGGGAGCCCAGCATCAGGTCGATGTTGTCGTCGTCGGTCAGGTCTATGAGGCTCATGCCCCAGTGCTCGTCGTACTCCGCGTCGATGCCGGAGGAGGAGTCGTCCCACTCCTGGCGCAGCAGGGCCACGGCGTAGGTCTGGTCCTCGGTCAGCTGCAGGGACATGACCGGGTTCGCCAGGCGGTACTCGGTCAGATCCCCGGTCTCGATGTCCAGCAGGTAGACGTCGTGGGTGCTGGCGGACTCGTTGTACAGCACCGCGAAGCCCGCGTCCGTCTCGGCGATGGCGTTGCAGGGCTCGTCCAGCTCGACCGTCTCCACGTCGAAGTAGTCGTGCTCGAGGAGGTCCACCTGGGCCCTGCTGCCGTACACCAGCGCCGTGCGATCCGCGTAGCTGTCCACGGCCATGGCTGCGGGCGAGGCGTCCAGGTCCACGATGTTGATGGACTCGTTGTCCAGGTCCATGGCGTACAGGTCGCCGGAGTTCTCCACGCTCATCAGCAGGTAGCGGTCGTCCGGCGTGATGGCCGCCCCCAGGGGGTCCACTTCCTGGTCGGCGTCCAAGGTGAGGTGGTAGGTGACCAGCACGTCGTAGTCGGCACTGGTCAGGTCCACGACCACCACCTGGCTGCGGGACAGCACGGCGGCCTTGGTGCCGTCGGCGGTGAACAGCACGTTGTTGGCCGAAAAACCGACGCTCACCGGGGCCGTGGCTCCGGTGCGCAGGTTGACGAACAACACCTCGGTGAGGTTGAGCACGCCTTCGACGTCGATGCCACCGCCCTCGTAGTCCAGGTACGCCACCGCCACCGGGTCGGTGCCGCTATCTTCCGACCAGGGGGAGAACTCGAGCCGGTTGTAGTGCCCCGGTACGTCCACCGGGCCGTTTTCGCCCACCACCTGGCCGTCACGGATCAGGGACAGCTCGTGGTGGGTCACCAGATCGTCTTCCGGGCAGTCGGACAGGGTCTCGACGTCGGGATCGTCCGTGTCGCAGTCGTCCCACTGCTGGAACAACACGATGGTGTCCAGGTCGGGGCCCAGGGCCATGCTGACCGGCTCGGCGTCTCCCAGATCCACCGTGCTCGTTTCCCCGGCGGTGGTGATGCGCATCAGGGCGCCGGCGTGGGGCAGCCGGACGTACAGGCCGTCGGTGGCCGCCACCACCTCGTCGTCCCACAGGGGATCCTCGAGCCAGGACCAGCCGTCCAGCGGCAGGTTGTCCCAGGGATTGCAGCCCAGCAGCAGCAGGGCCACGGCGCTCGGTATGAGGGTCTTGCCGTTCATGTCGCGTCTCCTTGGTCGTTTCCTAGTCGTGCTCGATTTCGCTGTTCAGCTCGAAGCCCGTGATGGTCTCGAGGGCTCCGCTGTCGCTGTCGTAGAAGCTGATGCGCCCCAGGTCGTGCTCCTGGCTGGCGTAGGCCCAGTCCGAGGTGGGCAGGGTGCCCACGTGCAGCGGCTCGCTCTTGAGTTCGATGTCTTCCGGCAGCAGCGTGCCGTAGTCGAGCACCACCAGGTGGTTCTCGCCTTCCATGATGAAGAAGCCGTGCTCGCCGTCATCGGCGTGGGCGTAGGCTTCCGGCTCCGCGGCCAGGCGCATGGGGTTGGACCGGAAGTCGTCCATGTCCAACAGCGTCATGGCCCACTCGCCGTAGTAGGGGCTGGTGACGTCCGCGTCCTCGGTGTCTTCCAGGGTGTGGAACACCAGCAGGCTCTCGCCGGTGGGCGAGACCGACATGCTCATCACCGGCTTGACCAGCCCGCGCACGGTCACCTCGCCGCTGGCGATGTCCCAGGTGGCGTAGCGGTCCTGCAGGGTGGCCGTGGTGTACAGGATGCCCGTCTCGCCGTCGGGGGAAAGCAGCAGGCTGCCCAGCACGTACTCTTCCGGTAGCGGCACCACCTGGGGCTCCGCCCAGGGGTCCGCCGTCTCGAGCAGCCACAGCTCTTGGTCCCCGCGGGCCACCACCACCGCGTGCTCGCCGTCCGGCGTGATGTCCAGATCGGTCGGGTTGTAGCCGACCTCCACCCGGTCCACCGTCGCCGTGACCAGGTCCAGGATGGCTATCTCGTCCGCCCCGAACTGCCGCACGAAGGCGTAGGAACCATCCGGCGCCACCTCGATCTCCTCGGCGGCTGGAGGATCGAGCAGGTCCTCGGCCAGCTGCACCAGGTAGGGCTCCGGGGTCTCCTCGGTCAGGTCTATCAGCGCCACGTAGGCGTCGCTGACCACCATCGCGAGGTCGCTCTCGTCGGTGTAGACCACCTGGTGCGGGTTGAACCCCACCACCATCGGCCAGTGGTCGTAGCTGCTGGTGTTGACCAGCGAGATCTCGTTGTAGGACTCCACCCCGCCCTCGTCCCCGGTCTCCTCCTCGTCTTCCTCCACGTCCACGTCGCGGTAGCAGATCACCCACTCGCCGTCCGGCGACAGCTCCATCGAGTTGAGGTGCTCGCGAACCTCGACCCGCACCTCGTCCAGGGTGTCGGCGTCCAGGATCGACACGTCGTCCGAGCCCTCGTTGAACACCACCGCCTTCGAGTAGTCCGCCGTGGTCACCGCTACCGAGGGGCTGACACCCACGTCCACCGTGATGACCTCGAGAGAGGGCACCGCAACCCGCGTGACCGTGTCGCGATCGGGGTTGGCCACGAAGACGTAGGCGTCCGTGGTGGCCGGGGCGAGCATCAGGAAGTCCTGCTCGGTCTCCGATTCCCACTCGGTGTCGTCCCCGTCGTAGTCGGTGTCCGCGTCGGCTTCCTGGTTGCCCGTGTCGCGGGCGCTTTCGGGGGCGCTCGCTCCCTGGTCGCCGCGGTTGAGCTCGAACTCGGCGCACGAGGTGACCAGTAGCAGGCCTGGGACGAGAAGGTGGTGTGGACGCATGAGTCCTCCGGGATCGGGGGGAGAGAGCGGTGACTGTGGGCACGACTGTATGCAGCTTCCGTGCCACGTGTCGCGACCATGAACCAGGATGTCCGGAATGCCCTTTCCAGCAAAGGGATAGTGCGCCCGGGGGGTGAGAACGATCACTTCCGTGTCATGGAATGTCGTCGAAAACCGCGACAGCTGGATCCGGCGTCAGCCTCGCGCAAGGACGCGAGGACGCCAAGAGGTGGTCCGAGGGCAGCTCGTGGCTGCCGTGTTGGGCCGCGCTGGCTCGGAGCGTGGCTGAGCCTCACGCAGAGCCGCAGAGTGTGGGAGAGCGGCGGCGGAGGCTGCCGGGTGTCCCTGCGGCGTGGTGTGGGCCTTTTTATTGGGCTTCCGCTCCGTTCCAGGGCCGGGTGGTGGCGAGGTCGTGGATCGCCCCACAGCTCCTCGTCGTTTCGGGCTGGGCCAGACAAGCGTGCTGCGAATCGTAGCGATGCATTGGTCTTTCTCTTCCCCGCACTTCGCGAAAGGAGCGGCAGCCCAATCTGAAATACGTTGCACCCCTGTGCCAAGAACTCCGGCGTAGCCCCACCACCCACCTCGTCCAGCACCTCTCCCCCAGCTCTGTCCCTCTGCGCCTCTGCGCCTCTGCGCATCTGCGTGAGACCCGAGACCCGCTGCTAGTCGCAGTCCCCCGGAAACTCGTCGGGATCCCCCTGGTCGCACCACCAGGTCTCGGGCTGGGAGTATTCTCCCGCGAAGCTGTCGATGTGATCGCCGTCGGGGTCGTCGAGCTCGAAGTGCAGGTGGGGACCCGACGAATGGCCCGAGGAGCCCACCATGCCCAGGGTGTGGCCCGCCTCGACCTCGTCGCCCACGCTCACCGCCACCGAGCCGTTCATCATGTGCCAGTAGCGACTGAGGTAGCCACCTTCGTGCTCGAGGACGACGTAGTTGGCCAGCATGGGGTGGCCATCGCAGTTCACCTCCCGGCTGCCCATGTCGGCGTGACAGCGGTCGTAGTTGCCGTCATCGGTTTCGATCACCGTGCCCGGCGCCGCGGCGATGATGGTTGCGCTGCCCGCGTCCATGGCGTCGAAGCCGCCCTCCAGCAAGATGTCGCTGCCCTGGTGCTCGTCGTAGCAGTGGGGAAATCCCCGCCCCATGTAGTCGGTGCAGTAGGCCTGGAGGATGCCTTCGTACACCTCGGGGTCGTGGTCCACCCCGATGATGGGCGGATCCATCAGGGTTCGATCGGTCAGCGGAAAGGTGAAGGAGAGCGCGCCTCGCAGGATGCCGTCACCGTCGCTGTCGCCGGTGTCGTTGCCGGTGG
>CAZVHW010000568.1:0-5171 GCA_964626835.1 uncultured Enterobacterales bacterium
GGTGGTTGCTCCGCCAGGCGCCGCGGACCGGATCGACGCGTCCGGTTCGGATCCATGTGAGCGTGCCCGTGAAGTGGTCGTCGGCCACGTCTTCGATCAGCAGGGAGAACGTGCCCTCACTGCCCGGCTCGAGGCTGCCCGACCAGCCCGTCGATGTCAGCTGCCACTCCGAGTCCAGACGCGAGTCTCCAAGGCGGGTCTGTTGGTAGGCCTGGACCCCCAGTAGGGGATCGTGGTGCTCGTCGAGCCAGCCGATGGAGAGGATGAAGGCCAGCAGCACGGTGGCCAGTCCGAACACTCCGAAGACACGGCCCTCGAGTCGGGCCAGGCCGCGTGCCAGTGAGCTGGGGATGCCCAGGGCCAGCCCGATGCCGAGCAGCGGGATGGCCAGCAGGACGCTCCGTGCTGGGGAGCCCAGCAGCTCCAAGCCAGCGCGCAGGCACGCGCCGCCCACCCACAGCACCGGGAGGAGCGCCAGCACGGCCAGCGCGATGGACCGCGGCGGAAGGAGAGGGTCGTGACGGTGCGCGAAGCCGCTGGCAGCAGCGACCGCCATGAGCAGCATGGCGAGGACCGCGATCTCGTGAAGCCAGCCGATGGGTCGTTCCCAGCGAGACGGGCCCCGGCCCGCTGGCACGGCGATGGGGACGGGCTTGGGCTGGCCCTTCGGACCTGCGGGAGCCCCGACCTCTTCGGTGGGATCGGACTCCTCGACCAGCTCCAGGTGCTCACAGCCGGGGCCTGCCAGCTTGCCTCCGCAGTAGATGCAGCGTGCGCGCGGAGCAGCCACGTGGGATCCGAAGCTCCTTCCACAGCTCGTGCAGCGGACTGGGTCCTCACTCATCGTGCTCCCCATTGCCTAAGGACAGATCGCGTCCTCGGTCTCCCAAGTATTGTTGTCTTCGTGACATTCGCCGATGACGCCCAGGCCGTTGTCGTCGTCCACGCGCACGCGCACGTGTCCCTCGGGAATCAACGCTGGGTCCAGCTCGAAGACCATGCCGTAGGTCGTCTCCCCCGAGGCGATTTCTTGCACGGTGTTCTGGGACTCGACGAACACCGCCCGCCCGCCTTCCATGCTGTACAGGGAGACCATCACACCAGCGGGCAGGTCTATGACGCCCGCGTTGCCGATACGGACCACCACCTGCAGGATGCCGTCGTCACAGTCGTCCAGGCAGATCTCGGCGTGTTCGAGCAGCGCGTCGGTCCAGGCACCACCCGTGGAGGAGCTCATGTCGCCGGAGCGGAAGTTGTTGTAGCTGAGCCAGTTGACTTCGGGATTGGCCGGGATCTCGCCCAGGTCGCCCACGTTGGTGATGGAGTACCCGTGCTGGTTCCAGATGGGCCGCCCGGGCATCCAGGAGTTGTCCTCGTCGGCGATGACCGACACACCCTGTACGTCCTCGGACTCGTAGCTCGAGGTATAGATGATCTCCGCGTGGCCGTCGTTGTTCACGTCGGCGATGGTGGGGTACTCGGAGCAGGTGGCGTTCGAGTGGCGGGTTTCCTGCAGGCGCACGTCGCCCGTGACGCCGTCGTAGATCCAGACGTCGTTCTCGTCGGCATAGACGACCTCGGCCTTGCCGTCGCCCTCGAAGTCGAAGACCGACGAGCCGGTGAACCCCGAGCTGAAGTCCTGGGTGCCGTTGAGCCACTTGAGCGTTCCGTCGTGCTCCACCACCACGTAGACGCCGTGGCCGGCCACCCCGATCTCGGGCAGTCCGTCTCCGTCGAAGTCCGCCACCGTGGGTGGGCCGATGGAGTCGCCGGTGTAGTTGTCGATCCACAGCAGCTTGCCGTCGTCGTCGATGAGGCTCACGTTGCCGACCCAGGTGGAGACGATCTCGCCCATGTCGTCGTCGTCGAAGTTTCCTACCGCCACGAAGCCGTCGTGCTCCTCGTTGTACCAGACGGCCGAGCCGTCCTTGTGGTAGAGCGCGTTGCCCGTCACCACCTCGAGCTGGCCGTCGAGATCGATGTCGGCGGCGACGCCAAAGGACGCGACGCCGCTGCTGGTGGCCTGCAGGTAGTAGCCCCCGGAGCCGTAGCCGCTGCCGGAGCCGTATTGGCCTTCGCCGACCACCTCGCCGGTGGTGCCGTCGAGGATCAAGCGTCCTAGCAGGACCTCGGCTTGTCCGTCGCCATCCAGGTCGTAGATTCCAGGACCTCCGCAGATTGGTAGGTTGCCGAGTCCCGTGGGCTGCGCGAGCCACATGCGGGTGCCGTCGTTGCGGAGCGCCACGATGCCGCCGGCGCTGGCCCCGACCACCTCGGGTGTGCCGTCACCGTCCAGGTCGCCGATGGCGGCGGAGGCGGGGGCCGTTCCACCCAGGTCGTAGTTCCAGTGCGGGGACCCATCCTCGCCCGACAGCACCGACAGCCACCCGTCGGTGTTGGCCACGACGATATCGGGCATGTCGTCCGTGTCGACGTCTCCGTCGCCATCGTCGTCGGTCAGGTTGCCCACCACGGGGGTGACGAAGATGTGACCTGAATCGCGGTCGTTCCACAGCAGTACCGGAGAGAACGTCCCGATCTCGGCTTCGTGCTCGCAGGCTTCGTCGATGTTGACGCTACCCTGATCGCGGCCGGGATCCTCACAGATGCTCTCCTGGGGCTCGGGAGCGGTGTCGGTGTCGATCGGGACCCACTGGGAGTCCTCGTTCTTGGTTTCCTGGTCAGGCGGAAACTGGAAACCGTAGTCGAGGCAGCTGGTTGCGAGGACCAGCAGCAGGAGGGGGGCGCGGTTCATGGGACCATTGTACGTAATAACTATCCCCTATGGGCAAACGGCCTGGTCGGTTTCCCAGACGTTGTTGTCCTCGTGGCACTCGCCGATGGTCTCGAGGCCGTCTTCGTCGTCCACGACCACGCGCAGGTTGCCCGTGGGTACGAGCGCGGGATCGATCTCGAAGACCATGCCGTAGGTGGTGTCTCCCGATGCCACCACTTGGACGGAGTCCTGGGATTCGATGTAGGTCGCGTTGCTACCCTGCAGTGAGTAGAGCGAGACGGGGACGCCGTTGGGCAGGTTGTCCACACCGCCATTTCCCATGCGCACGACCACCTGGAGAATGCCGATGTCGCAGTCGTCGGTGCAGATCTCGACGTGCTCCGGGAGCGCGTCGGAGAAGGCGCCACCGGTCGCAGAGGTGAGGTCGCCCGATCGGAAGCTGTTGTAGATGAGCCAGTTGGCGTCCGGCACCGCAGGAATGGAACCGCGGGTGCCGATGTTGGTGATGTTGTAGCCGTGCTGGTTCCACACGGGGCGTCCAGCCATCCAGCTGTCGTCGGCGTCTCCGATGACGCTGACGCCGATCTCGGATCCCGAGTACGTGCTCGAGGTGTAGATGATCTCGGCGTGGCCGTCGTTGTCCACGTCAGCGATGGCCGGGTACTCCGAACAGGTGGCGCTCGAGTGACGGCTCTCTTGCATCTTCACGGCGCCGCTTTCGCCGTCGTAGACCCAGACGTCGTTCTCGTCCGCGTAGACGACCTCGGCCTTGCCGTCGCCCTCGAAGTCGAACACGGCCGAGCCGGTGAAGCCCGACGACCAGTCCTGGGTGGTGTTCTGCCACTTGAGACTGCCGTCGTGCTCGATGACGACGTAGACGCCGTGGCCGGCCACACCGATCTCCGGCTCGCCGTCGCCGTCGAAGTCGGCCACCGTGGGCGGGCCGATGGTGGAGCCCGTGTAGTTGCCGAACCAGATGATGCTGCCGTCGTCGTCCATCAGGGCCACGTTGCCAGTGTAGGTGGAGACGATCTCGGCTTGGTCGTCGCTGTCGAAGTTGCCCACCGCCGTGAAGCCGTCCGGGCGGCTGTTGTACCACAGCGCGGTGCCGTCCTTGCGATACAGGGCGTTGCCGGTGACGACTTCCTGGGTTCCGTCTTGGTCGACATCGGCTGCCACGCCGAAGGCTGCCACGGCCGATCCCCAGGAGGATCCGTAGCCGCTGCCGGCACCGTAGGCGCCGTGCCCCACCTGGCTGCCCGTGCGGCCATCGAGGATGAAGTTGCCCATGACCACTTCTGGGTAGCCATCGGCATCGAGATCGTAGATCCCGACGCCGCCGCAGGTAGGCTGGTTGCCCAGGCCCGAGGGTGTGGAGGACCAGTAGAGGGAGCCGTTGTTGCGCAGGGCGAAGACTCCGGTGGTGCTCGCGCCGACGACCTCGGGGACACCGTCGGCGTCCAGGTCACCGATGGCAGCGGTGGCCGGCTCGGAGCCGCCCATCGCGTAGCTCCAGTGAGCGGCGCCGTTGTCTCCAGACAGGACCCAGAGGTTGCCGGTGGTGTTGGCCACCACGATGTCGGGCATGTCGTCGTCGTCCACGTCGCCATCGCCATCGTCGTCGGTGAGGTTGCCGACGACCGGGGTCGTGTAGGTATCGCCCGGCGCGCGGGACGACCACTCGAGCACGGGGGTGAAGGTTCCCACGACCGCTTCTTGTTCGCAGCCCTCGTCGATGGACACGGAGCCTTGGGAACGGCCGGGATCCGCGCAGATGTCGTCGGTGGTGGTGTCGCTGTCTCCCGGGACCCAGTCGGAGTCTTCGTACTTTTTGTCTCCCTCCGTGTTGGGGATGAACCCGTAGTCGGAACAGGCGGGGGCGAGGAAGAGGAGCAGTGGAACCGCGCGGATCATGGGACCTCCAGGGGGATGCCATACCCCGAAACGCGTCGGTCGGTTGGCGTCGTGGAGCCTTCCCCCGGCGCCGTGTTCAACAGGTGGGACTGGACGGAGTCCGTGAAGCACGAACCCTGGATCTGTTCGGACGACCCGCGCCGGGCTCCTTGACAGCAGCTCTCGGGTTTGCTCCCATCCTCCTCATGTCCGGCACCTTGACCATCGTGGGCCTCGGGCCCGCTCGCCCCGAGCAGGTGACCAGAGAGGCCTTCGATCTGCTCACCGCCGCGCCTGGGCCCCTCCGCAGGGCCTACGGTCTGGCCCACGCTCGCGAGGTCGCGGCGAGCATCGCGCCCGGGCTCGAGGTGCGCTCCCTGGACTACCTCTACCAGATGACGTCCGTGGATAGGCCCACCGCCTACCGGGACCTGGCGAGCATGATGATCCGGCGTGCCTTCGACGACGGCTTCGATGTTCTCTACCTCGTGGCCGGCAGCCCCCTTTTCTACAACGACGCGGTGCTCATCATCCGCAAGCT
>CAZVHW010000569.1:0-5157 GCA_964626835.1 uncultured Enterobacterales bacterium
GGGAGAGGGGGTTGAGCTGCAGCAGGAAGTTGAACTTGGGGGGGTAGACAGAGGGGGGGTAGAAGATGGGGGTCATGAACATCCACGTGAGCAGGACGGCATTGACCCAGTGGACGGCGTCGCGGAAGTAGACGCCCGCGGTGGCGAGGAAGAAGCCCAGCCCCAGGACGAAGACCGCCTGGATGATCCAGAAGATCGGCACCAGCAGGAAGTGGATGGACAGGCCTTCGCCGAAGAGGATGACCCCGATAGCCAGGATGATGGTGCGGATGGCCTGGTTGACCACGGCGCTTGCGATGACGTGGGCTGGGAGTACCAGGGAGGGGAAGTTGACCTTCTTGATGAGGTGGCCGTAGTCGCGGATGACGGTGGTGGCGCGGTTGAGCCCATCGGAGACCGCGAACCAGGTGACCATGCCGCAGAAGAGGAACAGCGCGTAGTGGGCCGTGCCCCCGGCCGGGTGGAACTTGACGCCGATGAGCACGTTGAAGACGAAGGTGTAGGTGACCAGCTCGATGATGGGGTTGACCACGGTCCAGAAGAAGCCAATGGAGCTGCCCATGTAGCGGAAGCGCAGGTCGTTGATGACGAAGGCGGCCAGCAATTCGCGGTGTACCCACAGCTCGCGCAGGGAGCGCCAGTCGAAGCCGGCCCCTTCGTCTGGGGGCCGCACGTGGATGGTGGTTGTGGCGCCGGGTTGCTGCACGGGGGTCTCGCGGCGCACTTCTTAGCGCGTTGTCATCCCTCGGGCGTGAGTTCCTGGTTCGGTGCCCTGCCGAAACGCCAGGTCATGGCCATGGAGAGGAACGTGAGGCGGCTGGAGAAGTGGCCGTTGCCGACGACTTTTCCGTTCTCGTCGTCCACCTCGGATTCATCCGGGTTGGCGAGGTCGAGTAGCAGGACGAGCTGGCGCAGCTCGGAGTCGGTGATGTCGCGAGGAATGAACCAGGTCTGACCGAAGGCGAGATCCACGTCCAGGCTCCCCAGGTGGGTGCCCAGGCCCAAGCCCGCGCCGATCTTGTTGCCGTCTACCAGGGTGACGCCTTGGAATGCCTTGGGGATCGCCGAGGTCTCGTAGTAGCCGCCTGCCCGCACCGTCAGCTTGGGGTGTGCGTCGTACTCGCCGCCCAGCCGGACCGACCAGACGTCCTGATACGCGGCCGGGATGACGATGTCGTTGGTGACTACGGCGTCCTCCTCGAGAAAGACGCTCGGCTCGACCTCGATGACCAGGTCGACGTCGGTGATCACGACCTCGTCCCAGACGTGCCAGCCCTCCCAGGCTCCGGCCAATTCCACGTCCCACTTGTCGGTCGGGTGGAAGTCCACGCCCAGCCGGGCAATGGCGGGCATGGTCAGGGTGCTGGTCACGTCTTCGTCTACGAAGTGGGTGCCATCCAAGAAGTCCTCGATGGCGTGGCCTTCGAAGTCGGCCTCGATGGTGCCCGAGGCCTTGTAGCGAGTGGCGGGCTGGTAGCTGGCGCCGATGGTCATCCAGGGCAGCGGGTCGACGATGGCGCCCGCGCTCCAGTTGGGTGCGAACCAGTCGGCGATCTCGAAGCCGATGTCGATGTCCTGGGCGGTGTTGTCACCTTCGGCCGTGGTCAGGGCCAGCTCCATCTGGGCGCGGAGCATGCGGGCCTGGAAGGTGGCGCCCAGGGCGAGCCAGTCGGTGACCTGGACTCCCGCACCGGCCACGGCGGCGAACTCCCAGAGCAGCTCGTCCGTGAGGCTGTAGCGCTGGGGGCCGTCGGAGGGGTAGAGCGGGTCGGGCGCTTGCGGCGAGATGAAGCCGATGGCGAAGGTGGTGCGGGGCACGCCCAGGCTGCCGGACAGCCCGAAGGCGGGGACCAACATGAAGGGGCCTTCGTTGTAGATGGGGTCGAAGTACAGGTCCTCGTCGGGTTCGTCTTGGCGGTCGAACTCGACGTACTGATCGACGCCGGACAGGCTGATGAAGGTCTGGGCCTGGCGCAGCCGCGCCAGGGCGCCGGGGTTGTGGTACAGCGCGCTCAGGTCGTCCACGCTGGCCACCACCGCGGAGCCGCGTCCGATGGCACGGGTGCCGGAGTCGGTGAAGTAGAAGCCGGCGGCCTGGGCCACCGAGGGCAGGCAGACGGTGAGCAGGGCGACGAGGATGGCGGAGCGGCGCATGGGGCCTCCGGATCGGGATGCGTGGCATCGCCCGATTAACCCGCGCCCCGGGGGCGGCGGCGGATGGGCCTTTCGCCTCGGCGGTATACTCATCTCCCCTGCCGCTTCCATTCGGAGTACGTCATGTCCCGAGCCCTGGTCCTGATCGCTCTCGTCCTGCCCACCACCTGGGCCACGGCCCACGATCTCCCGGTGCCCGACGGTGAGCGCGGCGTGACGAGGCTGGTGCGGGAGCTGCCAGTGCCCCATGTCGCGGCCACGCCTCGGGTCAAGAAAGCCACCGTCGATACCGTCGAAGGTGCCCTGGCGCTCACGGAGCTCTGGCTGCCGGGTGGCGAGGTGGCCGTGCTGCGGCTGGACCTCGACAGCGGCGAGATCGAGGCCACCCTGCCGACCCTCGACCTCACCGCCGGCGCTCGGTCTGCGGTGGACATCGTCCCCGCGTGGCTCCAAGCCCACCTGTCCCTGACCCTCTCCCACCTCGAGGCCGATCGCCAGGACGAGCTGGCGCAGCTGATCGTGGACTACGAAGGCCACCAGGCCCTGGACGAGTTGGCCTTCTCCATCGCCGCCACCAGCCCCGAAGAGCTGTCCTACGACTCCCGCTACATGCTGGCCGAGGTGCTCGAGGCCAACGCCCTGGCTGTCTACGAGGTGGACGAGCACGTGGCCTTCGCGGACCTGGTGGAGGTCGAGGGCGACGACGGGCCCTACACCACCGTGGAGTACTTCTACGACGACGGCAGCGGCGAGCAGAGCTGGACCCTCGAGCATCCTTACTACTATTGGTACGTGCTCAACCCCAAGCTCGACATGGAGCTGCCGCTCTTCATGGATCCGGAGACCTTCGGCTTGAGCGACCCCCCCGAGGGGGTGCACTGGCGCGACTGGATGTTCTTCAGCGCGACTGATGAAGGGACCTGGGACTACCGCAACCACTGGCTGCAGGAGGAGCCCAACGCTGCCCACGACGAGGACATCACTTCGCTTCCGACCATGGGGTGGCTGCATGACTTCACGGTCGACCCCATCGTGGTGGTGGCCGATGGCGAAGGGAGGCCGCTGTTGGTGGAGATAGACTGGGGCGCGGGTACCGTGCTGGCCAGCAGTGCCCTGCTCGAGGACGCCTGGTCGGCCTTCGACATCGAGGCGTTCGTGGAAAACGTCGTGCAGTACGTCCAGCGACGCGACCTGTTGGAGGCCGGCGAGACAACCCTCGTGCTCACCGACGGCGGTGAGGTGGGCTCGGTGTACGTCTCTCTGCTCGAGGACGCCTCCCTGCCTGTCGAGACCTACGACCTGCTCGCGGACGCACCTGACCTGTCTGGATACGAGAAGGTCGTCGTGCCGGGTGGGCTGGCCACCGAGGCGTACGAGGTGCTCTACGAGGAAAGCTCGGCCGAGGCCCTCGAGAGCTTCGTGTCCTCGGGCGGCACGCTGCTCATCCAGGCGGACGCGGGCCTGGGCGACAGCTACGACTACCCCTGCGGCTTTAGCGCGACGGTGGACGACCTCGACGGGGGCTCCTTCGTCGGCCACCCCGTGCTGTCCGAGAGCGTCGCGGAGCAGGACTCCCTGTGGGACCTGGTGCAGTACGAGGGCTTGTCCGGTGAGAGGGCCTTGTCCGATGCCACCTCTGCCCTGGACGCCATCGGCTGGTTCGTCACCCAGAACATGTTCGACAACGTCAGCGAGTACTCAGCCAACCACGTCGACTACGACGGCGAGCGCTCGGTCTGGCCGCAGCGCATCATGCACAACCACTTCGGCAACTGCGGCGAGTGCCAGGACATGATCACGGCGGCCATGCGCGCGTCGCTGATCCCGGCGCTGAACGTCTGGAGCATGGAAGACCACGTCTGGAACGAGTTCTACTTCGACGGCGCCTGGCACCCCTTCCAGGTCGACTGGTCCGACGGTCCCACCCGCATCGACTACGGCGGCGTGGGATCCGACGGCCTGTTCGGCGGGGGCAAGAACGTCTCGGCCATCATGGGCTACCACCAGAACGGCTACATCGCCGACGAGCACGTCGCGCTGTACTCGGACACCATCACGGCCGACGTCACGGTCACCGACGCCGACGGCGTTCCCGTCCCGGGCGCCATGGTGCTGGTCTGCGTCGAGAACTACTACTACGACAGCTACCTGGACCAGGCCGCGTGGGTGCACACCGACCAGCAAGGTGTGGCCGAGATCACCCTCGGTGACGACCGCAACTTCTGGTTCATCACTGCGGCGGATCTCGGTGGGCAGGAGGTCTGGGCGCCCTACTCCATCGCGGACGTGCAGTCGGGCAGCTACCCCAACATGTTCCTGGTCAGCGAAGCGGGAGATCCTGTCATCGCGGCCGAGGACGCGGTGGCGGGATCCAGCCACGAGGTGGTCCTGCAGCTGGGTGGGAGGCTGGGCGCGCCTGCGGCGAGCCTGGTGGAGGGGACCGGAGACTCGGAGGTGGAGATCCTCTTCACCCTCGACATCGACTCCACCCTGCTGGACGTTCGCGCCGGTCACACCTTCCTCGGATGGTACAGCGAGCTGGGCTATGCCTACGGCGGTGGGCTCATCCACCCGCTCGAAGAGCCCGGGACCGTGGACGCCTACGTGGTGGACGCCGACAACCATGCCCTGTTCGAGTCCGGCGAGCCCTTCGAGGCCCTCGCCACCTACGAGCCCCTCGACTCTGGCTACCTCGTCACCACGACGGACCAGAGTGAGCTCTGGCTGATCCTCTCCAACCGCGGCAGCCCCCGCTACGTGCACCACGGCACGATTTCCGCGTCGATGAGTGCCGCGACCTCTCTCGATGACGAAGAACCCGGCGGCTGTGGCTGCGCCAGCCAGGGTAGCCGGACCTCCGGCGCCTTCCTGGGCCTCCTGGCCATGCTGGGCCTGGCAGTGCGGAGGCGTGGCGGGCGGGTGTAAGACACCCGCTACGGCCGCCCCTACGTGGTTCGTGGTTCGTGGTTCGTGGTTCGTGGTTCGTGGTTCGTGGTTCGTGGT
>CAZVHW010000570.1:0-5153 GCA_964626835.1 uncultured Enterobacterales bacterium
TCCTCGGCCTGATCGGTGCGTTGGCGCTACGAGCGCGCTCCCGCGAAGAGAAGAGGCAGGTAGGCCTGGACCGACCGAGCACCTGACCACCACCCGTAGACGCGCACGCCCCGGCACGCGCACCCCACTGTTGGGCGCGTGGGGGACACTTTCAGGCCGAATCGTCGTCATCAACCGCCGGTTGTGGGTGGTCCGCTTCTTGCCGTAGCGGGGACCTCCGTGCCACCCGACCCCCACCGTGCCCACCCGGCGAGGTTCCCATGCAAGACCGCCACCCGTCGCTCCCACGGGTTCTCCTCACCGGCGGCCTGCTCGGCCTGGTGGCAGCATCCAGCGCCTGCTCCTGGGGTCCCTACAGCGTAGCGGCCAACCTCGACGAGGACGTACCGACCGTGGTCAGCCTGCAGTGGACTTCGATCCACGCAGGCAGCTCGTGGGTCGAGTACGGCGGCGAGGGCCTCGAGACCACGTCCACGCCCACCACCACCACCACCGCCACCGACCACGAACACCTGCTGCTGGGCATCCCGCCCTACCAGGACGTCTGGTACAGGGCCATCACCCTGGTGGACGGAGTGGAGCACGTCCGAGAGGGCGAGGTCCGCACCGGCGGCCTACCTCCCGAGCTCCCGGACATGACGGTCACCGTGGACCAGCCGGAGCTGCGGTCCGAGGAGTCCTACCTGTTGGGGACCATGTTCGGCCTCGTTCCCGGGATCTTCGCCGTCGATCGCGCGGGGAACTGGAACTGGTTCCACCTGCTGGAGTCCGACGTCATGCCCGTGGAGCGCGAGCGGGACGGCGACGGCTTCCTCTTCAACACCTTCGCCGCCGACTACACCCAGGACGACAGCGGCGTGCATCGTATGGCCTTCGCCGACCAGCAGACCTGGAGCGAACCCACCGAGTTGGGCCACCACGCCTTCACCCAGATGCCCAACGGCGCGCTGGCGTGGCTCACGCTGGACGTACGGGACTGGTTGGGCCCAGACGGCGAGATCCACAGCGTCGTGGGCGACGCCGTAGTCGTGCTGGACGAGGATGGAGAGGAACACGTGGTGTTCTCCACCTGGGACTGGATCGAGCCCGTGATCACCGAGTACTGGGAAGAGGACCTGTACGGGCTGGGAAAGGACTGGAGCCACGCCAACACCCTGCGCTGGGACGACGAGCGCGGCACCCTCCTGCTGTCGTTCCGAAACCTGGAGACGGTGGTGGAGCTGTGGCTGGACCAGAACCGCTGGGATGCCCAGCCGATACTCCAGCTGGGTGGCGTGGCCGGCTCCGAGATGCTGGACGACGGCGACATCTACCGGCTCGAAGGCCGACACGGCTTCGATTACCTCCACAACCCGGGCTTCACCGACACCGGGACCTTCATGGCCATGGTGGAGCAGGACGGGGAGACCCATGCGGTGGAGTGGGCGCTGGACCACGGCAACCGCGCGCTCCGCGAGCTGGACTCGTACGGCGATGGAGAGGCGCTGCGCACCATGTTCCTGGGCATGGTCACCGAACTGGACAACGGCAACCTGTTGCTGACCTACAGCTCCGAGGGCCTGGTCCGAGAGGTGACACCCGACGGAGTGGTCGCATGGGAGCTACAGGCCTCGGTGGGCGCGGCCTTCGGCCACACGCTGCTGTTCGACAGCTACTACGAGCCGTGAGATCGGGGGGTAGGCGAAAACGGGGACTCCGCAGGTCGATCCGGCGACCCGAGCTGCGCCGGCATGGCAGAGCCCAGGAGCGACCATGACCCGCCTGATCGACGAGCTGCAGGCGGCGATGGATCGGCTGCGGATGCGCCGGCTGTCCCGGCGCCTGACCCACTTTCAGCTTCAACGCGCCGATGGGGACGACGACGAGAGCCTGCTGGACGAGGACCTCATCGCCCAGCTCGAAGATCCAACCTACGAGCCCAGGCGATTCCTCGACTACTACTCCGAGCGCGGTATCACCGAGGCCCTTCAGCTCTACGGCGTGCTGGGCACCCTGCAGGAGCGAGGCTTCGAGCCGGTCATCGAGATCGGCCCCAGTGGCGGTGGGATGGACCGGCTCTTCGTCTCCGACGCCAAAACCGGGGAGCACCTGGTCGAGGTCGTGGCTGCCCTGGCCACGATGAGGCCCCAGCTGGAGTTGGGGAGCGGCGATCCCCAGCCGAGCCTCCAACTCCTCGCCGTGAACTGGCTGCTGCTGCAAGATCCCATCCGCCCCTTCGAGGAAGGGCGGCCACGCCTCCCCGGGCAGCGACACCGCGGCCTGGGCCTGCTGCGCGAAGCCTCGACCATCCTCGAGATCGCTGCAGAGCGCCTGCGGCAGGACGGAATCCTGGTGTTTCCGGAGCACTACCACCACGGGTGCTGGTACGGCCGCCGCTTCCGCCACCTCTCCCCCCAGGCCGAGGGCGAGTTCCGCGCCCTCGAGCGCGACCTCCAGGAGCTGAGCCTGGCCCAGGCGAGCTGGGCCGTAGCCGCCGGTCTGGTATTCCGCCACGGCGAGAGCGAGCCGTACCGCTGGCACCCCACCGAGATGGTCCTGCCCGTGGACTGCCCGGCGCTCGCAACCCACCTGACCAGCCGCGGCTACCGCGAGGTGGTGAGGTCCAGCCGCGAGGCTACGCATTTCCACTACGACAGGGAGGCGGTGATGGCGCGGGTGGCCGTGGTGTCGGGCTCGGGGGGGTGATGGTGGGGGGGCTGCTGCGGACGCCACTCTCCGACGATGCCACACGAGTGCGGGCGCAGCACTCCGCTATCCGCCCCCAATCACGACGTGGACCAGTCCAGCTCTAGGGACCGTTGCGTCTCCGGTCTCCGCGTTCGTGACGATCACGGCGTCCGAGACCTCGTCTCCGTCGAGGTCTCCGACCCATGCCCCCACGCCGTCGGAGAGTGGGTGCCCGTCGCCTCGAGGATACCACGCAGGCGGCTCGTGGCTGGAGGAGCCGGGGTCGAGGTCATCCACCACCCAAGATACGGGCGCGCGCCGGCGAGACGTTTGGTGGCCTCTCTCGTCCACCTCCACCTCCAAGTCCTTGTCCAGGTCCAGTGGTCACGGGCCCCGCTATCGGCCACGGCGCACGGCCCCATGCTCCGGCGGCGGTGAGGCCGTAGGTGTCCGCCTAGGCGGACCGCAGTCGCGTCTCCGGCGGCGGAGAGGCCGTAGGTGTCCGCCCATGCGGACCGCAGTCGCATCTCCGGCGGCGGAGAGGCCTTAGGTGTCCGCCCGTCGGCGGTTCAGTGGTGACCGAGGCCACATTCCGGAGAGGCCCGTCCGGTCCCGGGGCCCAACCTCCTCCAGTGCCAAAACCTGTCCGCCCGGTTCGCCAATTCGGTAATTTGTACGGTCAGTTTCTGTCCGCTTTCCAGCTTGACGACGACCCATGGGAGGATAGGTTGTCCGAGAGACGGACATGCCACGAAAACATCCTTCCAAGGCGGAACGTTCCGCGATTCGACGTCGTTTGCGCTTGGGCGTCCCTGCCCGACGTCCCGGGCGGACTGCCAGGCTCGACGGGCGGGTGAGGGTTGGCCCCGCTGGCGGCGCCAGCGGTGAGCGCTCGGGCGCCTCGGACGATCCGCTGAGCCGGAAGGAAGACGCCGATCGGCTCGTCCAGGTCATGCTCTCGCTGGCGCGGGCCGGAAACGCCATCGACCTCCGGATCGCACGGCTCGCTGCCTGGGTCAAGACCCGCGATCCGGCTGAGTGGGGCTACAGCTCCCACACGGCGTTGTTCCGGCAGCACCTGCCCTGGGGCGACAGCTGGCTGCGCGGGCTGGTTCGCCTGGTCGAGAGCGACCTCCACCTGGTGAAACGAGCCGTCTGTCTGGGGCTGATCCCCGTCAGCAAGGCCGTCAAGGCGGTCGGTGCCCTCGACGCCGACCAGCAGGAATGGTGGCTCGAGGGGACCCGGCGCGGCGATGCTGGGATGTGTCCCCTTCCCCGTCCTCGGGGTCGCCAGCCAGCCGGCACGGTCCGCACGCTCGATCTCGAGGGCGAACAGCTACGCGCCATCCACGATGCCCGCCAGCTGGCGCGGTTGTTGGTCGGGCAGCCCCTGTCCGACCCGGACGCCGACCACTTCGTCCGAGACTGTTGGGGGCGCAGGGCCGATGCCCGCGAACTGCTCACCAAGGCACGCCGGTCACCGCCACCGCCTCCCCAGCGCTCACCTCCCGAGTGGTGCGACCTCCCCGACCCGGCCACTCGAATCCTGGGGCCTTGGCGCCAGCCCCACGACCTCCCGCACGCGCTGCGCCTGCTCGAGCATGCCCAGGTGGCGCGCGACAGCCGGGTGGTCCTGCTGGGCCAGGCCTTCGGCCGAGTGGCCCGCCGGGCGTTGTATTGGGAAGTGGGATTTCACAGCCTGCGCGACCTGGCCCAGCACGGGTTGGACCTCTCGGTTCGCACGCTCGAGCGGTACCGCGACCTGGCCAGCGATCTCGAGCTACTCCCAGCCCTGAAGGCCGCGATGGACAACGGGCTGGACGTGGCACGCGCACGGTTGGTGGCCTCCGTTGCTTCCGAGGACACGGTCGTGGGTTGGATCGAAGTTGCGCGCCGTACGGGCTACGCCGAGCTGAAGCGGGCGGTCAGGATAGCCAAGAAAAGCGGTGACCGTGGCGGTCGTGGCGGCAGGGTGATCGAGCAGCAGGTGCTGGCCAGCTACCAGCGCGCCATTCGAACGGCCGACGACCTGGTGCGGCAGGTCCTCGCCACCGACACGACAAAAAATGGCGGCGTGGGGCTCGAAGCCCTGCAGGTGTTCGTCAGCCTGAACGCGGCCTGGGCCCCGCCCCAGCCTCCGCGCTTCGACCGCGTCCACGCCGATCTGCCCGAAGCGGCCGCCTGGTTCGTCGAAAACGTTCGGATCGAGCCACAGAGAGGCGTTGGAAAGGTGAAGGAAAAGGCGGATTATACGTGCAGGAACCCGGAATGCGGCTGCAGGAACCTGCGGGTGCAGACGCACCACGTGGTCTGGGTCTCCATGGGCGGAGACGACTCGCCCGACAACCTGGTCTGCGTCTGCAAGGTGTGCCACCTGCGGTTGATCCACACGGGGATCGTATCGGTCACCCGCATCGGCGACGCGCTGGTCTGGCGCTACCCGGGCCGGGTGGTGGTGGCGCTGTGACTGTTGGCTGCCACCAACG
>CAZVHW010000571.1:0-5106 GCA_964626835.1 uncultured Enterobacterales bacterium
ATGTGCCGTCGGCGTTGAAACCGAGTGCGCCGTGCGCCGTGGTCGCGACCAGCGAGCTGAACCTGCCCGACACCGAGGGCTGCATCGCTCGCGGCTTCGAACGGCTGCGCTTCCCCAGCCCCAGAGGCGGAGGCATCGTCCGCGTCAGCTACCCCATCACCTTCGACCGCGTCGACCGGCCGAGCCCCTGACGGCGGCGCGACACCCCCAGTGCGAGACCGGCCAGGAGTGCAAGCGGGGCCGCGGGACGCGCCGAACCCGAACATCCGTCGCAGCCGGCGTCGGATGGTTCGGTGTCCTCCTCCACCTCGGGGGCCTCGAAGCTCGTCGCCTGGTCCAGGCCCTCGAACGCATCGACGAGGACGCCGTTGCCCGACACCCCCACGAGAAGGACCTCGTGCCAACCAGGGTCTAGCCCTGTCAGCTCGGCCAGCACCCCGATGTCGGGTTCGCCTGGGAGCCGAGGTTCCCCACCAGCTCGCCGTCCACGTACACCTCGACCACGCTGACACTCTGGACCGCGCCGTGGATCCACAGGGTCGCGCCCCTCAAGCCGGTGCGCATGCTTCCGCCGGCCAGGATGCGACCGACGGACGTGAGCCGCTGACCCGGGTAGTCCTCGGGTTCGCCCAGACCCACACGTTCGACGTAGTTCGAGAAGTCGTCCACCAGGTTGTGCCCACCCCAGTACCCCCACGTGGGTTGGTCACTCCAAGCGTCGAGGACGAGGAACGGGCCGTCGTGGGTGCCCACCAACAGGTGGCCGCTGGAACCGAAGCTCGGATGCGACGCCAAGGCGTAGGGCGATGCGGGTAGCCGCAGCGGAAGCTCGACCCAGCTCTCACCACCGTCGTCGCTGCGAAGGACCAGACCTCCGGTGGTAGCGGCGAACAGCGTGCCGTCGTCGGCCGGCTCCAAGAGCAAGATCCGCTCGCGCTCCGTGGCATCGTCTTCCTGCCATTCGTCACCTGGGTCGTCGGTCCAGACGATCCCGTTGTCGGCCGCGAACAGCAGGCGGGTAGGCTGGTCCACCGGCCAAGCCACGGGCCTGGTGAGCAGCTCTTCTCCCCCACTCCAGCTGGACTCCCAGCTCTCCCCATCGTCGTACAAACAGACGACGCCCGCGGGAGCCTGCTTGACACAGCAGGTCACGAGACTGCCGTCTTCGGCCACGACCTGCGCTGCCCCCAGCAGCGCGGAGTCACCCAGACCCTGCTCGAGGTTCTCGAGGGCGCGCCAACTGCGGCCCTGGTCCAGGGACTCCGCCGCGCGCACTCCGTCGGCACCCGAGGGCGGGCCGATGGCCCAGATGCGCGGCGGTTCGTCCAAGAAGGCCAGGCTGGCCACCTGTTCCTGGGGAGGTGCGAGCAAGGTCCACCGGCTCCCTCCGTCGTCCCCGCGCCACAACACGTGCCCGGTGATGGCGTACATGGGGCTGTCGTCGGTGTTGTCGGGAGGGAAGGAGAGACGCTGCACGTTGGGGGCCGCCAGGCCCCAGGAGGCGCTCTCGAAGCTCTGGCCCCCGTCGCCGCTGCGGGTCACACCCGCGGCGTAGGCACCCACGAAGACACCCGCGTCCTCGAAGTAGGCAGGAGAGAACGCCAGGCCCCGAGCGTAGTCGGGGGCGATGAGGAAGGGCTCGACCCAGGAGAGGCCGGCATCCTCACTCAACGCCAGGCCGTCCCAGCCCGACAGCGCCCAGCGGTCCCCCGCCACGAAGAGTTCGGTGAAGGCCATGGTCACGCTGCTGCAGTGCCCGCTCCCCTCGAAGTAGGGATACATCTCGGCGTGGAGGTCCTGCCAGCTGGCGCAGTCGTCGTCGCTGACGAAGGGGCCGCGCCACGCGGCCACGGCCATCACCAGGTCGTCCTGGGCGGCCATGGCGAGCACGTGAGGGTAGCTCAACCCCTCGAGATCGCTGTCGGGCAGGACACCGCAGGCCTGCCAGTCATCCCCGTCGTAGCGCCAAACGGCTCCGGAATCGTCGCCAGCGTAGACCGCGCCATCCGAAGCGACCACGGCCGAGCGAACCCTCGTGTCGGTCGCCGGAATGCCTCGCCACGCGTCCTCGGCGCGAACGAAGAGCTCGGTACCCAAGGATGCCACGGCCACGTCGCCCCCAGGCCCGGCAAACAAGCTCTCCACGGAGTACTCCTCGATCTCCGCCTCGAGCTCATCCCCGAGCTCGCCCGTGAACACACCGGAGGAGGTGGCCACGAGCAGCTGGGGCGCGCACAGAACGCTGTGCACCGGGGCGAAGATTTCCTGCCAGGACCAGGTGGCGGCCTGGTCGTCGGACCACCAGAGGCGATCGGTGGAGACCAGCACGACCGTGCCGTCGTCCATCTGGCAGCCGTCCACCAGCAGGTCACCGGTCGGCTCGCCCCCGATCACGGTCCAGCCGGTGGGACCGAAGCCGGAGCCCTTGTGCAACAGGCTGCGCTCCCCGTGATCACCGATGGCGTACCAGGGTCGATCTGGATCGAGATCGGCGGGAGGCATCACGTTCAGGAGCGGATCATGTGGCACGTGGGCGCCCACGGCCGGGATGAGCAGGGCCAGGGAAAAAAGCAGGAACATGTTGGATTTCCCGAAACGGCCCTATCCGAGCTGGGCGGGGACCGCGCATGGTAGCCGACCGGCCGCCCGCCCGAAAGCGAGACGGCCCGCGTTTTTTTCGTAACCACCTCGAGGGGGCCCGGTTGGTGATGACGAACCCCGACACGGAGACCGACATGACCACTCGCAACACCATCACCGCCCTCACCGCCCTCGCCCTGGCCGCCTGCGCCCCCGAAGGCGCCGTCGAGACCGAGCTGACCCCCGACGAGCAGGTGGCCGTGGACGCCGCCATCGAAAACCTCGAGCCCATGACCGCCGACCTGCCCGTGGTCGAAGGCGAGCTGGAGACCATGGCCATCAGCGACGTGCAGGAAGCCCGCGACTACAGCAACTGCGAGGTCAAGGGCGTCCTGTCCGGCGTCTGGTACGACGAGGACTACGTCAGGGCCATCGAAGGCTCCTGGTTCGAGCTGGGCACCGGCGAGTTGGGCGGCACCCTCGTAGGCGAGTACGCCGAAGGCGCCTTCTCCGGCAGCTTCGGCGGCACCAACACCGGCAACATCAGCGGCGAGTATGCCGACGGCCTGTTCCTGGGAGACTGGGTCGAGCTGGACGGCACCGACGCTACCGGCGCCGTCCCCCTGTCCGAAGGCGAGATGATCGGTCGCTACGAGCGCCGCAACGAGATGGGCGGCTACTTCTTCGGCCTGTGGGGCCAGTGCGACTAGCTCCAGGTCGAACCGACCGCACCGCCCCGGGTCCTGGCCCGGGGCGCCGTGGTTGGGGCATCAGAGTGCCCTGCAGCGCCATGAGGGGCCGCGAGGCGACGCAAGTCGGGGGCGACCCGAGGTCGCACCCGGGTTGCTGCGCCACGAGGCCCACGTAGGCGACGCAAGTTGGCGACGACCGGAGGTCGTGACCGGGTTGCTGCGCCTGAGGGCGCCGCGAAGGGCCGCGAGGCGACGCAAG
The DNA here is from genome assembly GCA_964626835.1 of uncultured Enterobacterales bacterium. Lineage (GTDB taxonomy): Bacteria > Myxococcota_A > UBA796 > UBA796 > JAFGLY01 > CALDOK01. The sequence goes on from CAZVHW010000571.1 coordinate 3,532, forward strand.
TCGGCGACGACCCGACGTCGCACCCGGGTTGCTGCGCCATGAGGGGCCGCGAGGCGACGCAAGTCGGCGACGAGCCGAGGTCGTGACCGGGTTGCTGCGCCATGAGGGGCCGCGAGGCGACGCAAGTCGGCGACGACCGGAGGTCGTGACCGGGTTGCTGCGCCCACGGGGGGCGTAGCGGGCCGCGAGGCGACGCATGTTGGATGCGCGACATTGGCGGGCGCTCGTTCCGGTCGAACGTCACCCTCGCCCTGGCTCTCGCCCTTCCCATCCCGGCTCGACCGGCGACTCTGCGCGGCGGGCGACGTGCTCCCGGAAGCCCGCCTGCAGGGCCACGGCGCGGAGGAGTGGAGGCGGGACCTCTCGGTGAGCCAGCACCTGCACTGCCCGCCTGCTGCAGCCCAGCATCTCTGCCAACTCGGAGGACGCCAGGCAAGGGCGGGCGAGCTGCACGAAGGCCGCCCGCGCGTCCACCACTGCGGACTGCCGACCACGAAGGTCGGGGAGAGCCAGCGCTGCGGCAGCACCCTCGAGCAGAGCGGCAGGATCCGTGCCCGCCCCGAGACCCGGTAGCTCGAGGTACCTGAGGATGGTTCGCTCCCCAACCCTCGGTAGGTACTCCGCGAGTCGGGACCGAAGGTGGCCGTCGACGACACGCAGACCGAGCAGGTCAGGCGCACAGCTGGCGTCGTGGAAGGGATCGCTGGTGAAGCCGTGGTGTTTGTCCTGGCGAAGCACGTAACGGAACGCTCGCTCGAGATGTTCCTGGCGCCGCACCTCCTCGAAGCGAGGCGGGGCGAACGCCGCTCCCGCATCGAGCACCTGCGCCAGGCCGATCCGCACTCTGCGGACGATCTCCGCCGCTCTGGCGATTGCCAGCAACAGGAGCAGATGCAGGTGCGTGTCCGATCCTCGATGAGCAAGTAGGCCGTGGGGAGCCGCGATCCGGAGCACGCAGGCCGACAGCGCACGCCTGGCAGACACGGAAGGGGCGATGACCCGGCCGTCGACCAGCCGAAGGGAAACGTGAAGAGCGATAGGAGGCATGCCCTGGGGGACAATCAAGGACCATGCCAAGACGGCGAGCCTAGTCCCAACCGCCCGACTACCACACTCCTCCCGCCAATTTCGCCAACCCAGCCGAATGCGCCGCTCTCCTGGGATCGTCGAAGTGACGAACCGTTTCGTCGAACTTTCGACGCTTTTCGACACCTCGAGGCCAGGCTCCGACCAAGGTTCGAGAACAAGGTAGACCTATTCGAAGCACCGCACCGTTCGAGCCCCGAGGCAAAGCAAGTCCAGGGCAACCGGGGGTCTTACCCGGGTTGCTACGCCGTAGGGCCCCGCGAAGGGCCGCGAGGCGACGCAAGTCGGCGACGACCCGACGTCGCACCCGGGTTGCTGCGCTACGAGGCCCACGTAGGCGACGCAAGTCGGCGACGACCCGAGGTCGTGACCGGGTTGCTGCGCCGTAGAGCCCCGCGAAGGGCCGCGAGGCGACGTAAGTCGGGGGCGACCGTAGGTCGTGCCCGGGTTGCTACGCCGTAGGGCCCCGCGAAGGGCCGCGAGGCGACG
>CAZVHW010000572.1:0-5075 GCA_964626835.1 uncultured Enterobacterales bacterium
GGCCATCGTCCGAGGCGACGCATTCCCCTGGCGGGGGGCGGGGGGCGACTTCCGCTATGGTGCCTTGCAGGCTTGGAGCATGGCACCACTGGTGGGCGTGGCCGGCGGATTGAGGAGCCTCTTCGGCCTCTACGCGCTGGTACATGCGCTGGGGGTACCCTTCTTGGGCATCGCGGGACGTAGGCTGCAGGGCTGGGTCACCGGCCTGGGCGCCGCGGCGCTCTATGCGTTCTGGCCGGTGCTGCTGGGTCACCCAATTCGGGGTGCGCAGACCTACCTGGCCCCCGTGGCGGTGGCTGCTGCGGTTTGGGTCGCGGTGGTGTTGCTGACGCCGCCCGCGCGGCCATCCCGGCGCCGTTCGATGATGCTCTGCGCCCTGCTCGGAGCGCTGCTGGCTCTTGCGGTTCACCACCACCCCTACGCCATCGGCACCTGCGCCGCTGCTGCCGTGCTGCTCCCGTGGCTGGTCGCGCGGCGGGGAAAGTTGGTGGCCGCGGTGGGTGCGCTGGCGGGGTTGGTGGTGTTGGCCCCCATGGTGGTGGACAACTGGCTGCTCCAGCGGCAGCGTGGGGCCAGCGGGGCCGGGACCAGCCTGGTGCAGGATCCCTCCATGCTCCAGGAGACCTTGGGAGACCTGCTTCGAGACTCCGCCCTGCAGAGCCTGGGAATCCTGTCCCCCAGCACCGGCATCTGGCCCATGTTCCTCCCATTGTTGGCGGTGCCTGCGCTCTTTGTCGCCCGCCGTTCGTCCCCAGCCGCACTTCCCATCGTGGCCTGGACGACGGCCTCCTGGGTCGGGCTGCTCGTCGTCGCGCAGCTTCTCGGCTACCTGCAGCCCTACCACCTCGCCGTGGTGCTGCCGCTGCACTTCCTGGCGGCCGCCTGGGGGCTGACGGTGTTGTTGGCGCGCATCCCCGTACCCTTCCGTTCCACCGTGCACTTTGTCGGTGGGGTGGCGCTGGGCTGCGCCTACCTCGCGGGTACGGGTTGGGCGCTACGCTCCGAAGTGCGCGGTCCCCTGGCAGAGCCGGCGGGCAGCCTGGACCAGCTGGAGGTCGTTGAAGGCGCGGTGGCCGCACTGTGTGAGGACGCTGGCGACGCGCCTCGTGTGTTGGGCGTGCTCGCGGATACCACAGCGACGCGCATCGGCGATCCCATCGCCTACTTCATGGAGCAGTGGCTGGCTGGGGAGCCGGATTCCTCCTTCCTGCTCATCAGGCCCCCCGCTCCGGAAAAACCCATGGTCTACGTGGTGGCGGACCTGCCCGCCGCAACCTGGGATGCCTGGGAGGGCACGCCGGACGCCATCTGGACCATGGACATGCCCATCGGCACCCAAGCTCGCGTGCTCTCCTTCGCTCATGTCAGCGCGGCACGCCGTTGGTTGAGGCGCGGCTGCGAGCTCGATCCCGACGGCCGGCACCGCATGGCCAGCCCTTGGGAGGGGTTGGCGTTCATGGCCAGGGACATCAAGCCTTTCCACGAGGAACTGGTGGCGTGGACCCGTGTCTGTGAGGGAGAGCGGGACTGAGTCCCCGTGAATTATTTCTTTAGTAATTGTTTGACGGTCCGATTTCCTGCGTGGTAGGTCATCGGCGAGGTTCGAGATGACGTCCCTTTTGTCCATCACCAATACGTTTACCCATTCGACAAAGGTCGGGCGGGTCGGCGTGTACGCGCAAAGCGAGCGCGATCTGGACTGCCCCGCCTTCCCGGCCGGAGGTTCTCGCAGGAAGTAGGCATCACCCACTCCTCCCGAACGAACCCCCGGCCCTCAGGACCGGGGGTTCGTCGTTTTGTGTTCCGTTTTTCTTTGACGCTCGAATACGTGGTTTTCAGCAACGCCGGGGAGGCGCTCGTCTCCCTTCTTGGTGGACGAATCCCTTCGCCCACCCCACCTGGGACCGAGGTCGAACAGCAGAGACACTGGCCTGTCAAGTCAGAGATAGCGGGGGCAGCACCCGTCGGTCCCGCCATCATCCGGGTGAGCGTCGCTTGCGAAGCAGTGCGCTGTGTCATGCAGTGCTCGCGGGGTGAGGGCCCGCCGCTCGCTCGTCCGTTTCTTGCTGAGTACCGCGTGTTCCTTCCAGGAGGCCGTGATGACCACCACCGCACTGCTGCTGAACGCCGACTATCGTCCCATCCGGGTCATCCCCTGGGTGCGCGCCCTGTGCCTGCTGCTCGACGGCAAGGCCGACCTGGTGCAGCGCTACCACGGTCGCGTGCTGCGTTCGCCCTCCACCGCGCTGCCGTGGCCCGCCGTGGTGCGTCTTCGACGCTACGTGAAGGTGCGAACCCGGGCGCGGTTCAGCCGTCAGAACGTGCTGGCGCGCGACGGCTACCGATGTTGCTACTGCGGCGTCCGGCCCCGGCGGGGCGACCGCCCGGACTTGAAGGAGCTCACGCTGGACCACGTGGTACCGCGAGCCCAGGCCGTCCGCGGCCGGGTGCGCCTGCCTTGGTGCGGTGACATCGTGCCCGTCACCAGCTGGCGCAACATCGCCACGGCCTGCCGCGACTGCAACCTCGTAAAGGCCGACCGCACGCCGGCTCAGGCAGGCATGCGGCTGCGCGAGATCCCCAAGGCACTCGGCGCGCTCGATTCCTTCTGGATCTCCATCGTCAGGGTGCGCATCCCCGACGAGTGGAAGCTCTACCTACCCGAGAACTCCCGCTGGCGTGGGTATTGGACCGACGAACTGGAGCCCGGCTAGCCCCGTTCGGTGTCGGGCAGCCGGTGTCGGAGCTCTTCTTGGAGGGCTTCGCACCGCTGCCGTAGGTCGGTGACGGTTCGGTACAGGCGCTGGGCGTCTTCGTGGGACAGCTCGTCCACCTTGTCCAGGTCCCCGAACGCCTCGCCCTTCCCGTCGATGATCCTTCCCAGCTTGCCGACGGTCTTGACGAAGGCCGGCAGGCGGGGGCGTCCGCGCTTGCCCTTCGTCTTCGTTCTCAGCTCCTTCGCGCGGCGCTCGAGGTCGCGGACCGTCCAAGCTTCGTCCTCGGCCTGCGCGATCAGCCATCGCTGGTCCCCGTGATCGAGCCCCAGCACCGCGTAGAGGTGGGAGACCCCGACGGATCGCCACGAGCTGATGCCCAGGCGCATGCACAGCTCGTAGGTGGCCACCGAGCGGTAGAGCCCCGCGGCGCTCAGCTGTAGGTCGGTCCGGTCGGCCAGCTTGCGGAACGAGGTGTCCTTGGTGCCGCGACTGCGCCAGCTGTCGAGGTCGCCTTCGTAGAAGCCTTCGACGACCAACTCCCCAACACCCAGCACCATCTCGAGCGCCGCCCGGCGACACAGGCGGTTGATGCCGACCACCAGGTGGTCGATCTTCGCGTCGGAAGCGGGGGCGGGGAGGAGCGTGGGGTTCTTCGGGTTCCGAGTGCGCTTCCGAGGCATGTCGGGGCTCCGAGGGCTGGGCCTGGCTCTAGAGCACGGGACGGATGGTATTTCAACGTTGAAATGCAGTGGTCGGCTGCTCACGCGCGACTGGTCCCGCTACTCCGCCCACCACGTCTGTTTCGAGCCGGCCAGGGTGAGCCTTGCTCGGCTGCAGCGTTGGCAGATCGAGGGGCATCGTCGCTACTACCGGATTTGGCCCACCCTGCAGCGGTGGAGCCTCCGCGATCCGATCCTCGCGATCTACGCGGGCCGCATCAACCGCCAGCGGCAGGGGGACAACGCAGCGTATCTGAAGGAGCTGGCTGGGCCGAGAGACGGCGAGCTGGAGGCCAGCGCTGCGAAGTAGCGCTGGCCCCGCCCCCCTCGCTGGCCTATGACCGCGTCTCCTTGGACTCGAGCGCGTCATGTCGGACCAGCCACCTCAGCCTACCACCTTCGCCGAGCTGGGTCTCAACGACCGCTTGCTGCAAGCCCTGGAAGGGCTCGAGTTCCATACCCCCACACCCATCCAGGCGGCCGTGATCCAACACATGCTCGAAGGCCGTGACGTCATCGGGAGGGCGCGCACCGGGTCGGGCAAGACGGCGGCGTTCGGGTTGCCGCTTCTCGAGAACCTCGAGCCGGGAGCTCGCGGCGTGAAGGCCCTGGTGCTCTGCCCTACCCGTGAGCTGGCCCTGCAGGTGTCCAAGGCGCTGCAGAGCTTCGCCACCAAGCTGCGCGTGCGCTTCGCCACGGTCTACGGAGGCGCGCCCTATCCACCCCAGATCAAGGCGCTTCGCGCGGGCGCGAACATCGTCGTGGGCACCCCCGGCCGGATGTTGGACCACCTCGATCGCGGGAACCTGGACCTGTCCGGCCTGGAGACCTTCGTGCTGGACGAGGCCGACGAGATGTTGCGCATGGGCTTCATCGAGGACGTCGAGCGGATGCTCGAGGCCACCCCCGAGGGCCGCCAGGTGGCGTTGTTTTCGGCCACCATGCCCGAGGCCATCCGCCGTGTGGCCATGCGCTTGTCCGACCCGGTGGAGGTCCAGGTCGAGGACCGTGCGCTGTCCGTCGATCACATCGAGCAGTTCTGGATCAAGGTCCCCGAGCGGCACAAGCTGGACGCCTTGGTCCGCGTGCTCGGTGCGGTGGGTGCCGGGACCACCCTGGTGTTCGCGCGCACCCGAGCCTCCTGCGCCCAGACCGCGGACACCTTGGCCAAGCGGGGCCTGGCCGTGGACGCGCTGCATGGCGATCTGAACCAGGCGGCGCGGGAGCGGGTGCTCGAGCGACTGAGGGCCCGCAGGTTGTCCATCGTCATCGCCACCGACGTGGCGAGCCGCGGCATCGACGTGGACCACATCACCCACATCGTCAACTACGACCTGCCCCCCGAGGTGGAGAGCTATGTCCACCGCATCGGCCGCACCAGCCGGATGGCGCGCAAGGGTACGGCCATCTCCTTCTGCACGCCCAGCGACAAGTACCGTCTGCGCAACTTCCAGAAGGCCACCGGCTCTCGGATCGAGCAGCTCGAGGTGCCTTCGGACGCCGACATCGCGATAGCCGGGCGCCGGCGGTTGGTCGAAGAGCTGCAGCAAGCCATGGAAGATGCCGCTTCTTCCAGCCAGGCCGTCGACGAGATCCTGGAGATCCACGAGTGGACCGAGCGCCAGCTGGCCGAGGCCAC
>CAZVHW010000573.1:0-5062 GCA_964626835.1 uncultured Enterobacterales bacterium
CCTCACGCAAGCCGCCACCAGCCGCGTCAGGTCCTTTGCTACGGAGAAGGTGCCATGCTTCCCCTGGGAGAACGGTGGTGGGTCAGCCAGCACCAGGTCGAAGCGGAGGCCCTTGCGACGGTAGCGGTCCAGCTGCTGGAAGGCGTCACCGCGGTCGAATTCCCACTCGCCTGGATCCAGGCCGTTGAGGGTGAAGTTTCGCTTGGCGCGGTCGAGCGCGGTGACCGCGAGGTCCGCGGTGACCACGCGCCGCGCGCCGCGCAGTGCGGCGAAGACCGAGAACGCGCCGGTGTACGCGAAGAGGTTCAGGACCCGGCGGCCTTTCCATGCTGGATCGAGCCATGCGCGGTTGTCGCGCATGTCTCTGAACAGGCCGGCGTCGCTGCCTCCCGCTGGAAACACCTCGAAGCTCACGCCGCGCTCTCGAACCACGGCGGAGTGGGTCTTCGGATCGTTCGCGGGGTCTTCCCGATGGGCGAGCAGCTCGACGGGTAGTCGCGTGCGCTGGCGATCCCGGGGATCTGCGCGCCACCCGAGGGTGAGGCGGCTGGGATGATGAAGCTCCTCGATCGCACGCTGCAGGGGCGGCAGCAGCGGACGCAGTGCTGGCGAGTCGAGGGTGACGTGTACGTCGGGACCCCACACGTCCACTCGCACGCCGGGCAGGTCGTCGTTCTCGGCGTGGACGAGCCGCCATGCGTCCGTCTCGGGGGGGAGCAGGCCCTGTCGCCGGGCGGCGGCGCTGGTCAGGACGCGTTCGATCCACGCTCGGTCGAGGGGCCCGACGTCAGCCCGGAAGCGTCGGACCGCCAGCCAGCCGTCGTCCCATATGCCCGAGCCCAGCGAGACGCCGCGTGCGTCTTCGAGGCGGACGGCGGAACCTGGCTCGAGGCGGCGCGGTTTCCGAACGACCTCCTTTGGGTAGACCCATGGGAAACCCCGCTTCAGCCAGCCAGCGGAGTGATTGTCCACCACCACCGTGGTAGGTGGGGCTCGCTTGTCAGCAGCAGGACGGGTTCGGGTCATGACGGAAGATTCCAGCAAGAACGGCACGCCGCGTGAGGGCAGTCTCACCGAGCTGTACCAGCTCGTAACGGCCGCCGTCTACCATGCCGATGGCCTATGGGGCGAGGCCACCTTCGACCTTTACCTTCGCGGACTGCCCCGCGACCATGGCTATGCCATCTGCGCAGGAATCGACGAGGCGGTCCAGGCTGTCCTCGGGCTCGGATTCGACGAGGAGACGCTCGCCTATCTGCGGGGGCTGCCGGAGTTCTCGCGGGTCTCGGACACCTTCTTCGACTCGCTGCGCCACGTGAGCTTCCAGGGGGACATCTGGGCACTCCCCGAGGGCACGCCCTTCTTCCCGAACGAGCCGATCATGCGCATCACCGCGCCTCTGGCTCACTGCTCCCTGCTCGAGTCGGCGCTCATCCAACGGGTGGGGTTCGGGTGCGCGGTGGCCACCAAGGCTGCCCGCCTGGTGCAGGCGGCTGGGGAGCACGAGGTGCTGGACTTCTCGGCCAGGCGTTGGTCTTGCCCCGAGTCCGCGCGGGCGGCCTCTCGCGCTGGCTACATAGGTGGCATCACCAATACCAGCAACGTGCAGGCGGCTGGCACCCACGCCATCGCTCCCATCGGTGCGCTCTCGGGCACCTTCATGGCCGTCTACCGCGAAGAGCGCAGGGCCCTCGAGGCCATGCGCGTGCACTTCCCCGGCGGCCTGCAGATGGCCATCGGCAACGAGGATCCGCGGGTGGCCGTGGCCCGATACCGGAACGCCAGGGGTACCCCAGCCGCCATCACACTGGGTGATCCCCAGCTCGAGCGGAAAGCCAAGGTCTGTCGCCAGGCGCTGAACCAGAGCGGAATGGATGGGGTCAAGATTCTGGCATCGGGAGGTCTGAACGAGCTCCGCATCGCACAGCTCGTGGCCGCTTCGGTGCCCATCGACAGCTTCGCGGTTGGGGGGGCGTTGGCGCAGGGCGTGGGCCAGCTCCAGCGCGGCTTCGTCTTCCGCATCGCCGAGATGACGCGTGGCATGCAGCTTCAACCCATGGTCTCCCCGGGGGCCTCCTCGTATCCTGGGCGAAAGCAGATCATTCGGTACCCCCACAAGGACGTGATCTGCCTCGAGCGCGAGGCCTCGACCCTGGCGCGTGTCGGAGGTGTCGCCATGCTGCACCCCGTGGTGGATCGGGGCCAGCGGGTCGGCGCGCCGGCTCCTTTGGTGGTCGCGCGTGGCTTGCGGGCGGCCGGCGTGGAGTTTCTACCCCCCTCGGCCAAGCGCTTGCGCGGTCCGAAGCCGTTCGACGTAACCGTCAGTGGCGGGGTCAGGCAGCTCGCCAAGGAGTAGCGCCGAGGATTCCCGCAGCGCCTAGAACATGTCGCCGTCGAAGTGTTCTGGCGAAAGGAACTCTTCGGGCGGTAGGGTGGCGGCGCGAGTGAAGCGCTGGTTGGCCAGGCGCAGGGTGCGGATCATCTCGCGGGCCAGCAGACGCTGAAAACGGACGCCCATGGGGGTGCTCGCGGTGGCCAGGACCTGGAACCGTTCGCGGGGCAGGTGTGCCAACGCCGACTTGGTGGTGGTGTGCACGTTTGCGCTGCGGGGCTTTCCGTCGAGCATGGTGAGGAAGCCCACGACGTGTCCCTTGCCCATGCGCGCGAGGGTTATCTCCTGCCCGGTGGGGAGCTTGCGGGTGACGTGCACCTCACCGTCCAGGATGAAGTAGAATCCGCCGCTCGTGGAGCCCTGCTCGATGAGCAACTCGTCCTTGGGAGCGCGGATGAGCTCGAGCTGTTGGGACAACTCGCGGTGCTCGCTGGAGCTGAAGCCGCGCAGTAGGGGGACGGCTTTGAGGAAAACGGGCTCGATGGGCATGGCTACTCTCCCGGAGCGATGGACCAGGCGGTTCGCCGGGTGGCCGGCTGCAGAACCTGGAGGCGGGAGTTGAAGAGTTCCTCGATACGGTCCTCCATGGTGCGGAAGCGCCGCGCCAGCAGCTGCAGGACTTGTTGGAGCACCTTGGAGGCCGCGGGGTGGTCGGTCGCGATGAGCTGATCCAGCGTGTCTTTCTGCATCACGATGAGCACCGAGTTGGTGGCAGCGATCGCCGTGGCGGCCCGGGGGGCGGGGTCGATGACGGCCATCTCGCCCAGGACGGCACCTTCGCTCAAGGTAGCTACTTCGACCGTGACGCCGTCTTCGGCGGCGCAGCGGAGGCTGATGTCGCCTTGCAGCACCACCATGAGAGCGTCTCCCAGTGCGCCTTCCCGGAAGATGACCTTGTTCTCGAGGTAGAGCGCGATCTGGCACTGGAGCAAGACGGCGTGCAGCTCGCCGTCCGACAGCGAGGCGAACAGCGGTATGGTTCGTGCTCGCGCGAATATCTGTTCGGTTTCGATCAAGGGGTCCCCCGCGGGTGGTGGTGCACTAGCGTGTGGGCTTGTCCAGCGAGATGACGGTGGTGCCTACGATCAGGTGCTGGCCGATAGGAACCGAGGTGATCTGTGCTGCGCGGGTCAGGTCACCGCCGTCGTGCCAGACCCAGGTAGGGCAGCGCTCGTGGAGGGGTTCGACCTGACAGAACCCTGCCTTGGGCGTGATGGCCACCTGATGGCGACCGGCGAGGGCGCGGTCCAGCGTGAAGCCCGATTCGCGGGCGCGGGCTGCGCGCGCTCCGGCGCACCAGCGGATGTTGGACTGGCCACGGCGGTCTGGCAAGGAGAGACCGGGGTGGGCTGGCTCTCGGCCAAGCTCCGCGCGCTGACCTTCGGAGACCAGGATGTGGCTGGGCGTCTCGGCCAAGAGGAAGCCCACGTAGACGTTGGAGCCACAGGCGTGGTAGCGGTGGGTCTTTCCTCCGATGCGGAGGACGGATCCGTGGTTGAGCGCGACGCGATCGCGCAGGCGAAGGGGACGGTCGTCCAGGGCCGCGCGAGGGGAGGTGGCCAGGACGAAGACCCCGGCGGGGGTGACGTCCACCCGCAGCAGGGATTGGTCGGAGCCGTTGATCCACTGGCCGTGTTCCACGAGATCGTAGGAATAGCCGCCGACCACGTCGGACATGGGAACCGATGGCAGGGCGAGGCCCGCGAAGGCGATCTGGAGGGCGGCGTTGAAGCCTGTGTCCAGGATGATGGTGTTGGAGCCGGCGTCTTGGGTGATGACGCGCTGCTGCTCGATGATGGCGGCTTCGATGGCCTGCGGGGTGCCGACCACCAAGCCGTGCCCATCGCGTTCCCAGGAGAAGCGGTCGCCCGGAGCGATGTGGTGTGCGGCCAGGTAGAGGCTCGCCGGATCGAGCACCGGAAGCGAAGCGACGGCGTTGCGCAAGGCGTCGCTGCCGGGAGTGAAACCCAGGGCGAGCACGATGGGTTCGGGGGGTAGTGGAGGCACCGGGAGATTCGGCCGCAGCACCACGAGAGTGTGCTGTCGAGCCGCGAGCGCGACCTCTTCGGGTAGCCAAGCGCGGCTGGAGGGCACGGCTCGGTAGACGGGAACGTCGCCTGCGATGCCCTTGAGCGTGTAGATGCCGACACGGTCCCAGGGGATCTCGGCCTGGTTCATGCAGTGGAAGGTAGACTCGCTGAACCAGACCTCGTCCGCTGGAGTCTTGCTGTTGATCCGGGCACTTAGATTGACCGCGTCGCCGAACGCGTCACCTTCGATCTCTTCGACGTCGCCGGTGGCGGCGCTCACGCGAATCGACAGGCCGCCCGCGGCCGCACTACCCACCAGATCGAGCCCGGCCCTGACGGCGTCCGTGGCGGAATCGAACAGCGCCATGAAGGAGTCACCCAGGTTCTTCACGACCCGGCCGTCGTGGCGACGCAGGGTGGGGATGACCAGCGCTTCGTGTGCGCGCAGGAGATCCCGAAGCGCCTCGCGGTTGGCGCGAGAGACGGACGCGGTGTAGTTGGCCAGGTCCGTGAAGACGACCGTCCGAGTGGCAGTGGGCACGGTGGCTCCGCATCGATCAGTGCGGGTTGATATTATGTTGGCAGGGCGTCTCAGTCGAGCCCGGAGACTCGGTGGCGGCTGTCCGGTCGGGACTGGGAG
>CAZVHW010000574.1:0-5058 GCA_964626835.1 uncultured Enterobacterales bacterium
GAGCCAGGTCCCGCTGCCCTGCACGAAGTCCGTCTCGGGCCGAATCCAGTGTCCCTGCAGCTCGAAGTCCGACAGGGCGCAGCCGGGCTCTTCGGGCATGGTTGCTGCCAGGATCCCCACGTCGCCTTGGTCGAGGGTGTCGTGGGCCAGGCCCTCGAGGATGGCTTCCGCGCTCGTGCTGCCGAAGACGAAGAGGCGCGCCTCCACGATGTCCTCGACCGGGTCGGTTTCTCGGCCCGCCAGATCCTCGCCCAGCTCGCTCCAGTCCAGCCAGGCGTCCTCGCCTTCCGCCAAGCTGGCAGGCTCGGCGATCAGGATGGGCTCCACCGACGCGCCGTGCTCGTCACGGAGCGAGCAGACCTTGCAGCCGTCCACGGGGGCTCCGGTCTCCGCGCCTGTTGGGCAGCCGGTGGCGAGGAGGAGCGTCGTGGCGGCGTGCCGTGCTGTGTTCACGGTACCTCCTCGGCTTCTATAGCTCGGGGGGGGGCCTCAGGGCTTGGCGCTCGGGCCGCGAGCTAGGACCCGCGCTCCTCGCGTCGGGTGTCGTCGTCGAAGTCGTCGTCGGGCTCGTCGTCTTCCCAGGCGGCATCGAGCCCCCGATCGACTTCCGCCAGCCGTTACACTCCTCGTTCGAAGGGAGTGCCTTCATGTCCCGCACGTTCGCCTTGCTCATCCTGATGATCGCCGGCTGCCAGGAGTACAACCTCCAGGGTCCTCCGGAGGATCCCAAGGACCCCGTCGACACCCAGCCACCTCCGGAGGACAGCGAGCCACCGGTGGACACCGAGGACACCCAGCCTCCGCCACCCGAGGAGGAGTGCAACGGGATCGACGACGACGGCGACGGGCTGGTGGACGAAGGCTTCGAGGACACCGACGGCGACGGTGTGGCCGACTGCGTCGACGGCGACTGTGACGTGGACGACCACCCTGGGGGCGAGGTCGAGGTGCTCGAGGCCTGCACGGGGGACGTCGTCCCCGTGGTCAAGGATCCGTGGGATGTCGGCATCGAGTGGCAGTTCGGCACCTCGGGCCAGGGGGTCATCGTCATGCCCGCGGTGGGCAACCTGACCGATGACAACGGCGATGGGCTGATCAACGAAAACGACAACCCGGACATCGCGTTCACCGAGTGGACCACGGGGGAGCTCATCGTCCTGCATGGCGACGGTTCGGGCGAGATCTTCCGGGTCAACGGCGTCAACGGAAACGCCGGGGTCACCATCGCGGACGTGGACGTGGACGGGGTACCGGAGGTCATCGCGCTGTCCCAGGGGGGCAACGTGGTCTGCTTCGACGGCACGGGTACCAGGGAGTGGATCTCCGCTTCCTTCGGCGTGTCCTACTACCCCCAGCCCGCGGTGGCGGATCTGGACGCGGACGGTGATGTCGAGGTGGTCTTCGACAACGCGGTGGTAGCCGGCGTGGACGGCTCGACCCTCTTCAGCCTCGGTGGCGTGACCACGTCCTGGCGCACCCCCGTGCTGGCGGACATCGACGCGGACGGCACCCAGGAGATCATCCTGGGCGAGGACGTGTTCTCCCACACCGGGGCGCTCGAGTGGAGCACCACCAGCGCCGGCTCGGGCAACTTCGCCGCGGTGGCGGATCTGGACGGCGACGTCGGGGGCGAGGTCTTCTTCCTCACCGGAAGTCGGATGTACATCCACGAGCCCGACGGCACTCTCATCAACATGGTGACCATCCCGGGCTCCAACCCCGGCCCCCCCTCGGTCGCCGACTTCGACGGGGACGGCAACGTGGAGATCGCGATTCCCGCCAACACCAGCATCTCGGTCTGGGAGATCACGGGCACCATGAACTGGACCGCCACCATCAACGACACATCGGGCCTCGCTGGGTGCTCGGGATACGACGTGGATGGCGACGGTACCTACGAGCTGCTGTACGCCGACCAGGACATGTTTCGCATGTACGACGGCGCGACGGGCGCGGTGCTGTACTCGAACAGCTCCCACAGCTCCGGCACCCTCTGGGAGTACCCGGTCACCGCGGACGTCGACGGAGACGGCTCGGCAGAGATCGTGATCGCCTCGAACAGCGGCTCGTGGAACGGCATTACGGTCTTCGGCCACAACGGCAGCGGCTGGCAGGCCTCGGGGCCCACCTGGGGTACGCACGACTTCGCTGTCACCAATCTGGATGCCGACGGCACGGTCCCCAGCCCTGCACCCCTGCCGTGGACGGTCCACAACGTGTTTCGCGCACGGCCCATGGTGGACGAAGCCGGCTCGGCGGATCTGTACGTGTTCCTCGAGGACGTCTGCGTCGCCTCGTGCGAGAACGGGCCTGCCAAGGTGAGCTTCGGCGTGGCGAACCAGGGAGGGCTCGACGTGGCGGCGGGCGTGTCGGTGGCGCTGTACGCCCTGGATGGCAGCGTGGAGACCGTCATCGATACCGTCTACATCGACGAGGTGGCCTCGGGCGCGGTCATCGCGGGCGGGGCCTTCGAGCTGCACCCCGACGACTGGGGGTCCGACGGGATCCTGCTAAGCGTGGACGACGATGGTGCGGGCGTGGGCATCATCAGCGAGTGCGACGAGGGCAACAACGAGTACGAGTACGCCGACGACGTCTGTGGCTAGTCGATCCAGCTCCCCACCTTCTTGTAGTGCAGTCCGAAGGCGCAGAAGCCCACCACGCCCACGACGCCCCAGAGGGCGATGATGCCGGGGCGGCCGGCCAGGGCGATCATGTTGCCGGTCCAGTCGAGGGCGGGCCGGGCCGACCACCACCCGGAGGCCGCGAGCATGAGCCCGCCTACCAGGAACTGGACGCCGCTGTAGATGTTGGTGTGGGTGAGCTTGCCGACGGTGCCGCGGTCGTCGAGGCGGAAGCGCTCGATGGTGACGCGGATGATGGGGTGGGAGAGGAAGTAGAGTCCGGCCAGCATGCCCGCATGCTCGATGTAGGGCAGCAGGGCCACCAGGATCAGGAACTGTGCGAGGTGGGCGCCGGTGGCGTAGACCTGGGTGGGATGGATGGGTACGCCTCGCAGCTCGGGGCGGACGCGGAGCACCTTGGAGTCGTGGTTGTGGTAGCAGACGTTCAGGGGGCCGTCGGTGGGCTTGCCGTAGCAGCAGCCATAGACGAAGCAGCCTAGGCGGCAGATGGCCTCTCCGAGGGGCATGGCGAGCGCCCAGGCGTCCATGATGGGCAGCAGGGACGCGTCGGTGAACCGCGCCCAGCCGACCATGGCCACCACCCCCCCGAACACGCCACCGTGGAGCATGTACCCCGGCTGCAGCAGTGTACGGACAGGGTCCTTGATGATGGCGGGGATATCCCGAAGGGCGGAGAAGGCCCGGGCGCCGAGCAGCACCCCCGGCAACATGACGGCCACGGTCATGACGATCATGGCGGTGGGATCGAGCCCGATGGCGCCGTAGTACCAGGCGGCGACGCCCAGCCCGACCATGAAGGCCGCCATGACGAGTACGCCGTAGGTGAGGAAGTACCAGTGTCCGATCTTGAACAGGACCGTCTGGTTGTGGAAGTCGCTGATCCAGGTCCACGGGCTGCGGGTGGTGGTGCTGGGCATGGGTTCCTTACTCCTGGTGGCCTCGTTCCTTAGGCGCCTGCGGGCATATGCGCGAGCCCGATCGTGGTGGCTGTATGGGTGGCTACGGGAGGATCCGGGTGAGGTGTCTACACTCCGGAGGCCTCGCCATGGCGGAGGTCCCATGTTTACCGAACAGGCGCGCGCATTGTATCTCGAGTGCAAGCCCTATGAGGGCGAGGCTCTGGATAATCATTGTCGTCGCCTGGCCGCACTTACGCTGGCCCAGGGGGAGCTCAACGGTGTGGAGCTGGATCCGGACTTCGTCTACGCCACGGCCTGGCTGCACGACATCGGCTTGTTGGTGCAGCTGGCGGGCACCCACAACTACCTGGATCGTGGCCTGCGCTTCGTGGAGCCCATGGTGGACGGCTGGGGGCTCGGCGATCGCCAGCGGAGGATCTTCGAGGAGATGATGCTCTACAACCACAGCGCGTTTCCCATCTCCCAGCTGTCGGACGAGGCCGAGATGATGAGGCGGGCCGTGCAGGTCGAGCACAGCTTCGGCTGGCTCGCCCACGGGTTGGATCGCGAGCAGGTGCGCGAGGTGTTTCGTGCCCATAGTCGCCGAGGCCTCACGCCGGTCCTGCTGGACTTTGGACGCATCACGCTGTTGCAGGACGGCCCCGCCCAGCTGTGGCACATCTTCCGGCCGAGCTGGCATCCGCCCGTGGCTGCCTGAGGTCCAGAGAGAGAACCAACCCAATGTTCTCTGTCCAACACTCGCCCGCTACGCCTGCAGACCGGCGGCCGTGCCGAGGCCACCACCGACAAGGCCGAGGTCAGCAGCGTCAGCGAGACGGAGTAGGACCTCTGCCGTTCCGCGGCGGCGGGCCCTTTTCGGCCGGGGCTGCGCCGGCCTCGGGGGGCGTGTAGGGAGAAGGTGTTACACACGGTGGAGCCAGGCTCGAGGGCGACGCCTTGGCGGTCTTGCCGTAGTGGACCCGGTCCGCCAGCGTGGAACCAACGCAGGGGCGTTCTGCGCCCACGAGCTCCGGCTGTAGGCGGTAGATCGGGTAGAGTTCCTTGCCGATGTCCAGGGGTGCCCAGCCGGCCTGCTCGAGGCCGGCCCAGTCGGGGAGGATCTCGGGCATGTCGTTGAGACAGACCATCTTCCAGTCCATGGGAGAGCCCATCGTGGGCATGAGCCGCGGGAGGGGGCAATAGGCCGACAGGCGAGGCTTGCCGCAGACGGACACCGCTCCGGGCTCGAGGACCGCACAGAGCGCCTGCCCGAAGTCGCGCATCTCGGCGCGGCTTTCGGAGTGGCGGCGGCTCCAACGGGCGACGTTGTGCCACTCGAGCTGGCAGGCTGCCATCAGGGCGATGGCGAGGATCGTGAGGACGGTCCTGCGCCGGGGAGGGGCTCGGGTGGTCACCGCGGCCCAAGCGGTAGCGACCACGGGTAGGTAGATCGCGACATGACGAGGCTGCGACCAGCCGACCAGCGCGGGGAGAGCGCAGACCAGCACGGCGAG
>CAZVHW010000575.1:0-5057 GCA_964626835.1 uncultured Enterobacterales bacterium
AGCGCCTCTCTCGGCCCACATCCCCCCCAGCGGTTCGTTCCGCGTCCTCCGGTTGCTTCATCCTCTCTTCTTGGCAGCTTGCCGCTGGATCTGCTCGGCTACCAGTTCCTTCAGGCAGAGCTAGCGACGCGTCGCCGCCATGGCCGACTCGTCCGGGACGCTCCGGGCCAGTCGCCGTGTGCTCTGGGGTCGATGCCCAGCGCTCAGCCCACCTCGCGCAGCGGCACCTCGGCCCGCTTCGCGAGGACGCAAGCCGTTCGTCGCGCCCGGATGCACGGCCTCGAGGTGCCCCGCAGCTGGGGATCCGCCGCACAGGCCATGGCGGCGGCTTCGACGAGTGCGCTCGGGCCCAGGGCGCGCAGCCGAGCGTCGGGCGTGGGGAGTAGCGTGCGAGGTGGGAGCCCTATGTCCTGGAAGGCTTCGTGCAGGCGGAAGCGGGGCATCGCGTCGCGGATGCGGAGTTCGAGCCCTGGGATGTCTCTGGCTCCCATCAGGTCGAGAAAGCAACCCCCACTCCACAGCGCGGAGTGGATGGGCATATCGTGATGTGCCGGCTGGTCCAGGACGTAGCAGCGCGTGTTCTCCATGTGGTTGCGGCCATGGATCTCGCCGGTGTACATCGCGAGGAACAGCCCGATGGCTCCATCCTCCACCGGTTGAAGACCCCTTGGTCCGATGGGACATCGGCCATCCACCTCACCCGCAGCGAGTTGCTGCAGCGCATCATCGCTCTCATCCCGCCCCCGAGGAAGAACGAGAGTCTCTTCCATGGCGTCTTCGCGTCACGCCACGCCTGGCGCAGCGGGATCGTACCCGAGCCGCCCGCGGAGCCCGCGCGCCTCCGGACCAGGCGGGTGAGAGCAAGCACGATCCGCTCGCCGTGATCGCCTGAAGAGCCGCACCACGGACCATCACCGAGCCCAGAGGGTTCCGCTGTCGAAGCGGCAGTGGGGGCTGCGCACCTACACCACCGCGGGCGGGCTCCCTGTACACGCGCCACCTCTCCTGTATGGCGATTTGGCAGGTTCTCGAGCCAACAACCAGGTGCACGTGGACCGGCTCTGGACCGACCTTTCGCCCATGCGTTTCTCGGCGTTCGACCATAGCGGCAACGGGGTCCCTTGTGGACCCCCGCGGCCTGGCCAGAGCCCAGCGGTTACCGCATCAGCCCCGAGAGCATCGAGTCCATGCGGACCGCCCCGAGCGCCCGCAAGTGTTGCTGCTGCTCGGTAGCCCCCGGCAGGTCCACCAATGCTGCACAATGCAGTGAGTGCCGCGCAGGCTTCGCTGGCGCCAAGGGTGGGCGCTCCGCGAGCGGAAGGGGGAGTCTTGGCGTCCAGAGCGCCAAGGGTGGGCGCTCCAATGGCCACAATCCCAGATCTCAGCCAACGATATGCGAACTTCCAAGCCCCCGCCTCGACTATTGAGGTGGCTTCCGGGCGGTCCGCTTTCCCCCCATAGCCGCCAAGCCAGCTACTCCCGCAGCACGGCCGTGGTGACCAGCATGAAGGGAGCTTCCAAGCCGCTCTCGAGGGTCAGCTCCACTTCCTGGCCGCTGACCGGAGTGGGGGGGAAGTCGATCTCGAGGGGCCCTTGGTCGAGCTCGCCCGCGGTCAGCTCGGCCTGTGCGACCACCACTTCGCCGATGCGCAGCTCGAGCGTCACGGGGTTGTCCGGGTGGCCCGCGAAGGCCTTGGCTTCCAGGCTGAGGTGAGAGGCGCCGTCCCTGAGGGCCCGCAGCTCGCGATTGATGGCCGGTAGCCGTGCCAGATCGCCGGGGTACAGCCACCAGAATCGTCCAATCTGACGGTCGGGGGCCAGGGTGAGCCGGTAGCTGCGGCCGTTGTCGAGCGGTGGCGTGGAATCCGACGCCGTGAACAAGACCTGCTCGCCTTCCTGGCAGCTACGGTGGGGCTTGCCGCCCCTCGCGGGCATGCACGTGATCAGCGGTTTTTCGTGGACCACGCCATCCTCGGCCACCCTGAGGGGCGTGCAGCGCCGGCAGGGGACGCGGGTCTGGATCCACTCGTCGTCCAGCTCTGCGTATTTGGGGACCACGAATCGGGCCGTCTTGGCGCGGAACGCGGTCTCGGGGGTGGCATCGATCGGGGGTGGCGGCCGCTCGCAGTGGGCCTTGCTGCGCTTGGGGTCCACCAGCAGCGAGGCCGTTGGGGGGTCGAGGAGCTCGGGAGTGCCGAGGATGTCGGCCGTGGCGTCGCCGGAGGCCACCCCGATCCAGCGCAGGAGCAGGTAGGGGCCGTCGGCGGGGGAGTCGACGGTGACTTGCCATGGCCCGGTGGGCGTGGTCGCGTCGAGGCTACCTACGAGCCATCGACCCTGGGATTCCAGGGGGATGGGTTTGCCGTCGACGGTGGCCCGGGCTCCGTCGGGTTCGCCCAGCAGGGGTTCCATGCCCAGCTGGAGGGTGTAGCTGCCCGGTTCGCCGGGCCAGCTGTCGAAGCCCAATGTCAGCGTGGTTCCCGGATAGACCCACCAGGCTTCCTTGGTGCCTACCCGCAGGGGCACGTCCTGGACCAGGTCGAGCGTGTAGGCAGGAGCGGGTTGGCCCTGGGCTTGCTCGCCGCTCGGGGAGATCCAGATCTTGGCGGCTTGGGGCACGAAGGAACCATCGCAGGTCTTGCCGATGCTGGCCGGCCAGGTGTGGCGGGCCAGGGCGCGGCCACCCTCGAGGACCACCAGGGGCGAGACCTCGCCCATGCCGGCCGAGGTCAGGGCCACGTCGGAGATGGGGAACAGGTCCCGCTCTATCGCCACGCGACGGCAGGGGAAGGAGTCCGGATCGGGTCGCAGCGTGAGTGGCCTGGCGGCCGGTGGGCTGCCGCTGCGGCTACCGGCTGGGGACAGCGCCAGGGGGACCGTGTTCGGAGCGAACGGGCCCTCTTCCATCACGTCGATGCGAGCCAGCTCTCGGGCGACGAGCTCCGAGAAACGTTGGCGGCCCTGGGCATTGAGGTGGGCTGGGTCCATGAACAGGTTGTCGGCGAAGTCGATGTCGTGCAGGTCCAACCAAGCGGCGCCGCGCTCGTTCAGGTAGCGCACCAACTCAGCCTGTGTGCTGGCGTCCACGGCCACGGAGCCGGCGAGCGTGGAGGCCATGGGCATGCGCACGAACACCACCCGGCTGCCGTAGCTATCCGCCAGGTCCAGCAGGTCGGGCACGAAGCTGTCGGCCACGGCGGAGTCGCCGGAGGCAACCTGCTGCTTGCGTTCCACCTCGACCACGGGAATCACGCGGTGGTGCAGGGACATGTCCACCGCGCCCTCGGCACCGAATACCTGGGCGAGGGCGGGGAGGGCCACGCGCTCGCCACGTTCGGCGAGGCTGCCCTCGCCCTCGCCCTGGAACAGGCCCACCGACCAGCCGCGTACCCTGTCTTGGAAGAGCTGCTGGAGGTCGCTGCGGTTGGCGCGCAGCCGATGCAGCCAGGGGTTGGGCGTCTCCTCGCCGTAGACCTTGCGGAAGATGACGGGCTCGTAGCTGGAGGCGTGGTCTGCCAGGGACTTGCGGGCCAGATCGCTGCCTAGCTGGGGCTGGAGCAGCATGCGCGGCGTGGTGCAGATCACCACCGCGTGGGGGACGTGCTCGGTGCCATAGACGCGGTTGGCAAGGTACGAGTACCAGTTGGCCGGCCAGGTGCCGGGCTCGAAGACCTTGGCGACCCGTACCGGCCGTGCGCCGAGCTTGGTGCTCACCACGTCGGCGTCGATGCCCATGCGCACCAGCGAGTTGCCCACGAAAACCACTTGGGGATCGGCCTCGGCTACCAGCTGTTCCATGGCCTGGGCCTGGGCGCTGAGCTCCTCGAGCCTGGGTGCCAACAACGTGGCCAGCCCTGCCGCCAGGACGACGGCTGGCAGGACCAGGGCGAGCAGGCCGGCAGCGACGCGGGTGGGGGTGGAGGACATGGTTCAGAACTGGAAGTAGATGAAGTCGGCCGTGCCCTGGCGCACGAAGGTCAGGATGACGACCACCAGGACGGCCCAAGCTGCGGTCTGGGCTGGGAGCAGCCATGGCGTGCCCTCGAGGCGGGGCAGCACCAGCCGCTCGAGGAGCAGCGCCAGCACCAGGGGTGCCGTGCAGATCGCCAGGACCCCGAGCATCACCAAGGTGGCGGTCCATTGCTCGGGCGTGCCACCCAGGGGGTTGAGGGTCCAGTAGTGGAGCAGCCGGTCGATGTGGGTCTCACGGAAGATCATCCAACCCACGACCGTGAAGCCAAACATGAGCGGCACCGCCAGGGTGCGGCCTACGGTGCCGCGGCGGAAGCTCTTTGGGATGCGGCGGCCCACGAGCCGGTAGCCCGTGATGAGCACGGCGTGGAAGGCGCCCCAGAGCACGAAGGTCCAGGCGGCGCCGTGCCACAGCCCCGACAGCAGCATCGCTCCGGCCGTGGCCTGGAAGGTGCGCCACCCTCCGCCGCGGGACCCCCCCAGGGGGATGTAGAGGTAGTCCCGGATCCAGGTCGAGAAGGTGATGTGCCAGCGTTTCCAGAAGTCCGAGGGATTGCGGGCCAGGTAGGGGTGAAAGAAGTTCTGGGACAGCTCGAAGCCCAGCATGCGCGCCACGCCCCTGGCGATGTCGGTGTAGCCGGAGAAGTCGGCGAGGATCTGAACCGTGAAGCCCAGGGTGGCGGCCCAGATCATCGCTCCCGAGGGGTCGGAGTGGATGAAGATCTTGTCCACGTAGGGCGCGAGCTGATCGGCGATGAAGACCTTCTTGAAGCCGCCCCACAGGGCCAGGCCCATGCCCGAGCGGAAGCGGTCGAGGTCGAAGACGCGGCGGCGCTCCATCTGGGGGAGCAGGACGCTCGCTCGCTCCACCGGTCCAGCCACCAGCTGGGGAAAGAAGCTCAAGAAGGCGATGTAGTCGAGGTAGTTCTTCCGAGGCTGGAGCCCACCGCGGTAGACGTCGATGGTGTAGCTCATGGTCTGGAAGGTGTAGAAGCTGATGCCCACCGGCAGCACGATGTCCATGAGGGGGCCGAGGTGGAAGCCGAGGGGCTCGAGGAGTGGCCCGAACGCGGCCCGGAACGAGG
>CAZVHW010000576.1:0-5047 GCA_964626835.1 uncultured Enterobacterales bacterium
GCCAGATGGGGCGACAGTTCAGTCTCCCCGAGCCTCGACAGCCCCACGAGGTGGTCCTGCGCTGCCAGGGCGTAGAACCGCAGACCATAAACCTCGAAGGCAACCAAGCGGGTGCCACGTTGGTAGTTCCCGGGCTACCATGACCCGGATGCCCCGGTTCGGCACCCGACACTCCAAAACCGAGCGCGCTGACTTCTTCAGAAGTCGGGCCGTCGCGGGTGTTCTCGCGCTCTGGCACGGCGCTTGCTGCTTCTTGTTCGCAACGGGCTGCATCTATCTGGGGCCCATCACCTTGCTCGAGGACGAGAACGTGCCGCCGGAGATTGTCGGAATCACCAGCGACCCCCTGTGCGAGCCCGACGACACTGGGCTCGTGGACGCCCTCTGTGTGTCCTACGACGACTATCTGGTCTTCGTCATCGCCTCTGACCTGAACGAAGACGCCCTCGAGTTCTACTGGTGGGGCAGCATGAGTGGTCCCATCGAGAACGCCGTTGCCTCGACCAGCTCGGGAAATCACTCCAGCAAGGTGTTGCTGAGTCCCGAGGACATGATCGACGGCGAGATCCTGGAGTGTGTGGTCTCCGATGGCTCGGGGACCGACGTGACCGTCAGCTGGACCTTGGTGGTGAACCAATGAAAGAACTCTTCCGCAGGTTGCTGCCGGTGCTGGCCGTGGTCTGCTTGGGCCCGGCCTGTGCGGACTACGAGCTGAACCGGGCGGACCAGGGTGCCACCGCACCCGAGGCCGACACCGAGCCGCCCGTGAACGACTACTTGCGCGTCGATGTGTACCCCTCCGACCAGAACGTCGGCTTGCTGCCGGAGACTCACATCCTCGACCAAGAATGGGTGGGGCTGGAGCTCGAGATGAGCTCGCCCATCACCGTCGCCGGTGTCGTCCAGGGCTATGACGCCACTCCCTACTTCGACATCGACGTCCCAGGCAGTACCGTCCCTGTCGAGGCTCGCATCGAGATCTTCCGGCCAGGCACGATCATGACCGTCAGCGCCAACTCCGATCCCGAAGCGGACGGCGCCTACGAGCTGCAGCTGGCCCGCGCATCGGACTACACGGTGACCGTCGTGCCCCTCGAGCCGAGCCAGCTTCCCTTCCTGGTGGAGCACGACGTGCCCTTCGAGGAAGACGTCGACGACGATATCATCGAAATCGACTACGGTGCCCCCGTGTACGGCTGGGTGGTCAACGAGTCCGGACTGCCCCTCGAAGAGCTGGACATCGCTCTGTGGGCGCGCGATCCCGAGACCGGTACGGAAGGGCCCGCGGTCCAGCCTGATGATGACGGCTACTACCAGTTGCGCGTGGCACCGAGCTCCACCTGCCAGGTGGTATTGGCTGGAGCCGAGGGCGAGCTGGTCCCCACCATCAGCCAGGAAGTCCTGGTCGAGGACGAGCAGGGCGCCTCGCTCGACTTCTCGCTGGGCTCCTTGAGCTCCGTGCAAGCCGGTGGGCAGATCAGAACCGCCGACACCAGCTCGGCCGTCTCCGGTGTCACCGTGCGTTTCCAGTCCATCGGGCTCGAAGATCACGATGACGGGGAGCTCGAGGTGGACGCAATCACCAACTCTCAAGGACGGTACAGCACCGCCCTGCTTCCGGGCCGGTACCTGGTCGAGTACGTCCCACCCGCCAAGCGCGAGCTCTCTCCCCAGCAGGTCCTGGTCGAGGTGTACCAGGCCTCGGACGGCGACGATCTCGACATCCTGTTGTCGGGGCTTACCACCGTCGTTTCCCAGATCCTCGCGCCGGGTGGGCAACCCCTGGCCGACGTCACGGTGGTGGCTACCGAGCGGGGCTTCGACGGCCACACCTACACCACCACCTCCAACGAAGACGGGTACTTCTCGCTCGACGTTCCCAACGTCAAGGTTCAGGTCGCCCTGACGCCACCCGACGGAGACGTCGCCGTCAGCTTCGTCGAGGTTCCAGTCGAGGAATTCCCCCCTGTCATCATGCTCGAGCGGGGCGAAGCCATCAGCGGCGTCATCACCCACGACGAAGAGCCAGTGGCCTTCGGCTTGGTCGAAGTGCGCGGCAGCGACGATCAGCTCTACGCCACCACCTTCACCGACGACATGGGCAGCTTCGAGGTCCGTGTGCACTGGGAAGGCACGGTAGCCGACGACTAGGATTCCGCGGGGGTTCTAGCACCCCTCGAGCACCCGCTTCGCCAGCAGGGGCAGCACCTCGCCCACGCCCCCAGCGAGCTCGATGGCACCGTGGTGCCGCAGGTGACCCGGCTCGAGGTTGATCTCCATGAGGGTGGCGCCAGCCTGGGCCGCGGCATCGGGGAGGGAAGCGACGGGGTAGACCGCCAGGGAAGTGCCGATCACCAACATGAGGTCGCAGCGCTGGGCCAGCCGCCAGGCTTCTTCCATCACTCCTGGCCGCAGCCCTTCTTCGAACAGGACCACCGGCGGCTTGAGCGGGCCGCCACAGCGAGGGCAGCGTGGCACGCCCTGGGGGGGCGGGGACGCGTCGCGGTCGCGGTAGGCGCAGGCCACGCAATGAAGCCCCTGGCTGCTGCCGTGGACCTCGATCGGGTCCTTGGTGCCGGCGCGTCGGTGGAGGCCGTCGATGTTCTGGGTGATCACCCGCTCGAGGTGGCCATGCCGCTCGAGGGCGGCCAGGGCGTGGTGCCCGGCGTTGGGCTCGGCGGCTTCCAGGACGGCGCCCATCGCGCGCAGCATCTCCCACACAGCGTCGGCGTCTCGGCGAAATGCGCTGAGGGTCGCGTAGCGTTCAGGCGGGTAGGTGCGCCACAGCCCACCGGGGCTGCGGAAGTCGGGGATGCCACTCTCGACGGACATGCCTGCGCCGGTCAGCGCCACCGCACGCTTGGCCACGACCATCGCCGTGACCGCTGCGTCCAGGGCATCGAGGTCGAGGTCGCGGCGGCGTGGCACGAGCGCTAGGCCTCTTCGGCGTCGGGCTCGATCTCCAGGATGGGCTGGTGGTTGTCCAGGCTGGATCCCTGCTCTGCGAGGATGGCCTTGACCGTGCCCGCGATGGGGGCTTCCAGCTCGTTCTGCATCTTCATGGCCTCGAGCACCGCCACCACGTCTCCCTTGGCGACCTGGTCCCCCTCGGCGGCGCGGAGCTCGAGAAGCACGCCGGGAAGAGGGGCCCAGAGGGTTCCTTCGCCACCTTCGCTGCCACCCGCCTTGCGCTCGCGGCGCTTGCGGGCTTGGGGTACCACCTTCACCTCGTAGCTGGTGCCATCGAGGGTCAGTCGCATGGCACCGCTCGCGCCGCGGTCGACGACCACGGTGCTTTTCTGGCCCTCGAGCTCGAGGGTGAGCTGGCGGGCGTCGGCGCTGGGCTCGGCGCTGACTTGCTTGGACGCGGGGACCATGTCTTCGGGGCGGGGTTCGGCCTGGCGGGGCAGCCGGCCTTCGCGGCGCGCGGCAAAGAAGTCCTCGGCGACCTGGGGGAACAGGCCGTAGGAGAGCGCCTCCTCGAGGCCGTACTCAGGTCCCCAGGTGGCGACGTGGTCGAGGTGTGCCTGCAGCTCGGGCTCGAACATCGAGCCAGGACGGACGGTGATGGGCTGCTCGTCCCCCAGGATCTCGGACATCAGATCCTGATCGATGGGGGCGGGGGAGCGGCCGTACAGGCCCTTCATGTAGTTGCGAACTTCGTTGGTGACCATCTTGTAGCGCTCGCCCAGGACCACGTTGAAGACCGCCTGGGTGCCGACGATCTGCGAGGTGGGCGTGACCAGCGGCGGGTAGCCCAGATCCTTGCGGACGCGGGCGGTTTCGAGCAGCACCTCGTCGAACTTGTCGCCGGCTTTCTGCATCTCGAGCTGGGAGAGCAGGTTGCTCATCATGCCGCCCGGGATCTGGTGCTGCAGGATGCGCGTGTCGACCCGCTCGGCGATGGGGTTGAGCAGGGGCTTGTACAGCTCGCGTACCTTCTCGAAGTGGGCGGCGCAGGCGTCGAGCTTGTCCAGGGAGAGCCCCGTGTCCCAGGGGGTGCCGTTCAGGATGCCCACCACCGACTCGGTGGGGGCCTGCGCCGAGCCCCAGGACAGCGGCGACAGGGCGGTGTCCACGATGTCGCAGCCTGCCTGAACCGCCGCCAGGATGGTGGCCGGGGCCATGCCGGAGGCGCAGTGGGTGTGCAGGTGTACCGGCAGCCCGATCTCGGACTCGAGGGCGCTCACCAAGGTGGTGGCATTGGCCGGCGAGAGCATGCCCGCCATGTCCTTGATGCAGATGAGGTCGGCGCCCTCGTCCTTCAGCTGCTGGGCGAAGGCCACGAAGGCCTCGTTGGTGTGCACCGGGGAGATGGTGTAGCTGATGGAGCCTTCGCAGACGGCGCCCACCTTCTTGGTGGCGCGCATCGCCTCCTGCAGGTTGCGGATGTCGTTGACCGCGTCGAAGATGCGGAAGACGTCGATGCCGTTTTCGTGCGCGTGGGACACGAAGGCGTAGACCAGGTCGTCGGCGTAGTGGCGGTACCCGACCAGGTTCTGGCCTCGCAGCAGCATCTGCAGCTTGGTCTTCTTGACGTGCTGCTTGATGGTACGCAGCCGCTCCCAGGGGGACTCGTTCAGGAAGCGCTGGCAGACATCGAAGGTGGCACCGCCCCACATCTCCAGGGAGTAGAAGCCCACCTCGTCCAACAGCTCGAGGGCTGGCAGCATGTCTTCGATGCGCATGCGGGTGGCCAGCAGGGACTGGTGAGCGTCGCGCAGGATGAGGTCGGTGATCTGGACCTTTTTCTCGGTCATCGTGTGGTCTCCTAGCGGCCGCGGTGGTGGTCGAGGCGGCCGACGAGGCGCCAGCTGGAGGGGCTGCGGGGGTTCCAGGACCAGCGTCCGGCCAGGCCCTGGTGGCCCGTGCGGACCCAGGCCGACCCCGATGGGTCGTCAGCGTCGACGCCGCCTGCTTGTTCGGTGAGCAGCTGGGTGACGGCAGCCGCCAGAAGCAGCCGCGTGCGGGTGTCGTGATCGAGGGAGTTTTCGCTCATGGAGTGCCTCGACCTAGAGGGGGATGTTGCCGTGCTTCTTGGCGGGGC
>CAZVHW010000577.1:0-5044 GCA_964626835.1 uncultured Enterobacterales bacterium
ATCCCGCCATCGGGAAGGTCCTGCACGGATCGGACTACGACGTGGTGAGCCTCAAGCGCGACTACGGCGTCCAGATCCGCGGCTTGTTCGACACCATGATCGCGGCCCAGTTCCTGTCCCTCCCCAAGTTCGGCTTGGCCGACCTGCTGTCCTCCACCTTCGCTGTCACCGTCGACAAGCGCTACCAGCGCCACGACTGGTCGCGACGCCCGCTCATGCCCGAGCACATCGAATACGCCCGCGGAGACACGCACTGGCTCCTCGCCATGCGCGAAGTGTTGCAGTATCGGCTCGATCGCGCCGGCTGGAGCGATGCCGTGGCCGAGGAATGCCGTCTGCTCGAGAAGCGAGAATGGCAGGGGCGCGTGGTGGAACCCGGCGACTTCCTGCGCATCAAGGGCACGAGCGCCCTGGATCTCCAAAGCAAGCGGGTGCTCCGGGCTCTGTACGAGTACCGCGAGGGGCAGGCCCGCAACATGGACCGGCCGGTCTTCAAGGTCATCCCCGACGCCGTGCTCGCCGCGGTGGCTCGCCGCAAGCCTCGCGATCTCGAGGCCATGCAAGGCTTGGTTCGTCGTGGGTCGGCGCTCATGCGCCAGCACGGAGCCTCCCTCGTCGCTGCCGTCGCCGCCGGACTCGACGATGAGCGTTCGCTCCCCCCTGTTCCTGCCGGCAAGCAGCGCACTCGGGCTCCGGGTGGCAGCAGCAACCCCCACGTCGTCGAGCTGCTCCGGGCCTGGCGGACCGACACGGTCGCCCGAGACGGCATCGCACCGGCGCTCATCGCGCCCAACGCCGTCCTCCGCCAGCTGGCGCGGGTGTTGCCAGCCTCCAAGGCCCAGCTCGAAGCCATCCCCGAGCTGCGCAACTGGCAGGTGCAGCGGTATGGCGTAGACCTGCTCCGGGTCGTGGCCGAGGGCGTTGAGGCCTCGAAGCCCGCCACCAAGAGCAAGCGACGGCGCAGGCGCCGCAGAAAGAAGCCGGTCACCCCATAGGGTCTAGTCGCAGGCCGCGATGCAGTCGATCTCGAGCAATGCGCCCAGGGGCAGTGCTGCGACGGCCACCGCCGAGCGGGCGGGACGCGGCCTGCCGGGGAAGTGCTCGAGGTAGATGGCGTTGACCGTGGGGTAGTCGGCCATGTCCACGAGGTAGACCGTGGTCTTGATGACCCGGCTCATCGTGGAGCCGCCTGCTTCCACGACCGCCCGCAGGTTGCGCAGGACTCGATGCGCCTGGACTTCGATGTCGTCGCCAGCGAGTTGGCCCGTTGCGGGATCGAGGGCGATCTGGCCGCTCGTGTATAGCAGGCCGGCGTGACGGATGGCCTGGCTGTAGGGCGCGATGGCGTTTGGGGCGCCGGCGGTGCTGATGGCTTCCATGGGGCCGCTCCCGATTAGTGCAGCGCGTTGTTGACGAGCTCGCCCACGCCGCCTGCGCCTGGCACGATGTAGTCTTCGGCGTTCAGGCCGTTCTCGCGGTCCCACAGCTCGCCGGGGGCGGCGTCGAGCACGTCCTGGGGGGAGAGTCCGCGGTCGAGGCGCACGGCGTGGATGGTGGCGTCAGGGGCCTCGGTGACGAGCCGCCGGACGTACTGCGGAGTGATGATGAGGTTGACGCATACGAATCGGACGGGAGTGCCTTGGACGCGCTCGCGGAAAAGCTCCATGGTGCGGATCATGCTCGAGCCCGTAGCGCCCATTGGATCGGGGATGATCACCAGGTGGCCATCCACCGGCCCGCCGATCTTCGAACCGCTCATGTCCACGCCGACGACCTCGCCCTTTTTGTTTGTGCGCCGGTTCATGAAGACATGGTCCTGGCGGATGGCATCGGGATTCAGTAGGGTACACAAGCCGTCGAAGAACAGCTGCGAGGGCACGATACCGGCCCGGGCGACGTCCACCACGATGATCCGCTGCGTGGGATCGAGCACGCGGCCGCGTAAGACGCCTTCGGGATTGACTGGCGCCATGCGGGTGGGCTGCTCGAGGTCGATCTGGGAAAGCTCGAAGCTGGCGACCTTGGCCAACAGGAAGCCGTACAGGTCGCGTAGGATGTTGTTGAACAGCGGCTGAGTGGTCGAGGGCGAAGAGAGCTTGGTGAGCAGGGAGATGGAGAAGGGGAGCGAGTGGAGGCAGACACGGTCGCCGTAGTGGTGGTCGATGCCACGGGAGGGGAGGGGAAGGCGGCGGAACTGCGAGTCGGTGGGAAGGGTCAAGAGCGGGCCTCCAACAGGAAATCCAAGATGAGTTTCACGGTGGCGAGGACCTCGGCCAAGGTTCCATCGGTGACCAGCCGGGAGAGGAAGGGCAGGGGGCCTTCGTCGTCAGGGCTGCTGGCCTCGAGCGAGCCCAGGACGGGCTCCGTCTCGACGATGCGCAGGGTCGGGGTCGTGCAAGCCCCGTCTTCTAACAAGTCTGCCGAGGTCGAGAGGAGCTTCCAGTCGGGATCGATTCGCTCCCAGCCCGGCAGGTCCGCGAGGATGTCGGCGATGCGTGAGCCCGGGGTTGTCAGCAGCGTGCCCGCGTTGTTCAGGGTGAGCCAGGTGGAGTCGTGGGCGACGCCCATCTGCAGCGTGGCTCGGAGTCGATCCAGGGGCGACCGACCATCGCTGCCCGGCTGATCCAGGATGCCGAGCAGGTCGAACAGATCGTACACGTCGAGGGGGTGGCGCCCGCCGGTGAAGTCCTCGTCGTCGTATCCTGCCCAGGTCTCCTCGACGCAGGAGTCGGTACCGTTGGCGCACCAGGCTTGGTCGCTCCACGGGTCGACCAGGGGCGGGACGAACTCGAGCAGGGTTGCCACCAGCTGGGTGGTGGTCAGGTCCTTGAGCAGCTCTTCGATGGGGCGGGACAGCCCGTGCTCGTGAACGAGGGAGACGATCTCGACCAGCTCGGGGATGCGGCTGGTGCCGCCGTCGGGTTGGAGAGCCTGCAGAAGGTCCAGCAGCACCACCAGCAGATCACCCACCTGGGGGTCGACCAGGCGCTCGAGGGCAGGGGCATCGGCGGCGAACTGCTGGCTGTCGATGGTGCACTGGGAGGCGAGGGCTTCGACCAGCTCTCCGTAGCTAAAGGTCCAACCACCGACGTTCAGCAGGAAGTCGACGTTGTCGGGTTCCTGCTCGTCGATGAGCTCGAGGAGCCACACGCTGAGGTTGTCGGTCTGGAGCCACTCGATACCGAGCGTGGAGCAGCTGACCTCTCTGTCGGAGGTATGGAGCAAGCGCAGCAGCGACACGAGGGCGGAGTCTTCCCCGGGCTCGAGGCTACCACCGTCGACATCCACGCTGGTAAGCCAGACGAACTGTGCCGGGAGTGGTCCGAGGTGGCCGCCCTTCGAGTCGGCGGCCAGTGCGTTGGCCAGGGCCGTCGCCACCTGCTCGTCCGAGAGCATGACTTCCGCGGGCTCGAGCAGGACCTCGAGGACCGTGGCATCGCCCGAGGCGGTCACCAAGAGCGCGTCGGCGGTATCCCGCAGGGTGTTTCCCGTGGCGCTCGCGCCGTGGTCGTTGGAGGTGTCCTGTACGGCCAGCAGCGCGTCTCCTACCTGGCCGAGGAGCTGCTGGGGCACCAGGGAGAGGGGTTCTTCGTCCGCTTCTGCGACCGCCAGAAAGGTGGCCACCGCATCGAGCGTGAGCTCTGCGCGCAGCGCTTCGGCCAGGAGCAGGCCCAGATCGTCGTCGCGGTCGAGGGTCTGGGTGGCCAGGTCGCCCAGGAGTGGGAAGAGAGGAACCACCAGCCCCGCGCCGAGGTCTTCGGCCACGGTGGATGGCCCGTCCAGGGCGATCTGGTCGAACGGCACGCCGTAGAGAAGCTCGACCAACAGCTCGGCAGCAGCCATCAACGGCGCCCCGTCTTCGTCGAACAGCACGACCACCGCGCCGAGCATGGCCGCGAGGTCGAGCCCAGCCGCCGGGAGGTGGTTGAACAGGCGTGCGAGATCGATGCCTGCGGGTTCACCGGTGCGTGTAGGCTCGTCCAGCGCGTCTACCACCGGCGCGAGGGGCTCGAAGGCCCCTTGGTTCAGGCAGTCGAACAGATCGTGCAGTTCGTCCGTGTTCTCTTCGGAGAGGCCGTCGAAGAGGTCCACGCGGTAGCACGGGCTGTCCGGTTGGACCTGATCGTGCCAGTCGGCCGCTTCCTCGTGAAAGTCGCAGCCGACCAGGAGGAGCAGGAGAGGGACCATGGGGGTCGGACGTGGGCCGGCCTAGTCGAACATGTAGCGGACGCCCAGGTAGGCATTGGCGCCGGGCGAGAAGACCTTGCGATAGCGCATGGTGTAGGCCAGGTCGGCGTAGACCTGCAGGTTGCGCGCGAAGTGGTAGTGGGCGCCGGCGCCGGCTTCTGCCAGCAGGAACTCGACGTTGGAGCCCTCTCCCGTGGCGCTGTCGACCGTGACGATGCCCGCACCGAGATGGCTGGCGAGGTGAACCTGGAAACCCGTGGGATCGCCGAAGAGGCCCCAGTGCACGCCAACGGTGGCCACGCCGAGGTGCGTTGGGCCATCGGGGATGGCGTAGATCGGGTCGGACACCACCGGAGAAGGCGGATCGGTGGGAGGGGAATCTTGGAGGTAGAAACCCCGTGCCACGCCCAGGAAGCGGTCGTCCTTGTCGCCGAGGATCGCTTCTATTCCAAAACCGCTGTTTGGCCGGTTTTGGCGGTTTAGGTACTGGGTGTCGTCGGTGTCGTAGTAGTACACCCGTGCCTGGTGGAAGCCGGAGGTGCCGAGGAGGCCGACACCGCCAGCGTGGGCGTCTTGGCAGAGGAATGCCGTGCCCAGCAGAGCGAGGAGGAGGGGAGTGGCGTGGCGCATCGATGGGCCTCGGGGGATGGGGGACCGGAGCGCGAGAGGATGGAGCGGGCAGGCCGCACCTGACCTCGCGCGCGCGGGATAGCAAGAGATACACCGAAACCCCCCCCCGAGCAACCTATCGGCGTCGGTTCCGCCCAGCAGACCCGCACTCCAGCCGATCGGTTCCTCGCCATGTCGACGGATCTCGCGGGCCACGAGTCGGCTCCGGTAGTTCGGCGAGACGTCG
>CAZVHW010000578.1:0-5028 GCA_964626835.1 uncultured Enterobacterales bacterium
GGTCGGCTCCTGAAGCACCTCTCCGATGCCGCGGGCGCCCAAGAGCAAGCCGATTTCGCTGTCGTCCCGAGCAACGGCCTGCTGTGCTTGGGCAGCGGCCGGGAGCAGGAGCAGCAGCGCGAGCAAGACGGTGCCCAGGGTTAGCCCCGGGTGTCGGCGGTCTTGGCGTTCCATGCGTGCTCCGCTGAGTCTGGATTGTTCCCCATCATCGGTCACCAGCGAGCGGGCTTTAGCTCCTTGTGGTCCGCTCGAGTGCATCGGACGAAGTCACGCCGCTGGCAGGTTGGACCAGCGGCGCGACGGGGTCACGGGGGGGGGGCGTCCTCTCGGCCGGGTTGTTACCCGAGCAAGTTCAAGACACCCTGGTTCATGTTCTTGGCTTGGGCCAGGACCGATACTCCTGCCTGTGACAGGATCTGTTGCTTGGCGAGCTCCGCTGTCTCGTAGGCGAAGTCCGCGTCTCGGATCTGGCTCTCGGCCGACTCGAGGTTCTCCACGTAGGTCTCCATGTTGGAGAGTGCGGTGTCCAGACGATTCTGCACGGCACCCAGGTCCGAGCGGACGGTGGAGACCGAGTCGATGGCCGTGTCGAAGACATCGATCGCGGCCTGCGCGCCCGAGGCCGAGGACAGGTCCACGGAGCCGGTGTCCACGCCCAGGGACGAGGCGGTGAGGTCACCGAGGACGATGGTGATCCGATCGTTCGCTGTGTTGTCGATTCCGACCTGGACGTCGATCGTGGTGTCACTGCCATCACAGAGGGCCACGCCGTTGAAGTTGGTCGCGTCCGCGATGCGGTCGATCTCGTCCGACAGCTGCTCGAACTCGGTCTGGATGTACGCCCGCTCGTCGTCGGCCAGGGTCTCCGAGGAGCTCTGGACCGCCAGCTCGCGCATGCGCACCAGGATGTCGTTGACCTCGTCGGTGGCTCCTTCCGCGGTCTGGATGATGGAGATACCGTCGTTGGTGTTGCGGATGGCCTGCCGGCCACTGACCGACTGCGAGTTGAGGCTCTCGGCCACCCCCAAGCCCGCGGCATCGTCCGCCGCCTTCGAGATGCGGCAGCCACTCGAGATTCTGGAGTAGGTGCCAGACAAGTCTCGTGTGGTTTGGTTCAGGTTGTTGATCGCGTTGAGCGATGCTGTGTTTGTATTGACGACGAGTGCCATTTCTCGCTCCTGTGGTTCGAGGGTCGGGAAACCCTCGCGTGTGTGTTGGGGGTTGGCGTCGAAGTAGGTTGGGTGCGGACGCCGCTTCGTAGGCCCCATTCGGGGATTTCTACATCATCGAGAACAGGTTCGTGGATTGGGTGGAGCTGGTGATCTGCAGGACCGCTTCGTAGCTTGTTTGCAGCTCGGAGAGTTGGGTATAGACCGAGACGAGATCGGCACCTGCGGTAGCCTCGATGGCCTCGGAGATCAGCATCTCCATGTTGGTGGCCACTTCCGAGGCGTCCTCCGCCGTGTTGTACGCGGCCGCCACGTCGGTGCGGGCGGCGCTGATCTGCTCGCCGGCCGCCTCGAGGTCGCCCATCGCGGCGGTGATGGCGTCCGTGTCGTCGTCGGCGAGTGCAGTGATCAGGTCACTGACCGCGGCGAAGATGTCGGTGTCGCCCTGGAGCAGCTCGCTCCCGACGAAGCCCGTCGCGACCTCTTGGTTGGTGCCGACGCGAGTGGTCGGGCTCCCGGTGTCGCCCTGATAGGTGCCGGTGGCGTCGAACGCCTCGGAATCATAGGCACTTCCCGAGAAGACGTATCGTCCGGCGAGCTGTGTGTTGGCCAGGGAGACCAGCCCGTCCATGATGGCCTGCACCTCGGCGGTGCCCGCCTCGCGGTCTTCCGCCGAGTAGGTCTCCGAGGCGTACTGGGTAGCCAACTCGCGAGCCGAGGTGATGAGGTCCGACATGCTGGAGAGTGCGCTGTCCGCGGTGTCCAGGTAGCTCATGGCACGGTCGGCGTTGGTGGACCAGACCGCCTGATCGTCCTGTTGGGAGGACAGCTCGTGCAGGTAGGTGACCTGCTCCGGTGCGTCGGAGGGGCGCGTGATGGACAGGCCCGTGGTCGCCTGCTCCTGGAGCACCGAGATCTGCTCCGAGATCTGGTTGGCGCCTTGGTTCAGCGTGGCGAGCCGGTTGCTGTAGGTCGTGCCGATCATCGAGCCAGCTCCATCAGCTCGGCGAGCATCTCGTCGCTGGCGCTGATCACGCGGGCGGCGGCTTGGTAGGCGGCTTGCCATTCGATGAGCTCGACCGCCTGTTGGTCGATGTCCACGCCCGTCATGTTGTCGTACAGGGTCGCGAGGTCACTGGAAGTCGCTGACGCCGACTCCGATGCGGCGGCCGCGGTGGCCACCTCTTGCCCGATGGTGGTGTAGATGGAAGAGACGAACTCTTCGGCGGTCCGGGTTCCACTGTCGAAGAGGTCCTCGTCCTGGAGGTCGATGAGCTCGCCGAGGTTGTCACCGTCTCCAGCCGTTGCCGTGACGGAACCCGCCAGCGCCATCAGGCCGACATCCGCGGCCAGCGCGCTATCCACCGAGAAGGTCGAGGCTTCCGAGCCGCTCGTGTAGGAGAAGAAGTCTCCGCCGGCGTTGCCGTCGCTGTCGTAGCCGGCGGCGTGCTGGGCGTTGAAGCTGTCGGTGAACGTGGAGGCGAAGGTGTCCAGGTCGTCCTGCAGCGCCCCGATGACGTCGTAGGCTTCGAGCAGGCCACCCACCGCGCCACCCATCGAGTCGGTCACGTTGTAGGAGGAGTCGCCCGAGGACAGCCGGATTGTCGGGTTGCCATCGTCGTCGGTGCCGTAGGACAGGGTCCGCGCCTCGGTGTCGTTGAAGATGGCGTGACCACCGAGGAAGATGGTGATCTCGTTGCCTTCACCGTATTCGACGCTGACGCCGATGCTCGAGGCAAGCTCGGACACCAGGGAGTCCCGGGCGTCCAGCAGGTCGCCCTGGCCCGTGGTGTCCGAGTCCGAGCTGATGGATTCCTGCAGCGCGGCGATCTGGTTGAGCGCGTCGTTGAGGGACTCGACGCTGTCCTCGACCTGGGAGACGATGCCCGAGGCCGAGCTGTCCAGGAAGCTGTTGGTGTTCTGGACCGAGCTGGCGAGCGCTTCCGCGGCGGCCAGGACGGAGCTGCGAAGTGCGCTGTCCGAGGGGTCGACGGTGGCCGCCTCGAGGCTGTCGAAGAACTCTGTGAGGGTGGTGGCGACCCCGGACCCGTCGGTCTCGGAGAACATGGCCTCGACGACGCTGAGGGATTGGTACAGGGCGGACTGCTCCGAGGCATCCCCCTCGGCGTCGATCATGCGGCTCGACAGCAGCTCGTCACTGGCGCGTCCAATCTCGGAGATGGAGGTGCCCTGGCCGAACCAGTTGTCGCCTTGGCTCACGGGGTCGGTGGCCGTGGTGCTCACCGAGCGTGCATGGTAGCCCTCGGTCGAGGCGTTCGAGACGTTGTGGCCCACCACCTCGATTGCGGCGGACGCGGCGCTCAGGCCGGACTGTCCGATGCGGAGTGTGTTGAGCAGAGACATCTTGTTAGCCCTTCATCCTGCCGTTGCCGCGGTAGGTGTCGACCGCTCCGCGGTTCAGGACCATACCGAGGCAGCTCGTTACGCTCTCGAGCACGACCTCGAGGCGCTTGTCCAGCGCCGAGATGCGGCGGAGGTTGAGCTGGGACTCGGGATCGAGGGCGATGCGCTGTCCGGTGCCTCTCGAGCGCGCTTCCTGGGTGGCGAGGCGGAGGTGGAAGAGCAGGTCCTGGCGCTCTGCCGTAGCAGCCGTCAACGTGCGCGCGTCGAGGCCCCGAGCGGCCTCCAGCTGCCGCTCCACCACCTGCGCCAGCTGGGCGATGATGATTGCGGGGGACAGCTCTTCGTAGACTTCGTCCACGAACTCGGAGAGGGCGGACATTACAGCTCCATCATCAGGGCGTTGATTACGGCGTCCATGTCGATGTTGTTTTCCAAGGTACCGTCAGCGATTTCCTGCTGAGCGCGGGCCACCTCGTCCATTCGGACGCCTGGGCTCTGGGAGGCAGCGCTTCGCACCTCGGACACCCAATTGGCTTGATTCGACAGCTGGACCTGGACGCCCTGTCCCGACGCTACGGCTGCCTGTTCGGCGGCCCGGGTCGCGGTCGGGTTGGTGGGCTGGATTGCGTTGAGGCCGTTGAGGCCATTGATTCCGTTAATGTTCATAGGAATTCTCCAGACTTGAATTCGGACTCTGGAGGCCTGGCTTGAGGGGAAATTCGAAAAAACAGCGCCCCGGCGGCTTGCCGGGGCGGAATGGGGCGGAACCGAGGTGGCGGAGGTTCAGAATGGCCACACCCGATCGATGATTCGGGTGCCGATGCCGGGCCCTTGTTTGTCCGAGACCACTCCCGATCCATTGTGCTCGATCTTGGCTTCTGCGAGCAGGTATGAGTCCACCGTGTTGTCGGCTCGGATGTCCCTTGGGCGGACCACGCCCTCGAGGACCAGCCATTGGACCTCTCGGTTCGAGCGGACCTCCTTGCTGCCCTGAATGCGCAGGTTTCCAGTGGAGAGCACCTCGACGATCTGGCAGGTGAGCTGCCCCTCGAGGTTGGACTCGCGACGGGTGGTGCCGCTGCCGTTGTAGCTGCTCGAGCTCTCCGTCTCCATGGATATCTCTGGACCCATGTTGGGGTTGGCGTTCAGGATGCTGGTCTCGAGGCCGAACAGCGCGGCGATCCTCGCCCCCAGGGTGCTGGTGCGGCTGGTCTCCGTACCCGCTTCCAACGTGGCGCTGGTGGACTCGTAGATGTTCACCGTCAGGAGGTCTCCCACCTGGCGCGTGTTGCCATCCTGGCCCAACAGGGTGCGCGCACTGCGGTCGCTCCATACGGTACCTGGAACAGGGCCTCTCAGTAGAGCGGCGGCGTCTACCTGCGGTCCCGGGTTGGTGGCGGAGAGGGTGGCCGTCTGGGTGGTGTCCGCGGCTGCGGCTGCAGTCGTGGCGCCGGTGGCCGGGGTCTCGGCCAGCGCCGTCCCGGTGGCCAGGAGG
>CAZVHW010000579.1:0-5023 GCA_964626835.1 uncultured Enterobacterales bacterium
GGTGGGTACCCATCACCTGCTGGGCGAAGGCTGGGACTGCCCGGCGGTCAACTGCGTGGTGGATCTGACCGGCATCGTCAGCGCCATCACGGTCAACCAGGTCCGAGGACGCGCCCTGCGCCCCGATCCCGACGATCCCTCCAAGGTGGCGTCCTTGTGGGACGTGGTCGCGCTGGCCCCGGGAGTGACCGGTGGCGAACGCATGCTGGCCCGCGCCCAGGAGCGGCATCGCCACACCCTGGGCATCGACGCCAGGGGTCGCATCCGGGCGGGCATCTCTCGCATCGATCCAAGGTTGGAGAGTCCCGTTCGGGCCGTGGTCCAGGAACTGGACGACCTGCAGCGCAGCATGCAGGCCAGAGCCGCCGACACGCCGGAAGTGGCCAAGCGTTGGTCGGTGGGCAAGGGCTATGCGGATCGCAGGGTGTGGCGGGTGGAAGCGCAGCGGGAGCAGGCTCCCAGGCGAACTACGCAGCATCGACCCCAGAAGCCGATCGAGCCGGGGGCGCGCTCCCTGGCGCGCGTGCAGAGACGGCGGGACTGGGCCTCGCGGGCGGTGGCCGGGGCCGGCGTGCTGCTCGCGGCCACGGCCGGCGTCGTCACGGCACCACTCAGCCTCCCCCTGGCGCTCGCTCTGGGGGGCGCCACCGCGGGCCTCGCCCTGGGCACCTCGTTCCTGGTGTACCGGCGAGGACGGGAAACGGGTAGCCACCAACGCGCCACCCTCGAGGCCCTCGTCGCCGCCCTGCGGGGCCTCGATCCCGAGATGGGCCCGCTACAGATCGACGAAAACGAGGCGCGCGTCGATGGCCACCCCGCGAGCACGCGGCGCTTCGCCGAAGCCGCCGCAGAGCTGCTCGGACCCGTGCGCTACCCCCGCTACCTACTGCTCGAGCCCGATGGAACCGTCTGGCCAGTGCCGGGTGAGCTGGGTGCGAGACGAGACCTCGCGGACGGATTCGGTGCGGCCTGGGCCGAGCACGTCGGTCCCTGTGAGGTTCTCTTTGCGCGGCAGGGACGCGGGCGGGAGCTGTTGGAAGCGGCCTGGAAGGTAGGGGGGCGCGAGGAGGTCGAGGTGGTGGAGGGGTGGGAGTAGGCGGAGGATCGGAAGGTTGGCGGCCCATCGCGCACCTATGCCCCCGAAAGCGGGACAGCGGCCGACCTATGTCCCCAAGAATGGGACAACGAGGAAGCCAGACCGCCCCCTTGCGCAGGCACTCGCCGGGTGAGCAACCAAGAAATGCCGAATATCGACGGGCCAGCCCAAGCCGGAGCAGCCGGGGCGCGTCCCGTGTCCCGGCCTAAGTGACATAGGTCGGCTGCTGTCCCGCTGGGGGGCACATAGGTCCGACCCCGCCATCCGCAGGGATGTTCGAATCTGACACCGCGGACTGACACCACAGATCGCGGCCCGAACGCGACCACGAACACGAACGCCAATACCGACACGGAGCCGCGGCGGTGGCGCTACTCGCAGCGCTGCGGTCCATCGGCGACACGAACACGAACACGAACACGAAAAAAGGGGCTCCACCGGATCCCGGTGGGTGGAAAACAGGCAGCCTGAGAGGTCATCCTCGTCCGCCAGTCAGAGGCCGTGCGGATTGCTACACGCATCGGACAGCTCTCGTTCGAAGTCCTCCGGGCGATCGCGAGCTTTCACCCTGCCGCATGCCCTCTAGGCCTCGCAAGCGTCCCACCGGGATCCGGAAGACCCAAAAAGGCAAGCCGTGGTAGACTCGCCGCCTGGGAGTGAGCCACATGCTCCTACTCGTAGCCCTCGCCACCTCCGCGCTCGCACTCGACGACAGCTCGCTGCGCGCGGACGACACGTCGGACCTGTTCCGGGATCCCTACGATCTGATCCTGCGGCCTGGACAGCTGGGCTGGTCGAGGGCGGGCAGCTGCACAGGCTGCTGTCCGAGCCCGCTAGCGAGGGCTACCTGGGCGCCGGTTTTGTCGGGGAGGTCGGCGAGGCGGTGATCGGATTGGCCGTGGCTGGCCACTCCGAACAGACCAGCGGTGGCTCGGCCTCCGACCAGACCGACCACAGCGGAGACGAGACGGGCCAGACCATCCTGGAGTCCTGGGAGCGTTCCCGCTGGCTCGACCTCACCCTCGCCTACGCCGGGCGCCAGAACAAGCGCCTAGCCATGGGCGCCGCGGCCGAGATCGAGCTCTCGCGAAGCGGCAACACACTGGGCGAAGGCACGATGTCCGACATCTCCACTGGGAACCACGAGGAGCGCTGGGAAGACGGCGAGTTGGTGTACCTCTGGGAGGGAGAGCGCTGGGCCCGACAGCGCCAAGTCACCGGAGTGCTGGGCCTCGCCCACGAGCGCGACGGGCGTGTTCTCGCCCTGGATGCGTTGGTGGGCTGGAAACGAGCCTGGTCCGAGGTCTGGGCCAAGGAGTGGGAGTGGAGCGACGAGGACGGCAGCGTGGTCCGAACCTACGAACGATCGGGCACACACGACGGGAGCGGCCTCGGAGGCAACGAGCAGGGTTGGGGGCCGGGCCTGCGCCTCGAGACGCTCTTTCCGGTGGGCGATCGCGGGGAGCTGTTGCTGCGCGCGTCCAGCCAGATCTGGCTCCTTGGACCCGTGGACACGGCCGCCGAGGAGAGCTGGCCCCAAGGCGCCGATGACCCCGTAAACTACGAGATCGAGAGCGCGTGGGGCCAGGAGCTCACGAGCCAGGTCTTGGTGGCAGGTGGGTTCGCGGAGGGCCCTTTCGCTGTTCGCGCGGGCGTGCGCCTGACCACCTCCAAGGCCACCTCGAGTATCACCAGCACCGAGGGAAAGGGAACGCCGGAGGAGACCTGGGACCTGTCGAGCCGATCCACCTACGTAAGCTCGCCCATGGCCATCGAGGCGCAGGTGCACGAACGCTGGATCCTGCGCGAGGGGGGCTCCTACTGGCACCGCAGGGTTGAGCGCGACGACACGAACTGGATCGAAGAGGTGGCCTCGCAGTCCGACTACCTCGGCAGCTACGGCGCGGTGAGTGGTGCCCTGGGGGTACGCTTCACCGCCACCGAGCGTCTGCTCCTGGACCTCTCGTTGAGGACTGCCGGGACCAGTAGCAGCAGCGCATCGTCCCCTGCGACCACCACGTTCGGTACCACGACCGCCGCCAACCTCGAGCTCGACTCGATCTCCATCAACGCCGTGCTGCTGCTCTGATCACCCCTCGCCGTCCCCCAGCAGAGCAGCGAGCGAAGGCGGGGCCTCCTTGATGTACACATCGTGCTTGCTGTAGGGGATCTCGATACCCGCAGCGTTGAGCCCCTTGTAGATCGCCGTGTTCAGCGCGTCCTCGGACCGACCGCGGAGCACGGGCTCACCGACCCAGCCCATCACCTGGAAGCGCAGACCCGACGGAGCGAACTGGCGGAACCGAACTCGGGGGGCCGGCTCGGTCACGATGTACTGACAGCTGGCGGCCGCCGCCATCAGGACCTCGCGCACCTGATCCACGTCCGAGCCATACGCGACGTCTACGGTGCTGCGCACCCGGCGCATCTCGTGTGGCCCACCGGTCTCGTTGACGATCTTGGCACCGGCGATGACCGCGTTGGGCACGATGATCTCGAGGTCGTCCCGTGTGAGGATGCGGGTGGAACGGATGCCGATGTCCGTGACCCGGCCACGCTCACCGCTACCCAGGACGACGAAGTCCCCCAGCTTGTAGGGGGCGTCGGCCATGATGAACACGCCCGAAAAGAGGTTGGCGACGGTGTCCTTGGCGGCGAAGCCCACGGCCACGCCCACCACGCCGGCCGAGGCGATCCATCCCGTGGCGTCGATCTTCCAGGTCAGCAGCACCAGGTAGACGGCGCCACCAAAGATCACCACCTTGGCCAGCAGCTCGAAGATGGGGCGGGTGCGCACCTGGATCAGCCGGAAACGCTCGTTCTCCGTCATGAACTCGAGCAGCAGCTGGGCCACCTTGCTGCCCGCCATCGACACCATCAGGATCACGATGCTCTTGACCACGGCGGCGATGACGAAGGGGACGGGATCAGGCAGTTCCAGGACGGAAGCGGCACCCCAGAGCCCCACCAAGAGCACCGTGACGAACACGGGTCTGCGTGTGATGGCCACGATCTTGTCGTCGAGATCCGTCTCCGTACGAGCCGCAAGACGTGCGAGCACACGCGCGAAGATGAAGCGAGCCAGCCCGGCCGCCAAGAAGGCGAGCACCGCCAACAAGAGGGCTTGTGACCAAGGATTGGAGAACCAGCCCTCTGTCCAGGCCAGCTTCAAAGACTCCATGTTCATGGCTTCCTCCGAACCGTTGCGCCGCAGGCTATCGCGGCAGG
Source organism: uncultured Enterobacterales bacterium (assembly GCA_964626835.1). GTDB lineage: Bacteria > Myxococcota_A > UBA796 > UBA796 > JAFGLY01 > CALDOK01. The sequence continues at coordinate 4,325 of CAZVHW010000579.1, forward strand.
CCCTCCGCCGTCGCGTGTGGTAGCGCCGCTCACGTGCCCACCCGCCAGGGCTGGTTACCTAGAGCACTCCACGAGGAGCGGTCGTCACCGCACTCCGAACACCAAGGAGGAATCCCATGGAAGAGCAGAAGAACGCCATCGTGAAGGCCCTCGAAGACGCCGGCAAGCCCGTCCGCCCCGGCGACGTCGCGACCGCCACGGGTATCGACAAGGCCCAGGTCTCGAAGCTCATGAAGAAGCTGAAGGCCGAGGGCCGAGCCCACTCGCCGAAGCGCTGCTTCTGGGCCGCAGGCGCCGGAGAGTAGCCGAGCTTCCAAAAGGAATGTCCCGACCCGGCCGAAAAAGCCGTGACACGACCCAGACCGCCCGCTCCTTCCGAGCCCTGCTCACCGAAGGAGCTCGAGATGCGGATCCGCTTGATGGAAACCCCTCTGGCCGTGCCACGCTACCGGCAGGTACGCATGCCTACCGTGGCCGCGGAGTTCACTCCCTTCGCCGAGGTGACGATCAACGACGAGAACGTCGAGCCCGTGGACCTGTCCCCCACGGACCTGGTGGGCTTCACGGCCCAGCCCTACAACGTGGGCCGGGCCATCCACCTGGCCCGCGGCTTCCGCGCCCAGGGCGTGAAGACCATCATCGGCGGCCCCCACGCCACCACCATGCGCGAGAGGCTGCTGGAGCACTTCGACGCCGTGG
>CAZVHW010000580.1:0-2245 GCA_964626835.1 uncultured Enterobacterales bacterium
TCAGGGAACAGCTGCTCGACAACTGGGATGCGGTGGCCGCCATCGACTCCGTCACGCCCGGACAGCTCGCCTGGTGGCTGGTGGACTCTGGAATGGCCGAGGTGGTCCTCATCGCCAGCGATCCCGACTACGACCCGGCTTCTACGTCCGACTGACAGCCGCCGTTCGAGCGTTTCCGGCCGCGGCGGAGAGATCCAGGCCGTGACGTCGCTCGAGCGGGCGCCAGGTCGACCCGCAGCTCCACCCCCAGCTTCAGCCCCGTCTCGCTGATCTCGAGCCCGTGGGCCAAGGCTTCCACCCCCTTGGCGGTGACCTCCCGCAGCAGCTCCCCATACTTCGGATCGATGTTGTCGGCGGGCCCGACGGCCCGTGCGTCCGTTCGCGACAGCAGGTAGAAGATCACCGCCCGATCGCCCTGCTCGGCCATGTCGGCCAGCTCTGACAGGTGCTTCTGTCCTCGGGTGGTCACCGCGTCGGGAAACCGGGCCATGCCGGGCTCGGCCAGCAGCGTGGCGTTCTTGATCTCCACCCAACAGCGCGGCCTGCCCTGCCCCTCGAGCAGCAGATCGATGCGGCTGTTGCGGGAGCCGTACTTCACCTCGGAGCGCACGGAGTCGTAGCCCGCCAGCCTCGGTACCCGGCCTGCCTCGATGGCTTCCTTCACCAGCTTGTTGGGCAGCTGCGTGTTGACCATCACCGCGACCTCCCCTTGCTCCCCCACGAAGCACTGTTCGAGCGTCCACTTCAGCTTTCGCTTGGGATTGTTGGCCGGCGAGACCAGGCACCGCCCGCCCTCGACGTAGCAGGTCTTCATGGTCCCCGAGTTGGGCACGTGAACCGTGACCTCGCGACCATCCTCCAACGCCACGTCCGCCAGAAAGCGCTTGTACCGCCGCAACAAGCGCCCCGGCACCAGCTCGACCGGGTATCGCATGAGTCTAGAAGAAGCTGCCGATGCTGAAGTCGAACACCGCCTTGCGCTCGCCTTCCTGCGGCTTGATCGGGAAGCCCCACTCGAAGCGCAGCGGCCCCAGCGGGCTGAACCAGCGCACACCCATGCCGTAGCTGGTGCGCAGGTCGAGGGGGTTGATGTGGCCGTTGCCCCAGGGATCGCCGAACGCGTTGCCCGCGTCGAAGAACACCACGGTGCTGATGCCCGCCGCCTTCACGATGGGGATCTCGAGCTCGATGTTGTTGATCCAGGTCTCGGTGCCGCCCACCACCAGGCGATCGTCGGCGTTCGAGGGATCGTCCGAGCCGATGAAGGAGCTGCCCAGGTAGCTCGAGGAGCCCGAGCGGTAACCCGTGGCGCGGATGGCCGGGCCCAGGCTGTACCAGTCGAAGCCTCGCACCGAGTTGATGCCACCGGCGCGGTACCGGTGGATGTAGGGCACCGTGGTGCCGTCGGTGGAGCGGATGTAGCCCAGGGTGAGGTTGTACCGGAAGATGACCCAGTCACCGCCGGGGATGACCGGCTTGAAGTAGCGGAAGTTGAAGCGCGATTCCCAGAAGTTGAAGTCGCCACCCAGCAGGGACAGGACTTCGTCGTCGTTCACCCGGAAGCCGCCTGATAGTTCGGTGGCCAGGCTGGTGTAGTAGCCTCGGGTGGCCATGATGCGGTTGTTGCGCTTGTCGATATTGAGATTGAGCCCCAGCGTGGAGGTGAGCCCGGAGTCGTACAGGCGGCCACCCAGCAGCTTCTTCTTGTAGGCGTCGATGACGTTGAGGCCAGCGTTTTCGATGGTGTAGTCCATCGTGAGGCGCACGTCGTCGCGGGCGTCCAGGTAGCGGCCGATGGCCACGGACCCGCCCTGCTGGTACTCGTCTTCGATCCACTGGCGGGACAGGGCGTAGGCGTTGACCTGCAGGGTCCAGCGGGAGTCGAGGAAGTAGGGATCGAAGAAGCTCAGGTTGCCCTGTTGGCGGCGGCTCGAGATGTTGATGGCCGCGGACATGACGTAGCCGAGCCCGAGGAAGTTGTTCTTCGAGACGTTGAGGCCGAAGACGAAGTTCTCGAGGTTGGAGAAGCCGGCCTGAGCCGAGAAGCTTCCCGTGGGCTGCTCGGTGACCTCGAGGTTCATGTCGAGGACGTCTTCGCCATCGCCACGGGGGGTGGAGATGCGCACTTCTTCGAAGAAGCCCAGGCGCTCGAGGCGGGCGCGGGCTTCCTTGATGGCGCGACCGGAGTACCAGTCGCCCTCGCTGATGGGGAAGCTGCTCACCTCGCCGTAGACGTCGGGGCTGC
>CAZVHW010000580.1:2255-5021 GCA_964626835.1 uncultured Enterobacterales bacterium
TCGCTGATGGGGACCTCGCGCCGGACCACCTTGTCGAAGGTGGGATCGTTGCCCGAGATGTCGATGCGCCCGATGCTGACCTTCTCGCCTTTTTGGATGTCGAAGGAGATGTCCACGATCTGGCGCTCTGGGTCGGTCTCGGTCAGGGGTACGACGTTGACGAAGGCGTAGCCTTGGTCGGCGTACAGGTCGCTGATGTCCTGCATGACCGCCTGGAGCTGAGTGAGCTTGAACCACTCGCCAGGTTTCATGGGGTCGCGGGCGCCCGCAGCCCCCTTGGTACCGTAGCCCACCGCGCCCTTGTAGTAGGCCACCGTCTCGCCGATGTCGCGTCGGTTGTCGCGCTCGACTTCGTCGAGGGACTCGCCGTCGACCAGCCGGGTGACGGCTTCTTCGGTCAGGCCTTCTCGAGGAACCCACTCACCATCGACCTCGACCTTGCCAAGCCGATACCGCACGCCCTCTTCGACGTGGATGGTGATGTAGATGTTGCGCTTGTCGGGGGAGAGATAGACGCGCGGAGGCTCGACCGCCACGTCCACGTAGCCTTCCTCGAGGTAGACCGAGCGCACCACGTAGACATCGTTCTCGAGGTTTTCCTCGAGGAAGGTGCCCGAGCTGGTGAGCCAGGGTGCGACGCCCGCCTGCTTGGTCTGCATGTAGCGGCGGATCTTGCGGTCGACGATGTTGTCGTTGCCCGAGATGTCGATGTCCGACACCAGCACCTTGCGATTCTCGGTGACGTCGAAGGTCAGCTCTACCTGGTGGTCGGTGACTTCCTTGATTTCGGGGCGCACTTCGGCGAGGAAGTAGCCCTTCTCGATGTAGAGGTCGCGGATGCGCTGGACGTTGAGCTTGACGTCCGCGTCGTTGAGCACCGCGAACGCCGGGATGTCGATGACCTCGCGGATGTCGTCTTCGTCGATCTTCTTGTTGCCGGCGATCTTGACCGCCCGGATGGCCGGTTTTTCGACCACGACGAAGGCCACGACCACACCGTCGCCTTCGGGCGAGGGCGAGACGTCCACGCGGACATCGTCCACCAGGCCGGTGCGGTAGATGGAGCGGATGTCGCGTCGTACGGCCCAGGTGCTCAGGGTCTCGCCGGCCCGCAGGTCGATGCGAGCACGAATGGCGGCTTCTTCGACACGCCGCGTGCCCGAGACAACGATGGACGACACGGTGCCGACAGCGGGAACTGGACCGCCTTGGTCTTCTGCTAACGCCGGACTGGCCAGCACCAGACTGACCAGCAGGAGCGCAGCGGCCCAGAGCCGGCGGAGGATGGCGCACATGTCAGCTTTCCTCCACGAAGCGGCCGTCCTGCAGGCTCAAGCGCCTGGGGAAGCGGGCGGCCAGCTCGCGGGAATGGGTGACGACGACGAGGGTGCTACCCACTTCGTCGTGGAGCGCCAGGAGCTGCTCGAAGACGTCCTGGGCCGTGCGGGGGTCGAGGTTGCCGGTGGGCTCGTCGGCCAGAAGCAAGCCCGGCCGCATGACCATGGCGCGAGCGATGGCGACGCGCTGTTGCTCGCCACCGGAGAGTTCGCCTGGCTTGTGGTTGAGACGTTGTTCGAGCCCCAGGCGCCCGAGGGCGCGGGAGGCGTCTTCTCGAGCGGTGGCACGGGGCGTGCCGGCGATGATCGCGGGCATGGCCACGTTCCACAGCGCGGTCTGGTCGGAGAGGAGGTGGTGGAACTGGAAGACGAACCCGATGGCGCGGTTGCGGCGATCGTCCACCAGGCGGGACCCGCCGGCGAAGGCGTCCCGGCCGTTGAAGAGCACCTGGCCCTGGGTGGGGCGGTCGAGGGTGCCCACCACGTGAAGAAAAGTGGACTTGCCCGAACCCGAGGGGCCGAGCACGGCCACCCGCTCGCCCGAACCGATGTCGAGGTCGATGCCGCCGAGCACGTGGATGGTGTGACCACCCTTGACGAAGCTCTTGTGAAGGCCCCGCGTAGACAGCGCGATCCCGCCTCGGCCGGTGGGGCCGCGGGGGGGCTCGCCGACGGGCGAGGCTTTCGCGATCAGGGGTACATCAACCATGGCTACTCGTATCGGAGTCCTTCGACCGGGTCCAGCCGGGCCGCCTGGGAGGCCGGGTACAAGGTCGCGTAGAAGCAGATCATGACCGCGGTGTACATGACGAAGAGCACGGTGAGCGGTTCGACCACCACCGGCAGGGAGTCCAGGTAGTACACATCGGCGTCCAACGGGAACTTGTATTGGTCCAAACCGTAACAACCAGCCAACCCCAAGAGTGTGCCCAGGAAGGTGCCAACCAAGCCGATGACCACCCCTTCGAGCACGAAGATCATGCGCACGGCCGTGGCCGAGGCCCCCATGGCCCGCAGGATCGCGATCTCGCGGCCCCGGGTGAGCACCACCAGGATGAGGGTGCCCACGATGTTGAGGCTGGCCACCATCACGATGAGGCTCAAGATGAACCCCATGACTATCTTTTCGAGCTTGAGGGCGGCGAAGAGCTTGAGGTTGAGGTTCTTCCAGTGACGTGCGTAGAAGGGGTAGGAGAGAGCTTGCTCGAGATCCAGGGAGATTCGGCCCACGCCGTAGATGTCATCGACGCTGATCTCGACGCCCGTGACCGCGTCCTCGAGCCGGGTCTTGAACTCACCCTCGGCGCAGGTGTCTTCTCCGTCGGAGAGGACGACGATGCTGCCCTGGTACGTCGAGAAGATGGTGACGGCGTTGGCCGCGATGACCTCCAGCGCCTCCACGAGCGGCGTGGCCCCCTGTGGCGGTGTC
>CAZVHW010000581.1:0-4983 GCA_964626835.1 uncultured Enterobacterales bacterium
CTTCGAGAAGTCGATCTCGACATTCAGACCCTTGCCGGAGCTGGACTGCGTCGTCTCGGACTTACCCGCGACCTTGCGAGGCGTGCCACCCCTCTGCTCCTTGACCTCGGTGGGGAAGGTGCCCTGCTTTCGGAGCCTGGTTCGAGCCGTGCGTGCGGAGTCCGCGTCGACGATGCCGCTGACTTCCTTTCCCTTGGCGTCGATGCCCTTGTACTCGTAGACAGGCATGGTTCAGACGCTCTCAGTCCAACTCGATGACGTCTTCCTGGGTGACCCGGGCGACCTCGTCGATGGAGGTGACGCCGTCGAGGACCTTGCGAATGCCGTCGTCGCGCAGGGTGCGCATGCCGTTGGCGATGGCCTTGTTGCGGACGGTGCCCGCGTTGGCGTTGGTGGAGACCAGGGCGCGGACCTCCTCGTCCACGGGCAGAAGCTCGTAGATGCCGGACCGGCCGCGGTAGCCCTTCTCGAGGCATTCCTTGCAGCCGGCGGCCTGGTAGATGGTCATGCCGCGGGCCATGGCCTGGCGCAGTGTGGTCATGGCGGTGTCGCCGAGCCCCAGGCCCCGGAGCTCTTCCATGGACGGGAGGTGCGGCTGCTTGCAGTGCTCGCAGAGGCGACGCACCAGGCGCTGGGCCAGCACGGCCACGATGGACGAGGACACCAGGAAGGGCTCGACGCCCATGTCGCTCAGGCGCGAGAAGGCGGTGGGGGCGTCGTTGGTGTGCAGGGTGGAGAAAACCAGGTGGCCGGTGAGTGAGGCCTGGACAGCGTTGTCGGCGGTCTCGACGTCGCGGATCTCGCCGACGAGGATGATGTCGGGGTCCTGGCGTAGGTGGGCACGCAGGGTGGAAGCGAAGGTGAGATCGATCTTGGGGTTGACCTGTGTCTGCCCGATGCCTCGCAGCTCGTACTCGATGGGATCTTCGATGGTGAGGATGTTCTTGTCCGGGGAGTTGATCTCCGACAAGGCCGAATAGAGCGTGGTGGTCTTGCCCGAGCCGGTGGGGCCGGTGACCAGCAGGATGCCGTGGGGTAGGCGAATGAGGCGACGGAAGGCGCCGAGCGTATCGGTGCCCATGCCCACGTGGTCGAGGTTGAAGACCGTGCCCTTCTCGAGGATACGCATGACCACCCGCTCGCCGTGGCGCACGGGCAGGGTGGATACGCGCAGGTCGATCTCGCGGCCCGCCATGCGGGTGCGAATGCGGCCATCCTGGGGGACACGTTTTTCGGCGATGTTCAGCCCCGCCATGATCTTGACGCGGCTGACGATGGAGGCCTGTAGACGAGCGGGCGGCTTGACCACCTCGTAGAGCACGCCGTCGATGCGGAACCGCACCGCCAGCTCCTTCTCGAAGGGCTCGATGTGGATGTCCGAGGCGCCTTCCTTGATGGCCTGGGTGAGCAGGGAGTTGACGAAGCGGATGATGGGCGCCTGGTTGGGGTCGTCCAAGAGATCGGCGTCCAGGGCCAGGTCGTCGGGCAGCTCGTCGTCGGTCTGGTCCTCGATCTCCTCCATGACCGCCGATGCGGTGCGGGACGCCTTGTCGAACGACTTGTTGATGACGTCCTGCAGCAGGTCGTGGGGCACGAGCACCGGACGGCAACGACGCTCGAGCAGCAGGCGCAGGTCGTCCAAGGCCGAAAGAGCGTCGAGGCGACCCACGGCCACGAGCACCGCTCCGTCGTCTTCGTACAGGGGAAGCACGCTCTGCTCGCGGGCGAGAGACAGCGGCAGCTTGCGCACCAACTCTACGTCCACACGCTCGAGATCCACCTGCTCGAGGATGGGTAGGCCCGACAGGGCGCTCAGGCTGCGGGCAAGCGCCAAGCCCTGGACGCCTTCGGTGCGGCGCAGGGCCTCGAGCAGACCGAGGCCGTCCTTGTGCGCCAGGTCCTGAGCGTCCGTGATCGCCACCCTGGCCACACCTCGTGCGGCCAGTTCCTCCTCGATCGGGATGCGGCGGATGCCCATGGCTACTGTGCTCCCTGGTCCTCGAGGGCTTCGCTAGCACCCTCAGTGGACTGATCGGCATCCAGCCAGTCCTGCAGCTCGCCGTCTCGAGCGGGATCCGTCGTGCTGTCCTGCACGCCGTTGCTGGAGCCCGTGATGGTGGTGACGTTCGAGGCGCTGCCCACCTTGGTTCGGTACGCCGACGGCTGGTCCACGACGTTCATGGAGTACTGCAGCAGCTTCTGCATCTCGGCCTGCTGCTCCTCCTGGCTCTTGCCGTAGAAACGACGGATGAACTCCTGCCGCTGGGCCACCTTGACCCGGTAGACCTCCTCGAGATCCTCCGGGCCGTCGATGACGTGCGGCGTGAGGAAGATGAGCAGGTTGGTCTTCCGGCTGACCGTACGGTTTCCTCGGAAAAGAAGGCCGATGAGGGGCAGGTCGCCCAGCAGCGGGATCTTGGTCTCGACCTCCGTGTCCGTGTTGCCAATGAGTCCGCCCAACACCACGGTCTGGTTGTCGCGGACCACCACGGTGGTCTCGGCGCTGCGCTTCGAGGTGATGAACCCGGAGGACTGCACGTCGAGTCCTTGGGAGTCTTCCTCGATCTCCTGGACTTCCTGGTAGACCTCGAGCGTGACGAAGTTGGACTCGTTGATCTGGGGGGTGACCTTGAGCGTGGTGGCGACGTCTTCGCGCTGGTAGCTGACGATGGGGTTGTTGTTCGAGTCGCGGCCCGTGGACACCGGGAACGGGATGTTGCGGCCGACGACGAACTTTGCTTCCTCGTTGTCGGTGGTCAGCACGTTGGGGGTGGAGACGATGTTGACCATGGAGTTGGCCTGCATGGCGTTGAGCGCCACGCCAAACACGGGGATGGGGTACTCGTCCGTGCCGCCCGCACCATCCGAGAGGGACAGGTTGATGGACTGCCCGAACACGCCCATGGCCAGGCCGGACAGCGCGTCGGTGGTCAGCCCGAGCGAGCTGCCGTTGAGCTGGGCGGAGTAGACGCTGTAGTTGCCGTCGTCGCCCTGGGCGCCGGTGTGGTAGCCCAGCCCGAAGTCGTAGGTGTCCTCGCTGGCCATCTCGAGGATGACCACCTCGACGAAGACCTGCTTGCGTCGGATGTCGAGCTTGTCGATGACCTGCCGGATGATGCGGAACTCTTCGGGAGAGGCGATGATGACCAGGGAGTTGGTGTTCTCGTCGCTGGCGACCCGCAGGCCGTCGTCGAAGGCGGCCACGGCACCCGCGGTCTTGGTCTCTTCGCTGCTATCCGAGCCCTGGCGACCACCGGGCCCGCGCTGGTTGCCTTGACCGCGCTGGGTCTGCCGACCCCGCTGGGAGGACGAGGAGGAGCTGCTGTCGCTGGAGTTGGCCAGGTTGGACAGCACCTGAGCGACGTCTTCGGCCTTGGCGTGCTCGAGGTAGATGACGTGGATCTGGGAGCGCGAGGAAGGATCGACGTCCACGTCGAGCTGCGCGATGAGATCCTTGATGGCTTCCATCGCTTCGGTGTTGGCCTTGATGATCAAGGAGTTGGTGCGCTCGTCGGAGATGATCTTCGAGATGAAGGTGCCCTCGCCCACGGAGGTCGAGGTGGCCTCGGTGCTCTTCGAGCTCTCCTTGTCGCGGCCTCGGCGCGAGGACGACCGTCGCGCGCGACGACGAGCCGCGGCGCTCTGAGCGTCGTCGTTGGAGGAGCTGGAGCTGTCCTCGACGGCATAGAGTTCTTCGATGATGGTCTCGACGTCGGCGGCCTCGGCATAGGTCAGGACGATGATCTCGGTGGTGGACTGCGGGGAAGCGACGTCCAGCTCCTTGATGATGTTGTAGACCCGCCGAATGTTGGTGGCCGCATCGGTGAGGATGAGGGTGTTGGTGGGCGAGTAGGCGATGATCTTGGCGTCCCCGCTGGCCAGGTCCTTGACCACGGTGGAGATGTCCTTGACCGAGACGTTGTCCAGGTTGATGATCTGGGTGACGAAGTTGTCGGTGTAGGGGATGGCATCGTCATGGTAGACCCGCAGGGGGGTCTTGGACGCCTGACCCGACTTGACCACCTTGGTGGCCTTGCCCACGGTCACCGTGGTGTAGCCGGCCACCTCGAGCGCCGAGAGGAAGGCTTCATAGGCTTCGGCCACCGTGACCAGCTGGTGGCTGATGATGGTGATGCTGCCGGAGAGCTTGTCGCCCAGGATGAAGTTGCGACCGGTGATCTCGGCCATGTACTTGATGATGTCGTTGATGTCGGCATCGACGAAGTCGACGCTGACCTTGGCGTTGGGATCGAGCTGAGGTGGGCGCTGCCGATCTTCGTCGGGCGTCGCCGTACCGCTGGAGCTGGCGCTGCTTCCACCGCTCGAGGCGCTGGAGTCGGAGTCAGCCGGTTCCGGTTCGGGGCCTTCGGGATCCTCGAGATCGTCCGGGTCTTCGCCATCCGGTGGGGGCGGAGGTGGCGGCTCTTGACCGTCCATCGGAGGACGGTCCTGGGACGAGCCCGGGGGCCCCATGGGCTTACGCCCAGGGCCGGGCATGCCCCGGCGGAGGGGCCCAGCGGGGCCGGGAAGGAGGGGCATGGGCCGCGGACCATCACCCTCGGATTCCTCGACGTCGTCGTCCGGCGGCGGATCGTCCTGGGCGTGCGCGGGTGGCACCCCGATGCCGATGGCTAGCAGAGCAGCCAGCCAGGCGGGGGCCAAGGTGCGTCGATGACTCTTGCTCATTCCACAGCGCTCCGGGGGCTCGAGCCCCGTCAACGGATCGTGTACTCGAAAGTGTTCTTCTGGTTTCTGCGGGTCACGTCGAAGGAGAAGTTGGCTTCGCTCTGCATGGCCTGGAAGGCGCCCATTGCGCCCGTGGCACTGGTGAGCGGTGAGCCGTTCACTCCGTGGATGACGTCGCCATTCTTGATACCGAGCTTCTGCAGCAGGCTGCCCCGTCGGATGGCGGACAGTCGGAAGCCGTCGATATCGCCGTCTGAACCCTTGTGGGGCGTGGCGCGTACCTGACTGATGAGGGAG
>CAZVHW010000582.1:0-4981 GCA_964626835.1 uncultured Enterobacterales bacterium
CCACGGAGCCGAGGGCGGCCGTGGGGCCGCGGCGGTCGTGGCCGTTGGCCGGCGACAGCCCATTGGCCAGGGCGGCGCCGGCGCCGCGGCCCGAGGGGAGCGCGCCCACCTGATGGCCGAAGGCCAGGTGGGAGGTCACCGAGTAGAAGCCCGCCCAGTAGGCGCCGCCCCGGGTGTTGCGGTGGCGGGCCAGGGCGTCGGCGAAGAGGCCCATGACCAGGTCGACGTTGGCGTCGGCGCGGCGGTGCCGGTTGCCGAACTTGGGCGCGCCGAGCAGGTGACCGCGCAGCCAGTCGAAGCCGGTGAAGTCGGCGCGCAGGGCGGCCAGCAGCTGGTCCAGGTCGCACAGCTCGCGGCGGTAGACCACCTCGTCGAGGGCGGTGAGGCTGTCGGCAACGTCCACGACCCCCACGCCCTGGACGCCGCTGCCGTTGTAAGTGGCCCCGCCGGCGGTGGAGTCCACGCCGCGGCGCAGGCAGCCGTCCAGCAGCGTCGAGGTCAGGGGCGTGGGGTGCAGCCGGGCGTTGGCCCGCTCCAGGGTGGCCAGGTCCGAAATCAGGCGGTCCACCAGGTGCTCCACCTGGCGGCGCAGGCGGTCCACCAACAGCTGCAGCGGTTCGTCACCACGCAGGCGCCGGAAAGAAGCGCCGCCGGGGCGCAGGCCGAGCGCGCGCTCGAGACACAGCGGCAGGTTCAGCAGGGCCGCGTCGGTGGAGCCGAAGGTCTTGCCGCAGGCCACCGGCTCCACGCACCCCACCGGCGAGTAGTCCCGGGCGTCCTCCTCGCTGGTGCCGCGTCCCACGAGCATCGGCACCACCACCTCGTCGTTGAACAACGACGGCGCCGCCGAGCCGTCGCGCAGCATGGCGGCCACTCGCTGGACGTAGCGGCGCGGGCTGTGGGCGTGGAGCCGAGCGTGGTAGTTGGGCTGGCGCATGCGCAGGGCGTCCATGGCGTCGAGGAAGATCCAGGTCAGCGCGTTGGTGGCGTCGCGCCCCTGACGGTCGGTGCCGCCCACCACCACCACCTGCCCGTTGAACATGCCGCCGTGGATGCGGGTGATGCGCCGGGAGAACACCGGGATCAGCTCGCAGAGCTTGACGGTCAGGCAGCCGATGAGCTCCCGCGCGGCCCGCAGGGCTTCGGCCTTCCCTGACTCGTCGGCTTGGAAAAAGGGCAGCAGCAGCTGGTCAAGGCGGCCGGGGCAGACCGAGTTGTCCAGGCTCTCGGCGTTGATGGCGATCTGCGCGAACAGCAGGGACTGCACGGCCTCCTGGAGGTTCCGCGCTGGGTGACGGGGCATGTGGGCGCAGGTCTGGGCGATCCGTTCGAGTTCTCCCTTCCGTAGGGGATCCTCTTCGGCCGCGGCCATCTCGGTGGCCAACTCGGCGTAGCGCTCGCCGAATCGCGCGAGGCCTTCGCAGGCGATCTCGACAGCGCGGTAGAAGCCGTGTTGCTGGGGATCGTCGGTCCTCTCCGCGGCTTCGCGGGCTCTCGCGGCGATGCCATCCGTTCCCTGGGCCAGCAGGGTCTCGTAGTCGGGCACGAGGTGGGAGATCCCGCCGGTTTCGTTGATCACGTAGCGGCGAGCGGAGAGCTGGTCGGCCATGAAGCGCAGCGCCCTCGGGAGCGGGAATGCCCGCATGGAGAGGGACTTGGTGGCCCAGAAAGGCAGCACTCGCAGCGCCAAAGAGGCCACTTGACCCGTGCTCAGCTGCAGGGGGTTGACCTCGCGGCTCCCGTAGACCAGCAGATCCTCGCACTGGGCGATGCCGTGCAGTTCGGGGAAGATGGCGCCCCCGACCCGATGCACGCTGTAGTTGCCCACGAGCAGCTCGTCCTCGTGGATGGCGATGCTGCGGCTGGCCAAGACACCCGCCAAGGCCTCGGCCCGCTGGATAACGACGGGCTTGGAGCGGTTGCCCCTGTCGCGCGCATAGCGCGTGACCTCGAGGGCGCGCTCGGTGCAGACGGCGGGCTTGGCCGACCGCACGGCTTCCCGCAGTTGCCAAACGCGCTCGGGAAAACGGGAGCCAGTATCCTTCGTGTCCTCGGCCCGTCCCTCCTGCACCACCTCGAGCCCCTGCTGCTGCAGCCGGAGGCTCACGCTGCGCAGAGCGTCTTCGGCCGCCTGACGGTCCAGCTCGAGGCGCTGCAGGTCGGTGTCCACCCAGGACAGCTTCTCCTCGCCCGCTCTGTGGTAGGGCAAGACCCGGATGCTCCCCTGCCCCAGGTCGCGAAGCAGGCTGGCGATCCCATCCACCGTCCCCTCATCGTCGTTGTGACCGGGCACCACCGGCATGCGGAAGACCACGTTGGCGCCCGCATCCGCCAGTCGCCGGGCGTTGTCCCTGATGGGCTGGGAGAAGCGCACCCCGGTGAGCTCCCGATGCCGCGGGTCGTCGGCGGCCTTGAGATCGAAGTAGATCAGATCGGCATGGGGGAGCAGCCGATGAAGCGCGCTCCATGGGCCACAGCCGCTGGTCTCCAAGGTGGTGTGCAGGCCCTGGCGCTGGGCTGCTGCGAGCAGCGCTTCCACCCCTTCGGCCTGAAGCAAGGGTTCGCCGCCCGACACCGTGAGCCCACCGCCGGTGGCCTCGAAGTAGGGCCGATCGGCCAGCACCTCGCGGAGCAGATCCGTGGGGCTCGTGCTCCGACCCAGCATGCGCGGCTTCGTAGGGGCAGGCCTCGACACACGCACCGCAGGCCTGGCAGCGCGTCCGGTCGATGCGGCGCTCACCCGCCTGTGCCGCGTCGTGAGGGCAAACCTCGATGCAGTGGCCGCAACCCACACAGCGGAGAGCGATGAAGGCCACCTGGCAGCGCGTCTCGAGAGACTCTGGGTTCTGACACCAGCGGCAACGCAGGGGGCAGCCCTTGAGGAACACGGTGGTGCGGATGCCGGGCCCGTCGTGCACGCAGAAGCGCTGGATGTCGAATACCAACAGCTCGTTGGGGGTGGGGCTCGTCTGGACAGCTGGGGATTGTGCCATGGACTCTTCCACTCCTGTGAGCCGGGGTTCGTTCGGTGCCGATATCACCCCGGAAGCGAGGCCGCGTCCTGCGGGAAATTGCTGCTGGAACGGCGTATGTTCGATGTAGAATGCGTCGATCGAGATCGCTCCCCTCCGCGACTCCGAAGAATCCGCCATGAACCGTGTATTTCTCCTCCTCGTCCCCCTGGCGATGGCCTGTGCCCCGGAAGCTCCGGGGGAGCGGAGCCTCGATCGAGACTGGGATGCACTGCCGGTGAGCGACATCATCGTCTTCACCACCATCCAGGACGCCATCGACTCCGCGTCCTCGGGCGACACGGTGACGATCCCGGCGGGCACCTACTACGAGGACTTGAACATCGACAAGTCCATCACGGTGGCGGGGGTCGGACAGGGGGAGACCCTGCTGGTGGGTACGGTGGACATCACGGGGATGACCGAGACCACGCTCTCCGGCATCGGCATCACCTCGCCCACCTTCGTCAGCGACGGCACTTGGTACACCACCGAGGCAGGGGTCTACGTGGACGGCGACGGCGGCATCGTGCACGTCCGCGACGTGGGCGTCCAGTACTTCGAGTACGGCATCTACAGCATCGGCAGCGCGTACTCGGTCATCGGCGAAGTGACGGCAGCCTACAACGAGTACGGCATCTACACCGAATACGACATGGGGCACACCATCCAGAACAGCCTGGTGCACTCCAACGCCATCAGCGGCATCCGCTCCACGTACAGCACCGGCACCATCGCCCACAACACCCTGTGGGGCAACGGCTTCGGCAGCACGGGCAGCACGGCGGGGGCCATCGGGCTGGGCTCGGGGGACTCCACCCAGGTGCTCAACAACGTGGTCACCAGCAACGACTACGGGCTCAACTGTTCCGGTAGCACCTCGTCCACCAGCCACAACCTGGTCTGAGGCAACACCACCGACTACGTCAACGACGCCTCGGCGGCGAGCACCGACATCTCCGAGGATCCCCTCTTCACCGACGCCGCCGAGGGCGACTACGGCCTGTCCGCCACCTCGCCCTGCATCGACGCCGGCACCACCACCTCCGTGCTCACCGACTTCGACGGCGACACGAGGCCCTCGGGCGCGGCCGTAGACCTCGGCTACGACGAGTTCGTGGCATCCGAGGCCAGCGTGGTGATCACCGAAGTGCTCGCCAACGCCGTCACCGAGTCCACCGGCGAGTTCGTCGAGCTGTACAACGCCAGCGGTTCGAGCGTGGACCTGGCCGGCATGCAGCTGACCGACGGCGGCGACACCGACACGCTCGTGGCCTATGACGGCGGCGCCACGTCGCTCTCGGCCGGTGGCTACGCCGTGGTCCTCGATCCCGAGTACGACGGCGCCTACACCATCGACGGCGACGCCTTGCTGCTCACCACCGAGGACACCACCCTCGGCAACGGCCTGACCACCTCGGACACGGTGACCGTCTTCGAGTCCGACGGCACCACCACGGTCGCCACCTTCTCCCACGCCACGGACCCCGGCGACGGGGTCTCCCTGGAGATGTACGACGTGGAAACCGGCGACGTGGCGGGCAACTGGCGCGCCTCCGCATGCGCCGACGGCATGTCCCCGGGTGCAGCGCATTGTTTCCCCGAGAGCGGCAATCCAGCGGAGCTGCTGATCACCGAGGTCATGGCCAACGCCGACGACGAGCGCAGCGGGGAGTTCGTGGAGATCTACAACCCCATGGCCACCGACATCGACCTGGGGGGGCTGGTCATCTCCGACGGCTCCTACACGGACGTGCTCGAGGGCTACCACGGCGGCTCCACCCTGTTGGGGCCCGCGGAGCACGCGCTGATCCTCGATCCGGACTTCGCCGAAGACTACGCCCTGACCGCCGGGATCGTGCTGCTCACCACCCCCGACGCCACCATCGGCAACGGGATCTCGAACAGCTCGGATTCCGTCTACCTCTACGAGAGCGACGCCAGCACCCTCATCGACTCCTACACCTGGC
>CAZVHW010000583.1:0-4980 GCA_964626835.1 uncultured Enterobacterales bacterium
GGCCGCGACCTTGCGGGCCACCTCGGCCTGGGCGGTCAGTTCGTTGACATGGCCCACCAGGGGGATCATGATCTCGGGCTGGACGTCGATGCCCAGGCGGCGGACGTTGCAGGCTGCCTCGAGGATGGCGCGCACCTGCATGGCGGTGATCTCGGAGAAGACGATGCCCAGGCGACAGCCGCGGTGGCCGAGCATGGGGTTGAACTCGTGAAGACTCTCCACCTTCTTGCGGAGCACGTCCTTGTCGCGGCCTGTGGCCTTGGCCACCTTCTCCAGGTCCGCCTCCGTGTGAGGCAGGAACTCGTGCAGGGGGGCGTCCAGGGTGCGCACGGTCACCGGGAAGCCGTCCATGACCTCGAAGATGCCCTCGAAGTCGCCACGCTGCATGGGGAGCAGCTTGGCCAACGCGGCCCCGCGACCCTCCTCGTCCCTGGCCAGCATCATGCCCTGCACCAGCGGCGTGCGCTCGTCGTCGAAGAACATGTGCTCGGTGCGGCACAACCCGATGCCCTCGGCGCCGAGCGCCCGGGCGTTGCGGGTCTGGTCCGGCTGGTCGGCGTTGGTGCGCACGTTGATGGTGCGGGTCTCGTCCACCCAGCCCATGAAGCGGGAGTACAGGCCGTAGATGTAGGACTCTTCGGGCTTCATGGTCTTGCCGACCAGCACCTGGACGACCTCGGAGGGCATGGTGGGCACCTTGCCCTCGATGACCTGGCCGGTCGTGCCGTCCAGGGAGATCCAGTCGCCTTCCTTGATCACCTTGCCGCCCACGCGCATCTCGCGCTTGGCGTAGTCGATGTCCAGCGACGAGCAGCCAGCGACGCAAGACTTGCCCATTTGACGCGCGACCAGGGCTGCGTGAGAGGTGGAGCCTCCCTGAGCGGTGAGGATGCCCTTGGCGGCGGCCATGCCTCGGATGTCCTCGGGAGAGGTCTCGACACGCGTGAGGATGATGGCGTCCCACAGACGGCCGTTGACCTCCTGCTTCTGCTCGGCGGCTGCGAACCAGGCCTCGGCGTCTTCGGCGTTGAAGACCACCCGGCCGCAGGCCGCGCCAGGGCCGGCGTTCAAGCCCTTGGCAAGCTCGCGCTTGTCGGCGATCGCCTTCTGCTTGGCCTTGTCGTCGAAGATGGGCTGCAGGATCTGGTCGAGCTGACCAGCCGGCATGCGCAGCAGGGCTTCGTCACGGGTGATGCGGCCCTCGTCGACCATCTCCGTCGCGATCCGCAGGTGCGCCAGGCCGGTGCGCTTGCCGGTGCGGGTCTGGAGCATCCACAGGCGGCCACGCTCGATGGTGAACTCCACGTCCTGCATGTCGCGGTAGTGGTCCTCGAGCTTGCGCTGGATGCCATCGAGCTGGGCGTACAACTCAGGCATGATCTCCTCGAGAGAGGGGTACTGCTCGCGGCGCTCGGATTCACCGATCCCCTGCATCTCGGCCCAGCGGAGGGAGCCCTCGATGTTGATCTGCTGGGGCGTGCGCGTGCCCGCCACGACGTCCTCGCCCTGGGCGTTGACCAGGTACTCACCGAAGAAGCGGCGCTCGCCGGTGGCGGGGTCGCGGGTGAAGGCCACACCGGTGGCGCAGTCATTGCCGCGGTTGCCGAACACCATGGTCTGGACGTTCACGGCCGTGCCCATCGATGGATCGATGCCGTTGAGCTGGCGGTACTTGACGGCCCGGTCGTTGTGCCAGGAGTCGAAGACCGCCCGGATGGCGCCCCAGAGCTGCGCGGTGGGATCCTGGGGGAAGGGCTGGCCGGTGGCGGCCAGGATGGCGGCCTTGAACCTGTGGGCCACGTCCATCAAGTCCTCGGTGCTCAATCCGGTGTCGAGCTCGACGCCCCTGGCCGCCTTCTTGGCCTTGAGGATCTCCTCGAAGGGATCGTGGTCGTCCTTGCTCTCGGGCTTCATGCCCATGACCACGTCGCCGTACATGGCCAGCAGGCGGCGGTAGGAGTCCCACACGAAACGGGGGTTGCCGCTGCTGTCGGCCAGAGCCGCGACGGTGGCGTCGTTCAGGCCGAGGTTGAGGACGGTGTCCATCATTCCGGGCATGGAGATGGGGGCGCCGGAGCGCACGGAGAAGAGCAGCGGGTTGGCGGCATCGCCGAAGATCTTGCCGACCACCTGCTCGACCTTGGCGGTATTGTCCCGCACCTGCGCTTCGAGGCCATCTGGCAGCTCGCCGCCAGCGTG
Organism: uncultured Enterobacterales bacterium; assembly: GCA_964626835.1. GTDB lineage: Bacteria > Myxococcota_A > UBA796 > UBA796 > JAFGLY01 > CALDOK01. Next base: position 2,200 of record CAZVHW010000583.1, read on the forward strand.
GAAGTACACGTTGCAGGTGTCGCAGGAGATCGTGAAGCCTGGAGGCACCGGGACGCCCAGCAGGGTCATCTCGGCGAGGTTGGCGCCCTTGCCGCCCAGCAGCTGCTTCATGCTGCTGTCGCCATCCGCGGTTCCGTCTCCGAAGAAAAAGACCAACTTTTCGGCCATTGTCGTCCTCGTTGTTCGAGTGTGCCGGCCGCTTCGACTTCCAGGCCGGCGGGGGGGATTCCAGGTAGTCACAAAGGGGGGAAAGATCAGCCCTCGGCGGAGAGCTTGGTGAAGTCGGCCACGGACCGGAACAGGTCGGCCACCGAGCGCAGCAGGCCCAGGCGGTTGTGGCGGACGTCGGGATCCTCGTCCATGACGAACACGTCCTCGAACAGCTGGTCCACCGGCGCCTTCAGCTCGGCCATGGCCGCCAAGGTGGCGGCGTAGTCGAGGCGGGCAACGTGGCCGCCGGCGCGCTCGCGCACGTCGAGGAAGGCCGCGAGCAACGCCCGCTCGGAGGGTTCCATCAGGGCCGCGGGATCGTAGTCGGGGCGAGCGTGGTCCTTGGACAAGCCCATCACGCGCCGGAAGGTGGTGCGCAGCGGTGCGAACTCGGGGCTCGATGCCACCGTGGCCAGGGCCTGCACCCGCAGGCTGTACCGCACCGCGCAGTCACCACCGGCCTCGAGCACGGCGTCCACCACCTCGGTGGGGTGCTCGCCGAGCAGCTGGGCGCGCAGGCGGGCGCGGAACCAGCCGAGCAGATCGTCGCGCAGGGACCCCAGGGGCTTCTTCGCGAGGCTGGTGAAGGGCTCGAGAGCCTGCTCGGCCAGCCAGCCGAGATCCACCGACACACCGATGTCGCGCAGGATGGTGATGACGCCGTTGGCCGCACGGCGCAGGCCCTGCGGATCGGCGCTGCCCTTGGGGACCAGCCCGATGGCGAAGCAGCCAGCCAAGGTGTCCAGCCGGTCGGCGAGGGCCAAGGCGCGGCCGGCAGCAGTCTGCGGCAGCCCGTCGTCGGAGAAGCGGGGCAGGTAGTGTTGTTCGATGGCGATGGCGACGGCTTCGGGCTCGCCGTCGTTGCGGGCGTAGAGCATGCCCACGTGGCCCTGCAGCTCGGGGAACTCGCCAACCATGTGGGTGCACAGGTCGGCCTTGCAGAGCAGACCGGCGCGGTGGACCTGCTCGGGATCGGCGTCGGGGAGGAACTCGCAGAGCAGCTTGCCCAGGTCGGCTATGCGGGTGGCCTTTTCGGCCATGGTGCCCAGCCGTCGGACCCAGCGCATGCGCTCGAGGTCAGCCCCGTGTTGCTCGAGGGTGAGCTTGCGGTCTTCGTCGAAGAAGAAGCGTGCGTCCTCGAAGCGCGCCGTGAGCACCCGGGTGTTGCCCGCGGAGATGATGGTGTCGTCACCGTGGGGGTTGTTGCTCACGGTGATGAACACGGGCGTCAGCTCACCATCCGCAGTGCGGGTGTCGAAGATGCGCTGGTGCACGCGCATGCTCTCGACCAGCAGGCGAGGTGGCAGGTGCATCAGGTGCTGGGGCAGGCTGCCCGCCACGGCCACGGGCCATTCCACGAGGTCCACCACTTCTTCGAGCAGGTCTGGATCGGGATGGATGCACACGCCGCGGTCCGCGGCAGCGGCCTCGAGCCCCGCGACGATCACGCGCTTGCGCTCTTCGGGATCGGCCAGCACGTAGCTGGCCCGCAGATCCTCGAGCCAGGCCTCCGCGCTGGTGACCTGGAAGGGCTCTGGATGGAACCGATGCCCTTGCGAGGTGTTCACGGTCTCGAGCCCAGCCACCGAGGTGGGGACGCGCTGGCCGCCCAGGACGGCGCAAACCCCATGGATGGGACGGGCCCAACGCTCGGGGCGGTCACCCCAGCGGAGGGTCTTGCGGAAGGGCACCGAGAGGATGGCCTGCTCGAGGCCGGCAGCCACGGCATCGAGCGTTGGCTCGCCGCCTTCGGAGATCTTCGCGGCGACCACCGACCCGCGGGGGCCGTCGTGCTGGTAGAGGTCGTCCACCGAGGCGCCGCGGCCCCTGGCGAAGCCCTGGGCAGCCCTGGTGAAGGCGCCGTCGCGAAATGCCACGGCCCATGGAGGGCCCGTCACCACTCTCTCCACCTTGGGACGAGCGAGGGCGACAGCGTCCACCGCCACGGCCAGGCGACGGGGGCTGTGCCAGGAGCGAACCCGCCCGTAGGGCACTCCCTCGAGCAGCTTGGTGATGTTGAGGGCGAGCGTCTCGCGGGCTGGACCACCCCAAGAGGCTGGCAGCTCTTCACAGAAGACTTCGACAAACAGCTGGGCCGTAGCTTGGGCGGCGCTCATGCCTCGTCCTCCCCGTCCTTCACGCCCAGCCAGGTTGCCGCGCACTTACAGGCCAGCTCTCGGATGCGACGGATGTACTCCGCGCGCTCGGCCACCGAGATGGCTCCGCGGGCGTCGAGTAGGTTGAACAGATGGCTGCACTGGATGCACTGGTCGTAGGCGGGCAGGGCCACGCCGGCATCGGCCAGTCGGAGGCACTCGGCGTAGCAGGCGTCGAACAGCTGCAGGAGCGTGGCGGTGTCCGCCAGCTCGAAGTTGTACTTGCTCTGCTCGACCTCGTTTCGGTGGAACACGTCGCCATACGTGACACCGCGCACCCACTCGAGGTCGTAGACGTTGTCGATGCCCTGCAGGTACATGGCCAGCCGCTCGAGACCGTAGGTGAGCTCGACCGTGATGGGGTTCAGGTCGAAGCCCCCGCACTGCTGGAAGTAGGTGAACTGGGTGATCTCCA
>CAZVHW010000584.1:0-4965 GCA_964626835.1 uncultured Enterobacterales bacterium
GTGGTGATGCTGACGTCGGGCTCCTGCTGGGCCGCCTCGACGAACAGCGTGATGCTGTCGGCATCGGACAGGCCCTGCTCGTCCAGGGCGGACAGCTCGATGAGGTGGGTGCCCGGCGTGAGGGTGACCGAGAGCTGGGAGACGCCGTCGGCGTCGGGCCAGGCATCCATGGTGGCGAGTCCGGGGTCGACCGTGGAGGACCAGGTGACCGAGTACAGGTCGCTCTGTCCGTTGTTGTCGAGCACGGTGCCGATGAGCTCGATGGCGTCGTGCTCGAGGAAGGTCGTCTGGTCCGCTGGGGTCTCGATGTGGACCACCGGGGCGAGGTTCTCGGTTGGGCCGACGTGCACGTCGGTGTTGCAGGCCGCCAGCAGAACGGCGGAGAGCAGCAGGGTGCGTGGAGCCATGGAGCCTCCGGGCGCGCAGGACAGGGGGCGGCGCGCCGCTCAGAGCAAGGTAGACGAGGCCGTGCCCCTGGTCAACGTTCTCGAACCTCGCTCCATCGGGTTGGGCCACGCCTTGCCGCAGGCTGCTACACGTCGCGAGGACGCTGTCCTGCGGCCAGCCGTAGGGTGCTGCGGGCGGTGTGGTCCATGTCCAGGAGCAGGCCGAAGCCCGTGGGCATGGTGACCTTGACCACACCCGTGCACTTGATCAGAGAGCCTCCGGGCAGCACCAGGCGGACGCTGACCCGAGCGTTCTTCTCGAGCTGGGTACCGGTGTAGCGTACCTGGAGGGCCAGGCGGTGGATGTGCTTCCAGTAGTACTGGTCGTATCGTTGGGGATCGTTGAAGCGGATCTGCACGATGGGTGGCGTGGCGTTGGACGCCACCTTCACCTCGACACGGAGGTGCCCGCGCTTGGGCTTGCCGGGTTGTTCGTTGGTGCCGCGGCGGGCCTCGACCCCCCGCCGCAGGCGAGAGCGCCGACTCTCACCACCATCAGCGCTCGAGGCGATGATTTCGGTGATCGCTTGCCGACCCACCGCATCATCGGCCTCGTTGAGGGTGGAGATGAGCGATCCGCTACCCCCGCTGCGCATCTGCTCGACCGATGGTGCCGGCCGCTTCTTGGGCTTGTTGGTGCGCACGGCTCGCTCGTGCTCGAGCAGCCACTCGCGCAGCATGCCTTCGTGGTTCTTGTTCATCTCGACGATGTCGAGAACCGCCTGGGTGGGACCCAGGGCGAGCGTGACGACCTTGGTCACCTTGGCTCGGCCCCGAAGGTTGGCGTTGTAGCCGGGCAGTGGGAACTGGAACTCGACCTCTCGACCGGGCTTGTAGCTCAGCTTGCCCTCGACCTGCAGTTCGCGCGTCCCAACCTCGCGAACGACGGCTTCGGCCACACCGCGTGCCGTTCGAAGGGTGATGGTTTCCTTGATCGGGATCCCCATGGTAGCGCTCGACATCCGGTTCTGTTGCAGGCCGTCCAGAGGATCAGTTCGTACCATGTTCCGGGCGGGTTCGTCTCGTGGTCGCTCGATCAGCCGCGTGGACCGTCTCGATTGGGGTGGTCGCCCCACGAAGCCGTGCAGGGCGCTCGGCCTACAGGGGCGCTACCAGACGCCGTCAGGCCCGCCGTAGCCGCCCATGTCGTTGCGGGTGCCGTCGATGTCGTTGTAGGCAGCGTCCGGATCCCCGGCGTCGATGGCGGGCGAGGACGTGCGCAGGGTGAAGTCGGGGGGGGACTCGATGGAGCAGTGAGCATCGGAGAACGACGGATCCGAGCTGATGTCGTGAGCCCCGGCGGTGAAGGTCCCGCCGTAGGTGAGCGCGTTGTCGGAGCTGTTGTAGACGTCGTTGTAGGAGAACTGTCCCGTTCCGGAACCGTACAGGGCGAACACCGAGCTGTTGGCTTCCGTGATGACGTTGTGCAGCTGGACCGTGCCGTTGTTCTGCTGGAAGAGCTGGCTGCCTCTTTGCTCGCCGGAGGTGGAGCTGGCGTTGCCGTACAGGCTGGTGTTGGTGAGGGCGACCGTGCCGCCTCCGGAGGTGAAGATTCCCCCTCCGTCGACATCGGCCTGGTTGCAGGTCAGCACCGCGTTGATGGCGCTCAGGTCGGCACCGTCGAGGTAGAAACCGCCGCCGTCGGAGGAGACGTTGTTCCAGACGAAGGCTCGAGAGAGGCTGACCATCGTGCCGGACGCGGCGTAGATGCCGCCCCCGGTGTCGGCCTGGTTCGAGGTGACTTCGACACCTTCGAGGCTGACGTTGCCTCCCTGGATGCAGAGACCACCACCGTAGGAGTAGCGCCAGATCTGCTCGAAGCTGCCGGCGGCTTGCTGGGTGAAGTCCGGCAAGAGGTTGGCGTGGACGGTGAGGTCCTCGAGGGTGGGGTCGTCGCCCGCCACGTAGATGCCACCGCCACAGTATTCGTACAGGTGAACGGTGCAGGTGTTGTTGCCCTGGTTGCTTGGGGCGGAGTCGGCACAGGTGGTGCTGGTGGAGCTGTAGAACGTGGCGCCGCTGCCCCCCGTGATGGTGAAGCCGGCGAGGGTGGGGGTCGCGTTGGTGCCGCTGGCGATGGTCACCGCGGCTACGCAGGAAGAGGCGTTGCTCACGTCACAGGGCAGCGTGCCTGGGTCGATGCTGGTGAGCTGGGCGCCGTCGATGGAGCGAACCGCGATGGACTTGCCGCCGAAGTCGATGGTCTCGGCGTAGGTGCCGGCGCGGGCCAGGACGCAACCCATGGCCTGGTCGATGCCCGCTTGCAGGCTGGCCAGGGGATCGCTGTTGGTACCCATGCCGCTCGTGTTGCCGTTGATGGCGTCGACGATGACGGGCTCGTGGGGGTCGGTGTCATCGCAGTCCAGGGTGTTGTCCGTGTAGCCGGGAGGCTGCTCGCAGGCGCTGACGGTGTCGTCGGGGTTGCCCCAGGCGTCGAGGTCGTTGTCGGCGTACCAGGTGTCGCCGTCGAGGGGGTCTTCGTCGATGATGCCGTCGCAGTCGTTGTCGGCGCCGTCGCAGTACTCGATGGCGCCTGGGAAGATGGAGCTGTCTGTGTCGTCGCAGTCGGTGCTGTCCAACACGTAGCCTGACGGCTGCGTGCACTGGATGATCACCTCGCCTGGGTCGCCGTAACCGTCGCCGTCGGAGTCGGGGTACCAGGTGCCCGGGATGCTCGGGTTCTCTTCACCGCCCTCGGCTGTGTCCGTCTTGGAAACTTCGTAATCGAGACCGATGTTGCAAGCGAAGGCGAGGCCGACCACCGCCGGAAGCGTCAGAGCCTGTCGTAGCGCTGACGGGCTGCGCGTGGACCGGTGGCGGAGAAACGGGTGCAACATGACAGCATCATAGCAGCCCGAACGGCGTGGCGGTGGCGAGATCCGGCGATAGGGAGGAGTTCATGTCCGAGCGAGAGCTCCATCGCGTGTTGCGGCTGGTCCGCATCACGCTCGTCGTGAACCTCGTCGTGCTCGCGGTCAACTGCGCGCTCGCCTACGTCTTCGTGGTGGTGGTGGTGAACGAACCGGCAGAGGTGGCCGGGGTCACACCCCCGGACGACAGCCCCCGGGCCCGGGCCAGTGACCCTCGGCCCGAATTGGCGGCCTTCTTCGATCGCACCACCACCCTGCTCGATCGCATGGCCCGCCGCCACGGCGCCAACCCGGTGGAGTTCGTTCCCACCCAGGAAGAGATCGAGGCTGCGGTGGAGACCCGCACCCTCCACTCGGATCAGAGCCAGCTGGTGCTCCAAAAGCTGCGAGAAGGCTACGACACCTTCGACCTGTCCTGGCCCATCGCCATGCCGGAGTACTGATGGGGAGCGGCGCCTCCGGTGAGCATGGGGCCCCCTCCGGGGTTCGGACGGGTTGGCTCGTCGCCGGTGCCCTGGCCTACCTGGGGCTGCTGCTTTGTTTGTTGGTGCCGGCCATGCGGGGAGGGACGGGGGCCGTCGGCCTACCCACGAGGGACCTCTTCGACCACATCTGGCTGCACGACTGGCTCTCGGGTGTCGTGGTGGGTGGGGGGAGCTGGCTGAGCACCCACCAGATCGCCTTCCCCGAAGGCGGTCGACTCCTGCATCCCGATCCCCTCGGTTGGGCGCTCTATTTTCCCCTCTCTCGATGGGTCGGCATGGTGGCCGCCTACGACGGGATGGTGATCGCGCAGCTCTGGCTGTGCTCGCTGGCCGCCTGGCTGCTCGGCGTGCGGATCAGCGGCTCGACCCTCGCGGGGTGGTTCACGGGCCTGGTCTTCGGGGTCTCGGGTCTTCTGTTGGGGCAGTCCCTGACGGGAGAGAGCGAGACCCTGGCTGCCTGGCCCTTGGTGCTGGCCATCTGGGCCCTCGAGCGTACCGCCGACCGCCGGCGCTGGGGCGACGCGCTGATGGCCGGCGGGCTCGGGGCGCTCACCGCCGTCGGATCCTGGTACTACGGGGCGTTCTTCACGCTCTACCTGCTGGCGTGGGTGGGGCTGCGCTGCCGGGCCAGGGTCGCGCTGGTCGCCGTGGCTGCCTTCGCGGTGCTCGTGGCGGGACCAGCCTTGATCTACCAGGGCATGCTGGGCCAGGCGGACAACCTCTTCCAGGGTCCAGACCTGGCCACCTACGTGGCCCATCATCCCGAAACGCTCGCGGGCATGGTGAGCGACCCGGCTGGCTGGCTGGGCTTCATGCCGGGTGTGCTGGCCGCCGCGGGCCACCCCCGGGTGCAGTACCTCGGCACCGTCGTGCTGCTCTTGGCTGCGGCGGGCGTGTCGGTGCGCGCCGCGCGTGGCTGGTGGTTGGGCCTGGGCCTCGTGGGCCTGCTGCTGTCCCTGGGTCCCGTGCTGCACCTGGCCGGCGAGCAGGTCCAGGTTGCGGGTGGGGCCGTCCCAGGGCCCCTGGCTGCGCTGACATGGCTGCCCCTGGTGGGCCTGATGCGCATTCCCCATCGTTGGCTCCTGCTCGCGGTCCTGGCCCTGGCGCTGCTGGCTGGGCGCGGGCTTCGCCGTCTGGCAGGCGACGAGGTCGCCCCCCCCGGCT
>CAZVHW010000585.1:0-4952 GCA_964626835.1 uncultured Enterobacterales bacterium
CACCGAGCCGAAGGCCTCGACCGTGGCGTTGACCACGGCGGCGGCCTGGTCGAAGACGGAGATGTCGCACTGCACGGCCAGGGCCTTGCGGCCCATTTCCTGGATCTGGGCCACGACCGCCAGGGCCTCGGCTTTGTGCTTGCGGTAGGTGAGGCAGACGTTGGCGCCCTGGCGGGCGAGGTCGAGGGATGCGGCGGTGCCGATGCCCTGGGAGCCACCGGTGACGATGGCGTTCTTGCCTTGGAGGAGCATGGTCTATTCCTGACCTTCGAGGGGCGGCGCGAGCACGGCGGCCATGAACTCGACGTCGAAGGCGGCGCCAGCGGACTGCAGGCGCCGGTACTCGATGAAGTCGATGACGTCCTTGCCCGTGCGCTTCTTGTTGTTGAAAGCGGTGAAGCCCAGGTAGGCTTCGCAGTTCATGTTGGCCGCCAGCCAGTGACGGTTGATGACCTTGGTCTGGTCCCAGAAGAACTTCTTCTTGAGACGGATGCCCTCGACGCTCTTGATGAGGCAGCCGGGGAAGAGGTTGGTGTAGGTCCAGGCGAGCCTGGAGATCTCGGTGTCGAGCAACTCGAAGTCGGCGCTGACACCGCGGATGGACTTGCGGGCCGCCTTGCCCTCGGCGCCGCCCTTGAACTCGCCGTAGACGATCTCGCCGTCATCGACGTAGCGATCGATGACGACCGCGGGGTTGCGGACCCAGCCCGACTCGTCCTTGATGACCGGGAAACACTTGGAGATGAGCCCCAGCCGCTGGGCCTTGTAGGCCGACCACATCTCGCAGGAGGTGCAGTTCCACATGGCCAGCTCGAAGGGGAGCATCCAGGGGAGGAAGTCGGTGCTGCCGCCGTCAGGGGCGGAGCCGTGGCGTGGGCCGGCCTGGCCGAAGATGGCCAGGTCGCTGGACACCGTGATGTCACAGGCCATGCCGATCTCCTGGCCGCCGGCGACCCTCATGCCGTTGACCCGGCAGATGGTGGGCTTCTTGCAGCCGAGGATGGCGTCCACCATGGCGTTGAAGAGGTCCATGTACAGGCCGTACTCGTTGGGCCGGCCGGAGTAGTACTCGGCGTATTCCTTGGTGTTGCCGCCGGTGCAGAAGGACTTGTCGCCCATGGCCGTGAACACCGCCGCCACCACCGTGCTGTCGGCCGAGGCGCGTTGGAAGCCGGAGATCACACCTTTGACCATCTCAGTTGTGTAGGAGTTGTATTGTCTTGGGTTGTTGAGTATGATCCAGGCCGTGTACAGACCCTCGACGACGTTGCCCTTCGGGTCCACGATGGGCTTCTTCTCGAAGACGACGCCGGGGGCTTCGGTGGAGAAGTACTCGTCCCCCCACAGATGATGGTTTTTCGTGCCTGAGTCACGGGGTAGCCAGGACAGATCAGCCATGATTCACTCCGGTTTTCGGTGGCCCGCAAGCGGGGATTTCATTGGGAAAAAACAAGGTCTTCGTGCATAAAGGGTCGGGGGGACCATGTCAAGAGGCATCGGGGGCCACCACAACCGCGATCAGTATCCGCCGCCGTAGACCGCGGAGTGGCTGCTCTGCGACCGGCCCTCGTCGGTGGGCCGACGGTGGTCAGTGCCACGACAAAGCTGACCGGGGCCACCCACACGCTGCATCTCGCTTGACCGGAGGAGGCATCGACAATAGGCTGCCAAGTCCCCGTAACCTCACATGTGTATCCTATCAGGAGCCAAGCTATGCAATTCGAAAAGGCCTTCGTCCCTTACGGTGCCTACTGGTCCACTCCGTTCTGTAAGTGGCAGGGTACCTTGTCGGGTTCCGAGCCCATCCCCCTCGCGGCCGACGTGGCCAAGGGTGCCCTCGCCAAGCGGGACATCCCCGTGGATGCCTTCGACGGCGCCTGCCTGGGTTGGACCGTTCCTTCCAAGCACTGCTTCTACGGCGGCCCCTGGCTCACCGGCATGATCGGCATGACCTCCGTGCCGGCCCCCATCCTCTCCCAGGCTTGCGCCACCGGCGCCCTGTGCGTGACCCACGGCGCCGAGCAGGTGCAGAACGGCTCCGCCAGCGTGTTCTTGGCGGTCACCGCCGACAAGTGCTCCAACGGGCCCCACGTCTACTACCCCAACCCCGGCGGACCGGGCGGCCAGGGCAAGGCCGAAGACTGGGTCATGGACAACTTCGGGCACGACCCCTTCGCCCGCAACCCCATGATCCAGACCGCCGAAAACCTGGCCAACGAAGCGGGCATCGAGCGAGCCATCCAAGACGAGGTGGCGGTGATGCGCTACCAGCAGTACCAAGCGGCCCTGGCCGACGACGGCGCGTTCCACAAGCGCTACATCGAGCCGGTAGAGATCAAGAACCGCAGGGGCAAGGTCTTGGCCGCGGTCAGCAGCGACGAGGGCATCTTCCCCACCACGGCCGAAGGCCTGGCCAGGCTGCGCCCGTTCATGCGGGATGGCTCGGTGACCTTCGGTAGCCAGACCTTCCCCTCCGACGGCAACGCCGGCATCGTGCTGGCCAGCCGCGAGCGCGCCCGGGAGCTGTCCCGCGACTCGAACATCGAGATCCAGATCCTCTCCCAAGCCCAGGCCCGGGTCGAGAAGGGCTTCATGCCCAAGGCCAACGTGCCGGCGGTCAAGCTGGCCCTGTCTCGCGCGGGCATCGGCGTGGGCGACATCAAGGCCTTCACCAGCCACTCGCCGTTCGCGGTCAACGACATCTACCTGTCCCGCCAGATGGAGATCCCCCTGGCCGACATGAATCGCTACGGCTGCTCGCTCATCTGGGGTCACCCCCAGGCTCCCACGGGCATGCGCAGCATCATCGAGTTGATCGAGGAGCTGGCCATACTGGGCGGCGGCTACGGCCTGTTCACGGGCTGCGCTGCGGGTGATTGTGCCGCTGCGGTGGTGCTCAAGGTCACCGTGGCCTAGGAGCCGCGCATGACCAAGCCCAAGCGTATCGAAGCGGCCCGCCGCATGAAGCAGGTCATGGCCGAGCACTTCCTCGGCCTGGACGCTGCTGCCAAGGACCCATCCCGCAAGGTGGCCTGGTGTAACAGCGTCGGCCCGGCCGAGTTGCTCCACGCCATGGGCTTCGAGGTCTACTTCCCCGAAAACCACTCGGCTATTCTGGGCGCCACCCGCGCCGCCACCGAGTACATCCCCTACGCCAACGCCGTGGGCTACTCGCCCGACATCTGCAGCTACCTCACGGCGGATATCGGCGCGTTTTTGAAGGGCTACACCCCCCTGACCCGCGCCTACGGCATCGAGTCGCTGCCCAAGCCCGACGTGTTGGTCTACAACACCAACCAATGTCGCGACGTGCAAGATTGGTTCACGTGGTACGCCCGCCACTGGGACGTGCCCTGCGTAGGCCTGCACACCCATCGCAACATCGGCCCGGTCACCGACGACCACGTGGTGTCCATCACCGCACAGCTGCGCACGTTGACGAGCCAGCTCGAAGAAGTGGCGGGTCACGAGCTGGACATGGACCGGTTCCGTGAAGTGGTGGGCTTGTCCCGGCGCTGTTCCCAGCTGTGGGAACAGGTGCTGCGCACGGGCACGGCGCGCCCGGCCGCCATCACCTTCTTCGACGGCACCATCCACATGGGCCCGGCGGTGGTGCTGCGCGGCCTGCAGGTGGCGGTGGACTACTACGAAGAGCTGCTGGCCGAATTGCAGGAGCGAGTGTCGGCTGGCGTGGCTGCGGTCGAAGGCGAGCAAGCCCGCATCTACTGGGAAGGCATGCCGGTCTGGGGCAAGCTGCGCAACCTGAGCGAGCAGCTCTTGGGGCTGCGCACCTGCGCGGTGGCTTCCACCTATTGCAACTCGTGGGTGTTCAACCAATTGGACCCGGACCACCCGTTCGAGTCCATGGCCCGAGCCTACACCGAGCTGTTCATCGTGCGGTCGGACCGAGTGAAGGAGGACTATATCGCCCAGATGTGCCAGGACTACGCGGTCGACGGCATCCTGTACCACGACGCGCGCACCTGCCCGAACAACTCCAACAGCCGCTACGGCATGGCCCAGCGCCTTTCCCAGCGTCTGGGCATCCCCCACGTCACCATCGACGGCGACCTCAACGACCTGCGCTGCTACAGCGAAGAGCAGGCGCGCACCAACATCGAGGCCTTCGTCGAGCAGCTGGGGCAGTAGCGCGTGGCGCTCTACGCTGGGATCGACGTCGGATCGTCCGCCACCAAGGTGGTGATCGTCGATGTAGACCTGCGGGTCGTGGGGCGGGGCCTCTGTCCCTCGGCGGCGGACCTGGCGGGGGCCGCACACCGGGCCTTCCAGCAGGCATTGGACCAGGCCGGCTTGGAAGCCGCGTCCGTTTCCGGGATCACCTCCACCGGCTATGGCCGCAACAACGTGGACTTCGCTACCGGCACGCGCACCGAGATCGACTGCCACGGTCGCGGCGCCTGGCACGGGTTTCAGCGCGCCATCACCGTGGTGGACATCGGTGGCCAGGACTGCAAGGTCATCCGGCTGGACGGGACCGGCCGCCGGCTGGACTTCGCCATGAACCGCAAGTGCGCGTCGGGTACCGGCGCGTTTCTCGAGCAGATGGCGCATCGCTTGGGTGTGCCGGTGGGGCAACTCGGGGCGCTCGCCGCCCGCAGCGCCGATCCTGGCATCACCATCAGCTCGTACTGCACCGTCTTTGCCCAGACCGAGATCCTCGCCCGCATCCGCGCGGGCGTGAAGGCCGAGGACCTGGCCCGCGCCGCCCTCGAGTCGGTGGCCAAGCGCGTGCTCGAGCAGCTGGCACCCACCGGCGAGGTGGTGGCCACAGGAGGCGTGGTGGCCCACGTACCCCAGATGCAGACGGTGCTCGAAGCCGTGCTGGGCACCACCGTGCTGCTGCCGGCGTACCCGCAACATGCCGGTGCGCTGGGGGCGGCGTTGGTGGCAGCCAACAGTCACAGCGCCACCACCACCCGGCCCGGGTAGCG
>CAZVHW010000586.1:0-2808 GCA_964626835.1 uncultured Enterobacterales bacterium
GGCGAGATCCAGCCCCTGGCCCATGCACCCTTGACCGAAGAGCTGCTGTCCGCTGCGCTCATGGCCATTCTCACGCCTGCCCAGGTGCAGACCTACCAGGCCGCCCACCGGCTCTGCTTCACCTGGCGTCACCCAGACCACGGCTTCTTCCGGGTCAACATCTACAGTCACGCTGGACGGATGGAAGCCGCGGTGCGCGTGAACCGCCGCGAGCTGCCATCCCTGGCCGAGCTGGGCGTGCCCGACATCATGGCCGAGATGGTGCGCAACCCCCAGGGCCTGGTGCTCATCACCGGGGCCACGGGCCAGGGCAAGACCACCACGCTGCATGCCCTCATCAGCCGGGTCAATGCCGAACAGCGCCGGAAGATCATCACCATCGAGGATCCCGTGGAGTTCCGCCATGGCCCAGGGCGGTCGGTGGTGGTTCAGCAGGAACTCGGCATCGACACGGACAGCTTCCACGCCGCGGTCATCCACGCGTTGAGGCAGGATCCCGACATCCTCTGCGTAGGCGAGATGCGCGACCTGGACACCATCTCCGCCGCGCTCACGGCTGCCGAGACCGGGCACCTGGTGGTCGCCACGCTGCACACCACGGGCGCGGCGGGCACCATCTCCCGCATCGTGGACGTCTTCCCGCCCCACCAGCAAGAGCAGGTGCGCCTGCAGCTCGCGCTCACCCTGCAGTGCGTCATCTCCCAGCGCTTGCTGCCACTGGCCGACGGGTCGGGTCGCCTGTTGGTCTACGAGCTGATGATCACCAACGACGCCATCCGAACCCACATCCGCAGCAACAAGCTGCACCAGATCGCGTCGGTCATCCAGACCCACGTGCCCATGGGGATGCGTTCCATGGACAAGATGATCGTTCAGGCCTGGCACACGGGTGAGATCACGTACGAGACGGCGTCCAGCGCGGTCGGTGACTCTCGGGTGCTGAAGAAGAGCTGATCGTCGTCGTATTTCGAGCCCCGCTCGAGTGATACAGGAGGCGCCACGGCTGCAACCGGAGTCTCGCCCATGTCTCCTGCCATCCCCGCCCCCCTGCTTCGCGAGCAACCTGTCTCGGTCACACGCCAGATGGCGGCGGCGCTGGGGCGCTTGCTGGCCGAGGCCAAGGCCAAGGGAACCACCCTGCATCACCTGGGTGCGGGCTACCCCCACCCCGAGGTGTCCGATCCCACGGCCTACCTCGTGCAGAGGCGCGGCTACCTCCGCCACCTGGTGGGTGGAGAGGGCCTGGCTGCCGACCGGCAGCTCCGCTCGCTCATGACCACGCTGTACGGCTACTCCGACACCATGGGCCCGGTGCAGGCCCGGCAGGCCTTCGCCCGGGTCTACGGCAACGACTTTGGCTTCGAGATCGATCCCGACTGTGTGGTGCCGACCATCGGCGCCACGGGGGGCATCGCCCAGATGTGCTCCATGTTCGAGCACGCGGGCGAGCCCATCGCGTACATCGTGGACGCGCCCACCTACACCGGGCTCATCTCCCGCGCCCAGCTGTACGAGAAGGCGAGCTTTTACTCGGTTCCCATGGACGACGACGGTCCCGATCCGGCGGTCATGGCGGCACAGATCGACCAGGCCAGGGCCGATGGCAAGGTGGTGGCCTTCTACTACACCGTCACCGACGGCCACAACCCGGGTGGCATCTCCTTCTCGGTGCAGCGGCGCCAGGCCATCATCGATGTCTGCCGTGCCCGCGGTGTGCTCATCGTCGAGGACGCTCCCTACACCTACATCAGCTACGAAGACGCCGACAACCGCCCCCCGCCGCTGGTGGCCATGGCTCCCGATCTGGTGGTGCACCTGTTCACCGCCTCCAAGATCGGCCTCCCCGGCCCCCGGGTGGGCATGGCCATCGCCCAGGCCCAGGTCGAGCTGCCCTCGGGCAAGACCGTGCCGGTCAAGAACTTGCTGCTCACGGAATCGGCGGGCTCCATCCTGTTCCACAACCCCGCCGCCTTGCGCAGCTTCGAGGCGTATCTCACCGACGAGCGCTTCGTGGAGCGCGCCAGCCTCTGGCCCGTGGCCGCGGTGAAGAACGCCGTCTACGGCGAAAACCGACTCATCCTGCTCGACGGCCTGAAGCACTACCTGGGCGACCACCCCGAGCTGTTCACCTGGACCGAGCCCGGTGCGGGCTTCTTCTCGGTCTTCACCTTCCGCGACGGACGTTTCCGCACCGACGGTGCCTTCGTGGAGCGGCTCGTCGCGGAGTTCGGCGTGGTCACCATCCCCATGTTCGGGTTCTATTCGGCCGACGCCAAGCGCCGTGATCCCGACGTGGGGCTCGATCAGATCCGCCTGTCCTTCTCCTACAGCACGGGCGTGGGTGCTGAGCGTGTTCGGGAGCTGCAGGCTGCGGTCGAAGCGTACGGTCGGGCGGTGCGGTCGCTCTACGGGCTGCCGCGGGTGGATTGACGCGGATGCATCGAGGGGCCGCCGGCCTTCGCGCCCGCCAAGGAACTCCCGCATCCACGAGACAAGTGCCTGGCCCTGGCTTTGGCACCCACCCCCTCCTGGCGGACCCACAGCGTGAACGGCTCTGGGGTCCAAGGCGTCGGTACGTGCCGACCCTGACGGCAAGGGTCCCTGGTTTCGGGCGGTCGGCCGTGGACTTCCCTTGCCGCACGTGTGCGCCCGGATCACCTGTCTTGGAAGGATGACTTCGTGGATACTGGTCCCGTGGGCGCGAGACGGACGATAGTGACGACTCCGCCGCCGGAGACCGGAGAAACGTCCGTGAGACGGACGATAGTGACGACTCCGCCGCCGGAGACCGGAGAAACGTCCGTGAGA
>CAZVHW010000586.1:2908-4951 GCA_964626835.1 uncultured Enterobacterales bacterium
CGGACGATAGTGACGACTCCGCCGCCGGAGATCCGAGAATCGTTCGTGAGGCGGACGATAGTGACGACTCCGCCGCCGGAGATCCGAGAATCGATTGCAGACGCGCGACCATCACCTTTCCGCCGCCAGGCCCGGGCACGGGTCCAGGCCCGGATCGGGGACAGGAGGATTTTTGGCTCGTCCGGGAGGGACGCTTCCGCCACTTTCCCTGAACCAGTCGGTATCCATGCTATCTTTACTCGACATCATGCACCGGAGGACGCGATGTTTCTCGCTTCTCGCTTCTCGCGGTCCTGCTCCTGATCACGGGGCTGGCGATGAGTCGAACCGCCAGCGCGACGACCATCGACGATTATGGATGCACCGTTCAGACAAATACGATGCGCTTCGACTGCTTTGTCGAACTGGACGGTGAGGACACGGCACGCATCGGATTCAGGCCGACAGGCTCGGCCCAGTGGAACTGGTCGGACTGGGCCGTTGGGACAATCATCGAGTTCGTCCTGTACAACTTCACTCCCGGCACGACCTATGAGTACAAGATCGTGGTGGCAGGAGGGAGCCCGCAGACGACCGCCACCACCCTCACCGGGGGTCCCAGCTTGCCGACGCTGCTGGATGATCTGAACCTCCAGGTCACCAACTCGGCCGGCGCGCACTCCACCTACGTGATGTTCGACACCTACGACTGCGAGGGGGTAGTCGCCACCACGCCGATGCAATACCTCGTCGTGGTCGAGGCCGATAGCGGCGAGATCGTCTGGTACCAGGACGTGGACGCGGTCACCGACGGTGCGACCATCACGGGTTGGAGCTACACCTCCGATGACACCATCCTGGCGATCGTGGACCGGGCCTATGTCTACGAGTGGGCCTTGGATGGTTCCGACGTGATCACGGCAGAGGACTTTTCGGACGACTGTCTGATGGACGGTACGGGGGATCCGGACGAAGGCCCCTGCCCGCACCACGACGCGTTCCGCTGCGCGGACAATGGCAAGACCTACGTGGTCACGGGTACGTTCGATAGCACCATCCTGCCAACGGACACCACGGATTTTGGTGGCAGCTCGACCTGCAACAGCTGGGATGGCTTCGTCGACGACGGCGCTCGTATCTACAACAGCACCTTCAGCTCGTACGCCGACCACACGCTGATGGCCGACATGGACTTCGATCCCTCCGTCGACGGTGGACCGCTTCCCGATGATTGCACCGGCCCCTATTACTGGGGTGCGCTCGGCTTCCACTCAGGCATCAATGCCGTGGACTGGACCCACGTGAACTCCGTCTCGGCTGTGAAGCCGGGTACTACGGATCGCCTGAACCTGTCGTTGCGCCAGTGGAGCGAGGTGTTGCGGTACAACCCCACCACCACGAGCGTGGACTGGGCGCTCAACGGCCTGGCTCCGGGCACGTATGGCTTCACACTCCAACTCGGTCCTGGCATCAGCGGTGGTACAGCGGACTTCGGCGGGCAGCACCACTTCACCGAGGACGACGGCCTGTTCCTCATGTTCGACAATGGAAACATGGGGGGGAGTACGCACGACGCGCGCGCCCTCCAGATCGACATCGACACCTCCCCGGACCCCGACGAGGCCACCATCCTTCGAAGCTGGGAGATGCGGGAATATGGAACTCCATGGAACGGTCTGACCTGCTCGGGACTCGGCAACGCCGTCATGCTCCCCGGCACGCAGGGCAAGAACGTGCTCGCCACCTGCGGGCCCGAGACGACCATCCAGGAGATCGACGAGTACGATGGGCAGCAGACGACGGATCCCGTGCTGGAGGTCTCTCTCGACAACGACGGCACCGGGGGGTGGGATCATTGCTCGACTGGGACGGATCCCACGGGCAGCGGCAATCCCAACCGCTTCTACCGTGCCTGGCCCCTTCTCGAGCTGGGGGAGTTCTAGCGGGTGCGCCTCCCCGCGTTGCTCCTGTTCGCGGCCTGTTCACGCTGCTTGGAGCCGGCCGATTCTGGGCCGGTCATCCCTGTGGACTCCTACGAGGACAGCGCCACGGTGCCACCCTGTG
>CAZVHW010000587.1:0-4950 GCA_964626835.1 uncultured Enterobacterales bacterium
GGTGGGCGTGCTGCTCGCGGCGGGCTGGTATGTCCTCTGGATGAAGGTGCTCATGGCGGATCCCGGCGCGCAGGTGTCGGACGAGGTGGTAGCAGGCACGCGGCACAGACCCCCGTTCCAGCTGCTACATCCCGCCGAGCTCAAACGGTATACCGCGTTCCTCGGGGAGTACTTCGCCATTGGAAAGGGCGAGATCGTCGCGCGGGACATGATCTCGCGCTTCTACCGTGCCTTTTCCCCGGGCCTGCTGCTCATGGCGCTGGGCTTGCTGGGCGTGGCGGCGGTGCCGAGTCGCCGCCGAGCTTCCGGGATCTGGCTGGTTATCGCCGTGTTTTTCGCCCTTGCGTCCACGGGACCTTTCCTCCCCTGGTCCTCCTCGCGGTGTTTCGACAGCGCCATGAACCTCAGCTGGCTGGTGTTGCACTGGGCCTGGCCCGGCGGGCGCTTGATCCTCGAGCCCTTCCGGTACGCCCTGGTTGCTGCCTTCGCGCTGTCCGTGGCGGCTTCGCTGGGAGTGTCGGTCTTGCGTCGGCGCTTGGGTTCCTGGGTGGCGGTGGTGGTCCCTCTGCTGGTCGTCGCCGAGGTCGTGCTGCTTTCCCCCGTACCCATCCCACTTCCCGTGACCGAGCTGCGGGTCTCTCCCGCGTACGAGCGGCTGGACGAGGTCCTTCCGCCGGGCCCGATCATCGAGCTGCCCTGGTTCGACAGGGGCAGTCAGCGCTTCCAGCGGCAGCACTTTCTCAACCAGCTGGTGCATGGGCGGCCCATCGCCGACGAGGTGATCGGTTTCCCTCCGCGCTATCTGGTGGAGAACCAGTTCATGGCCCAGGTCATCGCCACGGAGAAGCCCTACGGCGAGATCGCCTTGAGGGTCGTCGACCCACGGCTGATCCCCGTGCACCGCGATCATCTGGCAGCGGACGGATTCGTGGGCATCGTGTTGGATCCCGAGGGCTTCGACAGCCCCAGCCGGGCGGCGCGGGTCATGGTCTTGTTGAACCTGCTGGACGAGCCCGCCCATCTGGAGGACCGGCTCGTCTATCGGCTCGAGGAACCGCCGGATCCCGACGTGGTCCCGAGGCCAGAGAGGGAATAAGGCCAGCCCTTCCTTGCTGGAGGTTTCCATGAGGGCGATGATCTCGGCGTTTCTAGGTCTCGTGCTGCTGGTTTCGTGCACGGGCGAGCCAAACACCCTGGACGACCAGGCCTCTCCGGACGGCCCACCCAAGGTCGGGTCGGGTCCAGAAGCCGGCGGTGCAGGCGGCCCAGGTGGCCCCGGTGGCCCCGGTGGCCCCGGTGGCCAAGCAGGGCCCAGGATGGCTGCCCAAGGGGGCGGCCGTATGCAACCACCCGGCTTCGATGTCGAGGAAGGCCAGGGGGTCACCGTAAGCGGCACGGTGGCCTACACGGGTGAAACAACAGGCACCATCCGGGTGGACTTTCTGAGACCCCCCGGCAAGAGCGAGGTACCAGGTGCCGTCCACACCATGAAGCTCGAGGCTCTCGGGGACTGGTCTGTCGAGGTACCCAAGGACTTTGGCGAGCTGGTCATCGTGTCGTTCATCGACGCCAACGACGATGGCCCTTCTCGCGATGAGCCCAAGGTGGTCCTCGAAGAAGCGCTGCAGGTGGCGGGCGAGTCGATCACCGGCATCGAGCTGGTGGTTCAGGACGACTGGGACGACAACCACAAGCAGCCTGGCGCCAAGGGCATGCCCCCCGAAATGAGGCCTGGGAACGCTCCTCCGCCTCCGGGCACAGCGCCCCCCGAGCCCGAGCCCGAGCAGGCACAGACAGGCGGAACCGAAGGGGATCAGCCCGAGTGAGCTCCGAAGGTAGCGGCCCCTCGACCTGGCTCGCGCGGCGGGGCTTCGGGGCGCTGCTCACGGTCCAGTCGCTGCTCGTGTCGGTGCTGCTCACCTGGCCCGTCCTGCTCCATCTGGGCGGGCGCGTGCTGGGTCACAAGGATGCGGACACCATGAAGCACGTGTGGACGCTCTGGTGGACGCGGGCGCACTTGCTGCGTGAAGGCCTGGTGCTGCACAGCGATCTCCTCAACCAGCCACTGGGGTTGGACCTCTGGCCCGTCGAGCCCCTCAACGGGCTGGCTGCTGCATTGATGGCGTGGCTCCCCGTGGTCTCGGTTGCCAACCTGCTGGCCATCCTCAACCTTGCTGGCACCGGGATCTGCGGCGGCCTCCTCGGCCTCCAGCTCTCACGCTCACGCACGGGGGCGCTCGCCACTGCCATCCTGCTTCAGACATCGTCGTTTTCGCTCTTTTCGCTGCACGTCGGCGTAGGAGAACTTCAGCACCTCTGGCTCCTTCCGCTGGGGTGCTGGGCGCTGTTGCGCCTCGAGGAAAGAGGCAGCTGGCGCTGGGCTGTCGCCACCGGCCTGCTCCTGGGTTCGAGCACCGTGGCTTGCTTCTACTACGGCTTCTATCTGGTGCTTGCGCTGACGTTGCTGGGGGTGGCCGCTCTGCTGCGCTCCGATCGGCGTCTCCGCTTGCTGCTCCGTCTCCTGGTCGCCGCTGGGCTCGCCGCCGTCATCGTGCTGCCCATCTCGAGCGCTTTCTCGGCCAGCTACGGAGACGACTTCCAGAGTATGTATGGCCTGTTCGAGTTCGTGACGCGGGAAGGCTTGGGTCAGACCGTGGTGGATCCGGTCAGCGCCCGGCTGCAGCCCGAAGACCTGATCATCGGGCGCTCCGAGCTCTGGGGGAAGGGCTTTGGCGATCTCGAGGCCTACGGCGGAGGTAAGCTCCTCGGGCTTCCCATGCTGATCCTGGCTTGCGCGGGGACGGTTTCGAGACCTAGAGCAGCCGCGGCCTGGTTCGCGGTGGCCTTGGCCGGCGTGCTGCTGGCCATGGGCTCCTATCTCTCGGTCGACGGCGCCGAGGTCCGCTGGAACGGAGCTCTGCTTCGTATGCCTTTTCTGTTCGTCAACCGACTCTTCACCTACCTGGCCGAGCCACTCAACTTCCCGGTGCGTTTCCTGGCTTTGACCTCGGTCGCACTGGCCGGCATGGCGGGGTTGGTCTTCGCTCGTGCGCGCGGTGCCTGGCGTTGGGTCGCGGTGCTTTTGGTGCTGATCAATGTCGTGGACGTGCAGGCTCGAGGGCTGCTGCCGTGGCCCCTACCCAGCTTCGAGCTTCCAGATCTCGGTGCGCTGCGAGCCATGGATAGCGCCGACGGGCCGGTCGGAGGACAGGGAGCGGTGCTCGATCTCGCCGGAGCGTTCCGGCACGATCCCGAGTCCAGACTCGTTGTGATGGCGGCCCAGGTACAGCACCAACAGCCCATCCAGGCCGTGCCCATCGATCGCCTCGAGTTCCACGTGCGCGACGGGCGTTGGTTTGGCGCTGGGTTCGCGCTCGTGGAGGACTTGGCGGACGCCTATGGGCGCCAGGGGTCCGCCCGGGCTGGAGACTGGCAGGGTGACCTGTACGTCCTCCGACAGAACGGATTCGACCGCGTCTTGGTTGTCTCGCTCGGCGCGCGCGAGCCGCTTCCAGCGGACTTCGTCCAGGCGTTGGAAGCGGCACTCGGCAAACCCGTGCTCGAAGGCGCGACTCTCGCCTTGTACAGGGTGCCCGAGGTTCAGGCATCCGCCGAGCAGGCCCAGGCCTGGACCGAGGCGCACGCCGAGAGGGCTCGCCAGGCCAAGGAGAACACCCTCGCTCCCGGGCCGATGCCCGCGCTGGGCCCGAACAGGCCACCCCCCCCAGCTGGGGAGTGAGAGCGGGTGTGGGTCTTGCCGTAGGCTACAAGCGGGCTTGGACGTAGCCAGCCAGGGTCGTAGAGATGTTCTGGGATGCGTCCATCATCCACTCCTCGAAGCCCCAATAGGCGTTGAGGAGCTCGATACAGCCGTAGGTGTCGCCATCGGTGGTTCGGATCGGGACGGCGAGGATGGCTTCGGTGCTGTAGCCCGTGTGCTCGTCCACCCTGCGGTCGAAGCGGGTGTCCTTGGCGGTGTCGGCTACCAGGATGCCGAAACCCATGCGGTGGCAGAATCCTGCCAGGCTGTCTTCGATCTCGACCTTGACGCCCTGGAGCTTGTGGGCCGTGGGGCCAGCCGCGGCGATGAACTCGAGGGCCTCGGCGTTGTAGTCGCCGTACAGCACGCAGCCTGACTCTGCACCCACCAGATCGAGGAGGATCTGCAGGGACATGCGAGCTGCCTCGGGGATGTCCAAGGCCTCGTTGATGTCCATGGACTGGTCGAAGAGCCACTCCGCCAGGTCGTCCGGCTTGATGGGCTTTGGTGGGCCAAAGACCTCGATGTCCACCGACAGTGGTGCGTCGTCCTCGAAGCCGGGAGGCAACAGATCGTCCGCGGGCTCGGGCTCGGGCTGGGCCTTGGCTGCGATGGGCATGTCCACCGGCGCGACTGGGATGTCGGGTTCGTCGATGGGGACCGCGACGGGGAAGGGTTCGTGAGGCGGTGGTGGTGGTGGCGGTGCGGGTTCGGGGGAGACCTCGATCGCGGGTGGTGGTGGCGGCGCGGGTTCGGGGGAGACCTCGACCACGGGGGGTGAGGGCGGTGCGGGTTCGGGGGCGACCTGGACCACGGGAGGTGGGGGCGGTGCGGGTTCGGGGACGGCCTCGACCACCGGTGGCGGAGGCGGTGCGGGTTTGGGGGCGGCCTCGACCACGGGCGGTGGTGGCGGTGCGAGATCGGTGGCCACTTCGACCACGGGAGGCGGTGGGGGAGGAGGAAGCTCGGGTGGGGCTTCCACCACCGGTGGCGGAGCTGGCTCTGGCTCTGGCTCTGGCTCTGGCTCGATGCGCTGCTCGATGGACTCCAGGTCTTCCATGACCTTGCCGAGCAGAGGCGAGAACTGTTCCGCGAGCTGGTCGATCTTGTCGGCCACGGACTCTGGCTCTGGTTCTGGCTTGGGTGGCAGTGCTGGCGGAGCGGGGACTTCTTCGGCCTCGGCTTCGACG
>CAZVHW010000588.1:0-4943 GCA_964626835.1 uncultured Enterobacterales bacterium
TCAGCCCGCCTGGCTGGCAGGCTACCCGTACACGCGGGTCCCCGCGTTGACACCTCGAGGGCGCTTTGTCCTTCTTATCCCCACCGAAGAATACGAAAAAACGGAGGTAAAAGCAAGGACAAAACAGCCCCCATTCACGCAAAAGCCCCCCTCGAAAGACGAGGGAAACCCTGCTTTTTCGAGATCCGGAACGAACAATTGGTGGCCAAATGGGGCTAAACGCGAACAAAAGAGCGAACAAAATGTCCGCTGGCCATCTAGACCCTCCAAGCTCGTCAGCGCGTCGTTGTGTTGGATGGACAGGTTGTCTACCCACACTCTCAAGGCTGGATAGACCCTCCATGCTCGTCAACGCGGAGGTATCCCAAAATTTCAAGGAACCACCGATAAGCGTCAAACTCTCCAAACCAGCCAAACTGGGCAAATCCACAGCAGTAATCGTGAGGTTACCCGTGATCTCGGTAAAGCCCGCCAGTGCGGCGAGGTCTACGCTGTTGGTGATCGTGTAGTTCCCATAGCGGACGTTCTAGCCGTCGTCTCCAGTGTCGGTTTCGCTACCCGCGTAGGTAAATTCGGCCCCCTCGCACACCATATCCGCGCTCTCAGAGTCCACACAGACCTTCGCCCAACACTCGGCGTTCGCGGGCACCTCGTCGATGTTGTTGATCTCCTCGTAGGCACCGTCAGGGGTCACTCCCATCGTCACCGGCGACGCAAGGTCTTCGGCATGGATGCTCCAGACCGACGCGCCTGGTGGCTCACAGCCGAAGGCCACGTCGGTGACCGGTCGATTGGACTCGAAGCTGACGCTAGATACGCCGTCAGCGTCCGTCGATACCGAAACGCTCTCGATCGAAACACCGCACCCCGTCAAGACGAGCAGAAACAACATCATGGTACTTCTCCCTATTCACAGATCCAGACATCATAGCACTCGGGTACCAGCGCCGTATTCGGGCAGGGGTCATGCGCGTCCAAGCAGGCGGCAGCTTGCGATGCATCAAAGTCGTAAGCACAGTCAAGGTCCTCGACGTAGGCCATCGTAAGGCCATCAATGCAATCCTGCGCGTTCTCGAACGAGTCGGCCTCATCGGGATAGCACTCGTAGGCAAGGTCACAGTAGGACACGACAAAGCCTTCTTCGCTAGGCCCGCAGGCAACCATGAAGAGAAGAACAGTTGTGGAGAACCAGGAAATTTTCGGGGCCATGTACGCCTCTTTTCGAAAGAAGATGGTGTTCAAAGACTACGGTTAACTCGATTCTAGAGGATAGCCAACATTAGCGTCCTTTCAGAAGTACAGTACCATTGGTTTGGTGTGCATCTTGCTCGTCAGCGGTCCTACCGGCTCGGGTAAGACCAGTACGCTCTTTTCGGCCTTGTCAGAGATCAACTCACCGGACAAGAACATCCTGACCATCGAAGACCCCATTGAATACGAGATTCAGGGATTGGGGCAGGTTCAGGTCAACCACAAGATCAAGCTGAGTTTCGCCTCTGCCCTGCGTGCTTTTTTGCGACAGGACCCGGACGTCATCCTGGTCGGTGAGATTCGCGACCGAGAGACGGCCGAGAACGCCGTTCAAGCTTCACTCACAGGCCATCTGGTGTTCTCCACCATTCACACCAACGACGCCGCCGGCGCCTTCGCGCGCCTCGTGGACATGGGCGTCGAGCCCTTTCTGGTGGCCTCCTCGCTGCTGGGTGTGCTCGCCCAACGCCTGGTGCGTCGCCTGTGCCCCGACTGCAAAGAGGCCTATGTTCCCAGCTCGGCCGAACTCGAAGATCTTGGCCTGACGCGAGCAGACGTACCGGGCAAAGCGTGGAAGGCAGCGGGTTGTCCCGAGTGCCACAACTACGGCTACAGTGGACGGATCGGAATCTACGAATTCCTTCCCGCCAACGACGATATCAAAAACCTCATTATCGGAAACGCGGACTCGGGCCGCATTAAGAAACGAGCGGTTGAGTTCGGGATGAGAGGATGAGATCTCGACGGCAAGCGACGATAAAGGTGAATTGGATCAGGTGTCTGGATCAAACTCCGATTCCATCGAATTACAGATTCATGGAGGATAGCCCCCCTTGGACCCCGAACAAGACCCCCGCGTCCTCGGGACCCTCGACGACCCAGCCTGGTGAGCCCCCACCCCCGTCAGAACGGCATCTCATCCACCGCCCAGGAAACCTCTGCGGGTAGCCGCCCCACCGGACGAGGCAACCACGCGCTCCGCCAGGGCGCGGGCACCAGCTGGACGGCGGACACAGCCGACGCCACGAGCCGGCGATGCTGCTCGAACCACAGCTCTACCAGCCGCTTGCAGGGCTCGCTGGGGGGCTCGTTGCTGGGCCCGCGGACCTCCTGGACCTCGAAGCAGCCCGGGCGGTTGGGGTCGGGTGCGATCCAGACGTCGGCGCGGTTGTGGGGATCCACGGTGACGCTGTAGGCGTAGCCGAGCCTCATCCGGGTCCACTCGTCCCAGTGGTCCAGGTGCAAGCAGTTGGACATGGCGACTGCTTCTTCTTGCAGCTCGGCGGCTGTGGAGAGGGCGCGAACTCCCGGGAGGGGAGGAAGCGGCGGCGGCGGGAACTCCTCGGGGATCTCGATGGTGGCGACCGCATACTTGGCCTCGATCTCGTGGCGCAGCCGCTCGCGCAGCGCATCGAGTGCCTCGGCCGACTTCACCACGGGCAGGGGGCGCCCTGGATGAACAGCCGGCCATGCCCCGGCGACCTCGCCGAAGCGGCGGGGCACGGTGGTCTCGAGGCCGGCGTTGAAGGCGGCGGCCACCACGGTTGGGTGGAGGCGATGGATCACGCCGAGCCCCATTGCCGTGACGATGAGCTGGACGCTGTCGAGGTCGAGCTGCCCGGCGTGGAGCAGCAGCTTCCTGGCGCGCGGGTGCGCCCACGCAGCCCGCAGCCCCTCGAGCAGGACCACGGACCAGGGACGCGAGGGCTCGAGCTTCACCCGCCGCAGCGTGTTGACGAACGCCTGGCTACCCTCGAAGCCCAGCCAGGCCGCCACGCGACGCCAGGTCTTCTTGCCCCGGCCCCGACGCAGCAGCGCCCGGGCTGAGCGGAGGGGGCGCTGGACCGGGACCGGCCGGAGGGTGTAGGCGCAGGAGAGCGCCGCCCCGAGCAGGGGGACGTCGCGCAGCAGGTGGAGCCCGCCGGGCACCCGGGCAGCAAACTGGAGGCTGGCCCACTGCAGACGATCCAGGTGGGCGTCGACCACCGCCTGGGCGATGTCTTGGGGGACCTGCTCGAGGGCTTCGAGCTCGGCCACCGAGGTCCAGCTGAACGGGCGGTGGCGCTCGGAGATGGCGCTCAGGTCCACCCACGGTCGCAGCGCCCTCCACGGCTTGCCATCGCGCTTGGTCCAGGCGGCGGGGAGGGGCCAGGGCTCGATGACCTGCACGCTGCCTTCGCGGAAGCGGTAGATCCTGCCCTTGTGGATGCTGGTGCCGGGCGTGCGCACGCCGGTGGCATCGGTGGGGTCCGTGTCTGCCATGGAGTGTCCTCGCGGATCGGCCCTCCACCCAGGCGCGCTGGATGAGGGGTGGGGGTCCCTTGGTTGTGTGGTCCGGAGCTTCGGCCCGGCTCTAGTCTCGAGTCGTGGTGGCGAGGGTGCCCACCCTCCCTGATCCGGGTTCCAGATCGCACCACACCTTGGCTACCTGCCCGCCTTGCTCGATCCGTATCCGCAGGCCGTCGCGGCGCTGCGAGTGGGTGGGGCCTGCGAGCAGGGTGAGGTCGGCCCGCGCTTGCAGCTCGGTCCAGTGGGCGATGGGGCAGGGGTCGGGCGGGTAGTCTTGTTCTGTGGGCCAGACGCAGTTGGCGACGGCCACGATGAGCGCGCCCCGCTCGAGGGCGGTGGCGGCGAGGATGTCGGCGATGAGCTGCCGCTGGGGGGCCGGGGGGATCTCGCTGTGGACCCGATCGATGCGATCGAGGACGTGGATGGAGCCGGGCTCGATGGCGGCCTGGATGTGGCTGGGCTGGATGGGGTCGAAGCTCCAGGAGTCGGTGCGGAGCTGGAGGGGGACCGATCGTAGATCGAGCACCGCGGCCTTCAGGGCGTCGAGCTGGGTGGCGTCGAGTTCGTAGCGCAGGACATCCCAGACGGGCGCGCCGATGTGGGAGGCGATCATGCGGGCGCGGGCGCGGCTCTCGAGGGTGCCGTCGTCCCAGCCGCCGTCTCGCCACAGCCAGTGGTGTACCGGCCGGCCGGTTTCTCGGGCGCAGCGGACCGCCATGTGGGTGGCGAGGGCCTGCTGACCGGAGCAGACCAGCCCCCCGAGCAGCACCAGGCCGGTGTCGGGTAGGCCGCCACCGAGGGCGTCATCGAGCTGGGGGATGTGGGTGGGGATGGGCATGGGGGATGCTGACCTGGGGCTGAGCGCGGGGGGCGGGGAGCCCATTCAACATAGGCCGCTGCTGGGCCAGAAAGTGTCCGGGTGGAGGGCGGAATTCGGGGGCGCGCCCCTCCTTCCGCGAGCCCGCTTGCAGCTGGCCTCCATGCGGGTTGTCTTCAGGTGTCGAAGGGCGTTTCTCGATGGGCACGCTCGACGTAATGGGCTCGGAGGTATTCATGTCCACGGACCACGAGAACGACGTCGCCGAGTGGAAGCCCGAGCTGTTCCCCCTCGCCATCGATGAGGTGCAGGCGCTACTTCGGGCTGGCTTCACCCTCGAGGGCGAGCCCGACTCCCTCGATCTGCTCTGTGACAGCCTGGAGCTGCTGCTGTTCGACCTGCCCCTCGAGGTCGCTTGCGCCACGGACTGGGTGGGGATCGACATGCCCTTTGGCGGCCAGGTCCTGGCTACCCCCGAAGGCGACCGTGTGCGCCTGGAGTGCCTGGCCGAGCTGTGGCTCGAGGCGCCCACCCTGGCGCACGAGGAAGCCGAGCACCTGGCCGAGCACCTGCTCACCATGCGGCT
>CAZVHW010000589.1:0-4720 GCA_964626835.1 uncultured Enterobacterales bacterium
TTTATAAGGATTCAGGCCCCGAGCTCAGGGGGGAGGGGACGACATGCTGAACCTCGCCCTTCTCTGGCACGTCGCCATGCTCACCAGCGACATCGACAACGTGGACGAGGAGGCGTTGCTGGACGAGGACGAGTGGCCCCCGTACCAACCGGCCACCACCATCGCGGCCCCTACCGACCCCCCCGAGAAGTCCACGCCTGGCGTGTACTACGGGGCCAACGGATACCAGACCGGGATCAACGTCCGTGGCACCAACCGTTACATGACCGATGGCACCACCGGAGAGCCCGAGGAAAACACCAGCCTGCGCGTCGTGCTCGGCAACAGTGACCACTCCACCTACGTGGTCGGCTACAACTACTTTGGGTATATCGCCGGTGGCTACGCTGGTTCGGTTGTTCGCCTGCCCGAGCCGCCCTACGACGAGACCGAGGTCACCGTCACCCACTACGGCAACGACGTCGATGTGACCTCCGCGGTCATGCGGTGGAACGATCCCACCTTCGACGACGTGTCCGTGGACGCCTTCTACTCCTCGTCGGACACCGACTACATCTCGTTGCCCAGCCTGCCCGAAGACGGCACGCCTGTCTACGGCGTGGGCGAGATCGGGGACATCTGGCCCATCACCACCTTCGACCTCGAGGGCGGCTCCACGGATCAGAACTTCTACGACAGCGACCGTTGGCTGCTCGACCTGAGCGACCGGGCGCTGGGTTCCAGCGTGCAGGTACACATCTGGCTCGATCGCCAATACGAGAACGAGAACGGAGACGTCGCGCCCTACGACCCCTGGTTCGCCGTGGTCCCAGAGGACTGGGTCCCCACACCCACCTACGCGGACACCAACCGCGACGCTTGCGCTCACGCCGACGCGGTGGGCTTCGAGTATCCCGTCTCTCTGCTCGACTTCCTCTACGGCCAGCTGGTCATCAACGAGTTCCCCATCGACATGGACAGCACGAGCGCCAGCTGTGGCGACTCGGAGGCGGACGCGGACACCGACACGGACAGCGACACCGACACGGACACCGACACCGATTCCGATACGGACTTCGACGCCCGCGGGGCCCTGTCCGCCGAGACCACCAGCTGCTTGAACGACTGGGACGGAGATGGCGTGCTCGACGAGGACGAGCCGTCTCCGGCGAGCTTCTACCAGCAGGTCTTGGTGCAGATGTGCGGCATCGACCCGTCCCTGGTCGATGGCTACGAGTTCACGCCGAGCAACTTCGACGTGGACAGCAGGGACGAAGACGAGGCGCCCTCCTACGATCGCTTGAACAACACCGGCGGATCCGCGGATTCCTCGGGCGAGGAGGCCTGGCTGGACATCACGCTACAGGGTGGCGAGACCTACGTCATCGTCGTCAGCGGCGGCTCCGACAACGGAGTGTACGAGTTCACCGTGCAGGAGATCCCGGGCTAGGCACCGCGGGTACCGCGGCACTCCCGTACCCGTGCCCGAGCCCACCATGCAGGAGAGCCCGCGAGATCGCAGGCGCAGCCTCGTCCTGTTCGTGGCGACCCTGGCCAGCATGTTCGTGGCCTATGACGCCGGGGCCCTGGTCGAGCTGGACCGCGCGCTGAACGCCCTGGCGTACACCGGGGCGCTCATGTCGATCCTGCTGGCGCACGAGCTGGCTCACTACCTGGTGGCACGGCGCCACGGCTTCGCGCTCTCGCTGCCCATGTTCATCCCCCTGCCGGTGGGCTTCGGCACGCTGGGCGCCATCATCTTCCTGCGCAGTCGGCCCCCCAACCGGACCGCGTTGCTGGAGATGGGTGCCGCAGGCCCCGTGGCGGGCGCGGCGGTCGCCTTCTTGATGCTGGCCCTCGGGTTGCAGTGGACCGGGCCGGACGTCCCCCTCGAGCCGGGGGCCATGGCCCTGGTCTTTCACGATCCCTTGGTCGTCCGAATCCTGGGGTGGCTCGTGGCCGGAGGGCCTCCCGGTAGGCTCGCCGAGCTTCACCCCGTGGCCCTGGCGGGGTGGATCGGCTGTTTGCTCACGGCCATCAACCTGATCCCACTGGGACAGGCGGATGGAGGGCACGTGCTCTCGGCGCTCGTCCCCCGCTGGGCGCCTCGCCTCTCGCGCGCGGTCCTGGTGGCGCTGGTGTTGGCCGGTGTCGCCTGGTGGCCTGGCTGGGCCGTGTGGGCCGGGCTGGCCATGATCACCGGCGCCTGGCGCAACCTGGAGGTGCCCCAGCGCCCTCGGCTGACCCGTCGTGCCAAGGTGCTCGCCGGTCTGGTTGCCGTGGTGTTCGTGTTGACCATCATGCGCAGGCCGGTCGAGGTTGAGGGCATGCGCTGGTGGTGGACCTGGCGCAGCGGACCGATCTCCTGCGGTGTCCCCGAGCTGGTGGACCTGCGGCCGGTGTTGGAAGGGGACACGCCCGACGAGGAATGATATCCCTTGGCGGCGACCGACCTGGAGGTGACCATGGCCCGCAGCACCTCGTGGATGCCACTGGCTCTGGGCGTCGTGTTGGTGGGAGCCGTGGTGGCCCTGTCCAAGCTAGCCTCGGATCGGGTGGGCGAGGGCTTGAGGGGTGTGGCCCAGCGCGTCCCGGATCCTCCGGACAAGCACCCCGCTGGCAGCGAAGCGTCGGAAGCTCTGACCTTCGAGGCCGAACATGCTGCACCCGACGTGGACGAGGGTGCGAGCGACGAGCCCCGCATCGACCTCGAGTACCCCGACGAGCGGGACTGGAGATTCCTCGAGGAGGTCATGGCCGAGGGCACCCCCGAAGCTCGGCGCTCCGCCGCGAAGGCCTTTGTCATCATGGGGGACATGCGGGGGGTCGGCACGCTCTTCGATGCCGCCGTGCAGCAGGGGCCAGACGCCGACCTGTTCTGCTTGGCGGCGTTGGACATCCTGCGGCTCCAGCGTTGGGAGGACACCATCCCCACGTTGCTCGAGGTGATGCTCGAGGACCAGGAGCCGGTCTCTCTCGCCTGTCTCTCCGAGGTCTCCGATCGTTTCGCCGTCGCCGGGGGGCGGGATGTCGAGCGAATGGCCACGCTCGTGGACCACGACGATCCACTCGTCCGAGGCTTCGTCGCTTCGTTCCTGCTGGACGTGGATCCCGTCGGGTACCGTACCCAGCTCGATGTGCTGGCCCAGGATCCCGAACCGACGGTGCGGGCGCGTGCGGGAGCCCCCGTCGCGTCGCCAAGCGACATGCGGGAACAAGCCCATGAAGATTGACAAGCTCCTGCCCGTGCTCCTGCTTGCGATGCTCGTGACGTGGGCTCCGGCGGTGTGGGCCGATGCCTATTACGTCGAAACGGTGGGGATCGAGGAGCGCTCCAAGGCGGACTCCGCGCGCGCGCTGGCCGTGGCCGAGGGCCTACAGGTGCAGGTGGTGCGCGGCTTCCGAAAGGGCCGCGGGTGGGTGTGGGTCCTGCGGGTTGAAGACATCGTCGGGCGAGAGGAGGCGGCGGCGGAGGCTGCCACCCTGTCCAGGATCACCGGGCAAGCGGTCCAGGTCTTCCTGGTGGCTGGCAAGGACGTCCTGCCTGTCGAAGAGCTGGCGGTGGCCATGCCGGCGGGCGAAGGAGAACCGGCTGGTGGTGACGAAGACGCAGAGGCTGCCAGCTTGGCTGCGGAAGCCACGGATCCGGTGAAAGGCGCGGCCCTGTTGGCGGCGGTGGTCCTGGCGCACGGCGGCCGGGGAATCGTAGACCCCGCGCGTGCGCCCTTCGACACCGACGGCACGAATCCGCTCCACTTCCGCTTCGAACGCCAGGCCGACATCGGGCAGGGCTCGATGCGGGTATGGCACGACTACTGGCGCAGCGGGGACGACCTGCGCGTCGAGGTTCGTGTGCTCGAAGGGGAGGGAAGGGACAGCGTCACGGTCGTCAACGGCCACGAAGGTGCGTGGCTGCTGGTGGACGGTGAGGTGCACTCGGTGGATCCCGGTCCCACCAGGGAGGCGTTGGGTGTCTTCGCCCCCGAGGTGGTGCTCGAACAGGGGCTGGCCCTTGCCAACCTGCAAGCCGACAGGCGTGCCTTGATCGTGGAACGCGAGGCTGGCCAGCTCGACTCCACCTGGCTCGAGCTCGAGGTCCAGGAACCGGACGAGCGGGTGTACCTGGGCGTGAACACCGCGGACAACCGTGTGCGCGAGCTGGTCGTGGTGGGGCGCGACGGTGAGCTGAGGTGGTGCTTCGGTGACTATCAGGAGATCGGAACGGGGCTCGTCGTGCCTCTGAGACTCGAGTCCTGGTATGGCGAGCAGCTGCGGGAGAGCGTTGTCGTGCGGGCGCTCGAGTACCCCGAGAGCATCGCTGGTGACGTGTTCGATCCGGGGGCGTTGAAAAAGCCGTGATCGCTGTTGACACCCTCGGGGGGGATCACTATATTCGAGCGCCGCGCGAGGTCCTGGGTTTCGGACCCGTTTTGCTGGCGTAGCTCAATCGGCAGAGCATCGGTTTTGTAAACCGACGGTTGCGGGTTCGAGTCCCACCGCCAGCTCCTCGAGCATGTTCTCTGAAACTTCAGGTTTTCCAGGGTCCCGTTGGGGCCGGAAGTGGTGCCCGGGGGATTGCCCGAGCGGCCAAAGGGAACGGGCTGTAAACCCGTCGGCGTATGCCTACGGTGGTTCAAATCCACCATCCCCCACCACCACCTCCGTCTCGAGCTGGGATTCAACTGCGCGGGAATAGCTCAATTGGTAGAGCAACAGCCTTCCAAGCTGAGGGTCGCGGGTT
>CAZVHW010000589.1:4730-4939 GCA_964626835.1 uncultured Enterobacterales bacterium
GCCCCGTTTCCCGCTCCACGCCCTGGAACGTGCCCTCAAGCCCATGTAGCTCAGCGGTAGAGCACCTCCTTGGTAAGGAGGAGGTCCCCGGTTCAAGTCCGGGCATGGGCTCCACGTTCCCCACAGGCGTGGTCTTCGAACATCCACCCCACCCCCCTTTCGGCACCGCCCCGAGGTATCCCATGGCCAAGAAGAGGTTCGAGCGCAAC
>CAZVHW010000590.1:0-4938 GCA_964626835.1 uncultured Enterobacterales bacterium
CTCCGGTGGGGGACACCATGGCTCCCATGTACCTGGATGCCTGCCCCCAGGGGCAGCTCGAGGGGTGCTCGTTCGTCCTGGGAGAAGGGGCGAAGGCCGCCTACGTCATCCTCGGCAGCGTCCGCACCATGGATGCCCCCGAGCCCGCGCCAGCTCCCACCCCGGCCACCAAACCTCCCCCCGTCGAGCGTGAAGTCACGCTTCGAATCCTCGACATCGGTGCCTACCAAGAGATCCTCTCCGTAGTTCTCGTCCACGATGAGGACAGCGAAGACAGCTTCGCCGATGCCGTCCCCCTCATGATCCAAGACGCAGCCGAGGGCTGGGTAGGCGGGCAGGTGGACATTCGAAACACCGCGGTGCAGCAACCGGAGGATCCGGTCGACCGGGATGCAGCGGCTCAGGAGCTGGCGGACTTGTCCGAGGAACTGGGCGAGGTGGAGGGCCAGGGCGAGTCGCTGGACAGCTCCGAGCCCGGCCGGGAAGAGCGGCCCGCGTCCTCCCTCGCCCAGATGCTCGAACAGTACAGCGATGAACCCTTCCCTTGGGACGAGTGGGGCCTCACACCTCGCGAGTACACCGCTTGGTGGAACTCTGGTTGGGACTTGTTCAGCTGGTCCCGTCGTCTCCACGGCCGCAAGGCCCAGCTCCTGCTGCGGGCGCACGGTGGGATGGGACTGGGCCCGACCCACGGATTGTACTACGGCCGTGCCGCCTACTACGGCGAAGGGCTCATCCTCGAGGAAGTCTACGCCACGCACGAGTCCGCCACCGGCCTCGGCAGCCACGTGGGGCTGTCCATCGGATACGGTCTGCTGCCCAGCGTCGAGCTGGAAGCCGGCGCCTCCCGCGAAGGAGGCCAGTACGCCGTGGATGTCCGCATGGTCTACAACCCAGGCGGTGTAGAGCCCATCCGCGAGTCCAGCGAGGTTCCGGTGGGCATCCCCCAGGTCTGGGCCGGCGTGCGTTTCGTGCCCTTGCCTTGGGCCGATCTACGTCCGATCGCCGGTCTGGGCGTGGCCTGGTGGTTCGGCCACACCCTGGACGAAGAGCAGGTCCCCATGCAGGAGCTGCCGACCTTCACGCCAGCCCTGGTCACCTCCGTGCGGACATTGCTCGGAGCCGAGTACCGCATCGCCGACCAGTTCGATCTGTTCGTACAGGTCCCCGTCCACCTGCTCGTGGGTGGCACCGACGCCGCAGACTTCGACGAAGAGCACCTCACGGGCGAGGGCTACGGTCTGACAGACAAGCGCGTTCCGAGCAAGCCGGTCCCCGTGGCCGCCAGCCTGCAGCTGGGTGCCCAGCTGCGCTTGGGGGGCCGCAAGCTGCGCAGCGAGCCCCCACGACGCGCGGGCGACGAAGACCTGAGCGAGATCGAGTAGCTATCGCTTCCAGCCGAACCGGCGCTTGGGATCCCGCGGCCCGCCAGGAGCGGGTTGTCTGCTCGGCTGGGCTTCGGGTGAGAGCGCCTGGGGCTTGCCCTGGTTGGGGTCGAGGGTCTTGGGGTTGCGCATGTAGCGCTGGGCGTGCTCGTACAGGATGAGCTTCTTGTCATGGAGCTGCTGTAGAGCGAAGTCCATGGTGACGCTGCCATCCCGACGGCCGGCTTCCATCAGCGCGGCGGCTTGGTGCATCTTGTTCTCGCGGACCAAGGTGCGGATTCCCGTGGTGGCCACCATGACCTCGAACGCCGCGATGCGCCCGTCGCCCTCCGCCCGGGGGAGGAGCCGCTGGGAGATGACCCCCAGCAAGGCCGAGGCCAGCTGGCTGCGCACCTGGGACTGCTGGTGCGGTGAGAATGAATCCACGATGCGGTCGATGGCCTGGACGGCGTCGTTGGTGTGCAGGGTGGACATGACCAGGTGGCCGGTCTCGGCCGCGGTGAGGGCTGCCGCCATGGTCTCGACGTCTCGCATCTCTCCCACGAGGATCACGTCGGGATCCTGGCGCAGGATGTACTTGAGGGCGGCCGCGAAGCTCTTGGAGTCGGCGTAGACCTCCCGCTGATCCACCGTCGCCTTCCGGCTGCGGTGAACGTACTCGACGGGGTCCTCGATCGTGATGATGCGGCAGTTTCGGGACCGGTTGATGCGGTCCACGAGACAAGCCAGGGTGGTGCTCTTGCCCGAACCGGTGGGCCCCACGACGAGCAGCAGGCCGTGGGGCTTCTTTCCCAGGTTGAGCACGACGTCGGGGATGCCGAGCGAGACCGCATCGGGGACCTTCTCGGGGATCGCTCGCAGCGCAGCCGCTGAGCGGCCCCGCTGGAAGTAGGCGTTGACCCGGAACCTTCTGCCATCGCCCAAGCCCAGGGCGAAGTCCACCTCGCGCTCGAGCTCGTAGATCTCGCGCTGCCGGGCGTTCATGATGGAGTGGAGCAGCATGCGCATGTCGGCGTCGGACAGCTGTGTGTCGCCCAACTTTCTCAGGTTGCCCGAGATGCGGACGATGGGGGGCCGTCCGGCGGTGAGGTGCAGGTCCGAGGCCTCGAGCTCGAGGGCGCGCCCTAGCAGGGCCTCGAGGTCGATGACCCTGGACGGAGTGCCGTCTCGAGCGCTGCGGGCTCCGCGACCCCCGGTGGTCATGCCCTTGGTCCAGAGGGTGAACTCTTCCGGGTTGGTTGCGTGGGCTACGCCGGTCCCGTAGCTGATGTCGCGGGCACGGTAGAGCTGCAGCAAGGCCTCGTTGAAGGTGACCATACCCGGAGCGACGCTCGAGCGTACGAGGTCCATCAGGTCGTTGACTCGTTGCTCGCGGAGCAGCCGCTTGGTGGCTGGAGTGTTGACCAACATCTCCACGGCGGGAACTCGCCCCATGCCGTCCGCTCGGGGCAGCAGGCGCTGGCAGACGATGGCGCGCAGGGCGATGGAGAGGTCCAGGGCCGCTTGTTCGCGGAGATGATCGGGGAAGTAGGCCAGGATGCGCTGCAGAGTCTGGGAGGCGTCCACGGTGTGCAGGGAGGTGAGCACGAGGTGACCCGTGAGCGCAGCCGACAGGGCTACCTGCATGGTCTCGAGATCTCGCAGCTCCCCGATGAGGATGACGTCTGGGCTCTGGCGCACGACCTGCCGCAGGGCGTGGTGGAAGGACGCCGTGTCCGCGCCCACCTCGCGTTGGCTCACCCGCCCCATGGCATCCTCGTGTACGAACTCGATGGGATCCTCGATGGTGACCACGTGCACGGGGCGCGTGCGGTTGATGTGGTGGATCATCGCGGCCATCGTGGTGGACTTGCCTGCGCCCGTGGCGCCGGTGACCAGGATCAAGCCGCGCAGCGGATCGAAGAGCTTGGGGATGATGGGGGGCAGCCCAAGCTCCTCGAAGACCAGGTCACCCAGAGGCAGGGCTCGCACCACGGCCGCCCAGAGTCCTTGCTGCCGGGAGAGGTTGATCCGGAAGCGGCGGCGCTGGTCCAGCGTGTGGCCGACATCCAGGTCCCCTTGCTCCTCGAGCATCGTGCGCTGGATCGGGCTGGCGACCTCGTCGATGAGACGGTTCATCTGATCCCGGGTCGTGGCGGGATGGTCCAGGGGTACGATCTGACCATGGACGCGCAGGGTAGGCACCTTGCCTTCGCAGAGGAAGAGGTCCGACGCTCTGTGCGCCTCCATGGATCGCAGCAGGTCCTGGATGGTGACTGAGGACGTTGGTTCATCTCGCATGCTGCCATGCTACCTCGAGACGGGGACTCGCGGCATGCCCCATGGTCGTGGCGGAGTCTGCTACGCTGTCACGCGCCCCCAAGGAGCATGGAATTGGTAGGTGGCAGCCTTGCCAGCATCGTGGCAGCCGTCACGTTCGTCGCCCTGGTCTCGGGCTGCAAGCAGAACGAGCGCTCGGGCGTGATGCACCTGACGACCCAGGCTCCTGTCGCTCGTACCACGCCATCCGTGCAGGTTGTCCACGATCTGCCTGCCCTCGACAGGCCCATGAGGCTGGCCTATGCGTCGGTGGCGAGCGAGCTGGACGAC
Source organism: uncultured Enterobacterales bacterium (assembly GCA_964626835.1). GTDB lineage: Bacteria > Myxococcota_A > UBA796 > UBA796 > JAFGLY01 > CALDOK01. Next base: position 3,975 of record CAZVHW010000590.1, read on the forward strand.
GACTCCTGGCGACCCTTGGCCAGCCACCTCCGCGCCCGCTTGAATCTGGACGTCGAGCCGCTGGGATTCGACGGCTACACGGAGATCGTGGCCGCCGTGGCGACCCAGCAAGCCGACCTGGCCCTGCTGGCTCCGCTTTCCTACGTGATGGCTCGTGAACAACAGCCTGGGCTCGAGCCCTTGGTGCAGGTGTTGTCCGACGGCAAGACCTCCTACTCGTCCTACCTCTTCGTCAGCCGCACCGCGCCCTACCACAGCCCCGAAGATCTGCGGGGTGCGCGGGTGGCGTTCGTCGACGAATACTCCACCTCTGGCTTCCTGCTGCCCTACTCCATGCTGCTCGACCACGGGATCGATCCCGAGACCGAGCTGTCCGCCATGATCTTCGAGGGAGGACATGTCGAGGCCTTCCAGGCCCTGGCCGAAGGTCGCGCCGATGCGGTGGCCAGCAACGCCGATGCGGTGCCCTGGGCCCAGCGGCGGGCGGGTGAGGAGGGCTGGGAGATGCCCGCCGTTCGTTTGCTCGGAAACGCGGGGCGGATCCCCCTCGACGTGCTCTGTGCCGCTCCAAGCGTGCCAACGTCGGTCAAGGAGGCCCTGAGAGACGAGCTGCTGCACACCAACACCGCCGGTGCGGCCGGCATGTCTTTCTTCCTGTCCAGCAAGCGAATCGTGGGCTGGTCTCCGACCTCGGATGACGTCTACGACGAGGTTCGGCAAGTCCACCACCGCGTCGCTGCCCACCGGGCGGGCATCCCCGAGACCCTTCCGGAAGGGGATTCGCCTTGAGCCCAGCCGAAGCCAAGAAACGGGCAAGAAGCGAGCGCCTCCGTCTGGGACTCCGGGGCCGCATGGCGATGAACATTGCCATCTTCACCGTCATGGCGTGGCTCTGCCTGGGCACCGTCATGGCACTGCTGGCGGTCCGCCTGGTCAGCATGAACGAGCGGGAGCAGGGCGCAGC
>CAZVHW010000591.1:0-4141 GCA_964626835.1 uncultured Enterobacterales bacterium
GGTCGCCGTCCACCTGCCGCCCGACCAGCACCCCGGGGAGGCCTCTCGGGGGCCATCGTGGAGTCTCCCCGGAGATCATCGGACAGAGCTCCGGCTCCCTCCCTTCCTCGAGGCGCGCATGACCCTTGCGGTACCGAACACCGCGAAGCGCTGGCCTGGATGCAGCACTTTCAATGGTGATCTCTCGATCACCAAGCTCCGTACGGCCCGCCGTATGGGGACCGCCCTGTATACCGGCTGCGGGTAGTCGATCCCGCGTTCGCACATCCACGGCGTCGGCGGGACAGAAAGGAGGTTGCGGTATGAGAGCAACCTCCTGCTCGTCCTCGTCCTCGTCCTGCTGGTGTCGCTGGTGTCGGGGAGCGGTCCTCCTGGCGGGTCGCAGAGGTGGTGCCATCGAGCAAGGCCAGTCCTGGGGTAGCTGGCCGGCACTGGAGACAACATGAATGGTAGCCTGAAAAAGGGAGTACCCGACAACTTCATCGAGCTGGTCGAAGCGGCTGGCACCCTCATCAACGGTAGCGATGGTAGGGTCTACATTGTCCCGAAGGACGGCGACCCGCCCATGCGGGTGAGGTCCAGGGGTGGCCAGGCCCTGATCCTGCGCGCCCTCGGCATCGGACGCAGCACGCCCAAGCTGAGAGCCCTATGGCTCGACATCGAGGACCACGCCAAGCAGGCCGACTCCTACGCTCGCGTGGAAACCACTGCGGCGTTCGACAGGAAGAAGCGCGATCTGCGCGTCAACCTGGGCCACGGGTCGGTGTTCTTCATCAACGCTTCGGAGCTGCGGATCGAGGGACCTGACACCGACGGCCTGCTGTTCGTGGATGAGCCCCGGTTCCGCCCCGTGGACCCTGATGCCATCAAGGCGGCATGGCCCGATGTCGATCTGGTCAACTTGCCCTGCTTCACACGCGCGCTGCTGGGCGACCTGCCCCCTTCCCGGGACGCCCTGTTGGACCCGTGGGAGCAGCAGGCCGTGGTGCTGGCCTGGTGGCTGGGCGCGTTCATCCACGACCTGGCCATCGCCCGCCCCATCCTGGCGCTGCTCGGCCCCCCAGCGTGCGGCAAGACCGTGACGGGCCGCCTGCTGGGCACGGCCTTCTACGGTCCCTCCTACGACGTGTCGGGAGTGGCCGCGGGCTCGCGGGCCGAGAAGGACGTGGCGGCCTCGCTGGTGGAGCGGACCTTGGTGGTGCGCGACGACATCAACTCGGCCCCTCGCGGCATCATGGACCTGCTGTGCAGCGCGGCGACGGGCCAGCGGTTCGACCTGTCGGCCTTCCACGAGACCCTGGCCCTGGTGAGCTACCGGCCACGCGCCGTCCTGGCGCTGACGGCCCACACCCCCACGTGGGCGCTGCGCGACGACGTGCTCTCGCGCCTGCTGGTGCTGCGCCTCGCGCACCCGCTGGCGAGCACTCGGACGGAGCTGGATCGAAAGCGTGCCGTGCTGGACAACCGGGCTGGCCTGTGGGCCGAGACCCTGCGGCTGCTCTTCCACGGTGTCGTGGAAGGCCGGGACAGGTTCCCGACCGTCAGCCGGTTCCCCGACTGGGAAATGGTGGTGCGCCGTGCATTGAGGGCCGCTGCTCGGGAGCACGCCTTGGTGAGCGCACTGCACAAGATGAAGCAGGCCAGGGTGCGGGTCGCCGCGGACGCAGAGCCGCTGCTGGATGCGTTGGTCTCCTTCGCGGCTGCGGAGCGCGGTCCGGGAGCCCAGCCCAACCGCGAGCTGTGGTGGACGGCGACGGAGCTGCACCGCGCCCTTGCTCTGCACATGGGGTTCAGCTCCTACGACGACGACGGCCACCCCCGGGCCATGCTGCGGTCGCCGGCCAGCCTTGGGAGGTTCCTGTCCAAGCTGGCCGGTGTGGCGAAGGCGGTGGTCAAGGTGGAGCGCAAGCGCAGCAACCGCAACGCCTGGCTGTACCGGATCAGCCCCAAGGGCATCGAGTAGCCGACCGGTAAACATTTCCCGAACAGGGGATCAGGGGTTGCAGGGGATGAATCTCATTCATTCTTCTCTTCTTCCCCTCACTCTCTTCTAAATGAAAAAGAACCCCTGCATCCCCTGAACCCCTGATTTTCCCGTCGTAGACGTGCTCTTGTTCGACAGGGGTTGTTGACCATCCCCTGCATCCCCTGCTTCCCCCGCTCAGGTGAAAGTGGATCTGCATTCGCCCGCCGGCGCGCGAAGCGCGCCGGCGGGCGAACCTACGGACATTCATCCTCTCGCTACATCCCAGTCAGCACAGCGTGCTGGAGCCTATCGCACGTCGTCCACCTGCCCGTAGTCGTAGTAGCTCCCGCCACTGGCTCCCCAGCACGTCGCCAAGCCGGTGCTGTCCAGTGCGCAGCTATGGTGGTAGCCGCTGGCGATCTGGGCGTAGGTGTCGGTGGGTGCGTTCGTGACCTCCCCCGAGTCCTCGGTGCTGCCGTCATCGATTCCCCACCACTGGACGTTGCCGGTGGTGTCGAGTGCACAGGTATGGTGTCGGCCTGCTGCCAGCCCAGCGAGAGCTGTAGTGGGTGCCTGCGCCTGGCCGTATTCGTCAAGGCCCCAGCACTCCGCGAGCCCTGACGAGTCCGTGGCGCAACCGTGAAGAGAGCCTGCCGAGAAGGCCGAGACAGTACCAGTCGGCGCGTCCGTCACCTGCCCGTAGTCGCCACTGCTGCCGTCGCTCTTGCCCCAGCAGCTCAAGGTGCTGCTGCTGCCGATGGCACAGCAGTAGCCAGCGCCGCAGTCGATGAAGGTGTACGAGCCCGATGTTGGTGGTTCGCACTGGCCGGAGTCGGTGATGTCAGTGCAGCCCCAGCAAGACAGCGCGCCGCTGGTGTCGATGGCACAGCTGTGGGCCGTCCCGACGGCGACTTGGGCGTAGGTGCCGCTGGGCTCACCACATTGGCCATAGTCCACAGAACCGTCGCAGCCCCAGCACCCGATAGTCCCGTCGGTCTTGACACCGCACGTGTGGTAGATCCCGGCGTCAATCTGGGAGAACAGGTCGGAAGGCGTATCGCTCACCTGGCCGTAGGTGTCCAGCCCCCAGCACTCTACGTGGCCGTCCGACGTGGCCATAGCGCAGGTGTGAAATTCCCCGCCCGTGATCTGCGCCCAGGTGTAGATGTCCTCGCCATCGCAGTCCTGATCAACGGAGTCCCACGCGATCTCAGGGGCGCCGGGGTAGGTCGTCGGCTCTGCGTCATCGCAGTCGTCCCCCGCGCTCCACTCGGCCGCGTAGCCGTCGCCATCGGCGTCGGTGCCGTCCACGCCATCGCAATTCTGATCAATGCCGTCGCCAGCCATGTCCGTCGCGGCGGGATTGATGGCACTGTTGCCATCGTCGCAGTCCCCCTCTGCTTCGCTGAACCCATCGCCATCGTCGTCGGTCAAGCCGGTGTCTGTGTCCGCGTCGGTATCGCTGTCGGCATCCCCATCGGCATCGGAGTCTGCATCTGCATCGCCATCCGCGTCAGAGTCCCCATCAGCATCGCTGTCGGTGTCGGCGTCCGCCTCGGGCGTGTCGAGGCCGCTGTCGTCCTTGCCACCCCGGTCCGGCAGGCAGGCAGTGGCGAACGCGAGCAGCAAGGGAAGCAGGGTCGAAGGCTTCATGGCGGACCTCCCAAATCTCCCTACCACGGCGCGGTTCCAGCCCAGGGAGCACCGCTCGGGCCGGCCGCAGTGACCGCCCGCCGTGGCCGCGCCGTGTGCACAGCGTCAGCGTCCCCTGACGGCCTCCACGCCAGCCAGGTGGGCCTTGAGCAGTTCGCGCACCGCGCGCAGCTCACCGGCCTCCAGCGGTGCCAGCAGCTCCACGATGGCACGCAGCTCCTGCTGGTCGTCGGGCAGCGTGGTGTCCGCCAGTACGCCATTGAACATGTCCGAACTGGATTAGTCAGCCTGTCTCGACCTTCAAGCTCCAAACCTGTTCTTCCAAGAACGAGGCATTCATGTGCAGAACCTCCGCCACCTTCGCGCCAATCCCGAAACTCGTATTAGAACGGGCGACAATCGTCAGTGTAGCTCCATCCATTGAGTCGACAGCTGCGAGCATGCCGCGGTCCTCGCGGGAGCATCCGAGGTGCGGGCCGCTCACCTGCCGACCCACCTCCGCCTCGCTCCGTCGACCGCGGA
>CAZVHW010000591.1:4151-4929 GCA_964626835.1 uncultured Enterobacterales bacterium
GGAAGAGCAGCTGATCCGCAGGGCGCTAGCTGTCACCGGCGGTGGCCGGGCGCGTACCGCAAAGCTGCTCGGGATCTCCCGCAAGCACCTCTGGGACCTGATGCGTAGGCACGAGATCGCTGGTTGAGGCTGGGAGCGAGCGCTGCCCGTCACGTGACCGTTGGAGTCTCCTCGCCGTCGTCGCCTGCGGCTCCGCGCTTGAAGTTCTGCAGCCCGGCGCCGAGAGCGGTACCGATCTGCGGCAGCTTGCCCACGCCGAAGAACAGCAACACGATGACGAGAATGATCAGGAGTTCGGGCACTCCCAGGGTGGGAAGGAGTGGAAGGGTATCGGAGACGATGAGTGAGGGGGCCATGGTGGCTCCAGGCTGTGGCTCACCACTGGAGAGGTGAACCTCGAACGGTGGGGACCGTTGCAAAGTCCGTGCCAGCGACCGAGCGGCGGGCGTCCCTCCCTAGCCCTCGTACCCCAGCGCTTCCAGCAGCCCGCCCGCCACGTCCGCGATGTCGGCGAGGTCGCCCTTGGTGAGCTTGGTTCGCCACTTTTCGAGCGCCGCGGTGTTCACCGAGCTGCGGACGGCCGCCGTCGAGGACTCGCGGGACGAGACCGCCAGCTTCGACTCGTGGTGGCGGAGCACAGCGGGGTTCCAGGACTCGCCCAAGAACGCCAGCACTTCCCGCATGACGGCCTCGGGCTCGGTGACGAGGCGTTCGTAGCGCACCTCGAGGTAGCGACCGGGGACCAGCGTGGCTTGTTGGCGCACTCCAGCAACGACGT
>CAZVHW010000592.1:0-3674 GCA_964626835.1 uncultured Enterobacterales bacterium
GGCGGGTCGCGTTGACCTTCGACGATGGGCCCGATCCGGCCTCCACCCCGCAGCTTCTCGAGGCCCTGGACCGGGTGGGTGCTCGGGCCACGTTCTTCGTGCTGGTGGACCGGGCCGAGCGGTTCCCGGACTTGCTCAGGGCCATGGCTGTCGGGCACGAGGTGGCCTTGCACGGACCCTCCCATGACGTCCGCCTGGTCTTCGAGGCACCCACGCAGGGAGCCAAGGCGCTCGAGGCTGCTTGTGAACGGCTCGCCGATCTCTGCGGGCAGCGGCCGCGCTGGTACCGCCCACCCTTTGGGGTCACCAGCCCAAGGTTGGCCCAGGCCCTGGCCCGTACGCCGCTGCGCTTGGTGTGGTGTTCGCTGCGCACCATGGATGGTGTCCGGTCCAGCACCGAGGCCCTGCGTGCGGTCTGCGCGCCGGCGCTTCCGGGCGACATTCTGCTGCTGCACGAAGGGCCCCGAGCGGCGCGAGAGGCCTTGCCCGCGATCTTGCAGGATCTGCTTGCGCGGGGTCTCGAACCCGTCACGGTCAGCGAGCTGCTGGAGGGGTCCCCGTGAGGCTCGTCATCACCGGCATGGGACTGCGGACCGCCGCGGGCAGAGGGGTGCAACCCTTGTTCGACCTGCTTCTGCGGGGCGGACAGACGTTCTCGCCCGCGCCTCCCTACGCCGCCGAGGGTTTGAGCCGCCCCTTGTGTGCCTTGGTGGCTGGTCTCGACCGGGATCGCCCCGCCGAGGCGCTGCTGCGCGCGGCAGCGGCCGATGCCCTCGCGCAGTCGGGATTGGATCCGGTTCCCGCCGGCGCGGGCTTGGTGGTGGGGACCTCGAGCGGAAACATCTCCGGCCCGTGGGAACGCTGGCACCGAGCGCGGTTGGAAGGCCGGGAGCTGGGTGAGGAAGGCTGCGGCCGGGACGCGCCAACCCACGCCCTGGCACGCGAGCTGGGCATTCGGGGCCCACGCACGACCCTCTCCGTGGCCTGTGCCTCGGGTACTGCGGCCTTCGCGCTCGCGGCGGGCTGGCTCGAAGAAGGGTTGGCTCCAGCGGTGCTCGTGGCGGGGCTGGATGCCTTGTCCCTCTACATCCACGCGGGATTCAACGGCCTCGGTGCCTTGTCGGCCGATGGTGCCCGGCCCTTCCACCCCGACCGGGACGGGCTCACCTTGGGGGAAGGTGCCGCGGTGCTGGTGGTCGAGCCGGCGCAGCGCGCGGTCGAGCGTGGCGCGGTGGCCTTGGCCGACGTGCTGGGCATGGGCCTGGCGGGTGATGCCGTGCACGTCAGTGCGCCTCATCGCGAGGGGCGCGGCTCGGCATCGGCCATGCGCGCGGCCCTCGGCGACGCGGCCGTCCGTGCAGATGCGATCGACATGGTCTCGGTCCACGGAACGGGCACGGTCTTCAACGACGCCATGGAAGCCAAGGCTCTAAGCGCGGTATTTGGCGACCGTCCGCTGGCCATTCACGGCGTCAAGCACGCCATCGGCCACACCCTCGGCGCCGCCGGTGCAGTCGAAGCCGCGGTCCTGGTGCACGCCTTGGGGTGCGGTGTTCAGCCGCCTCCGCCCGCGGTTGTCAGCGACGACCTGCAGCTACCGGAACAACCCTCTCCCCCCATCGCCCCCAGCCTGGCCGTCTCCGCATCCTCGGCCTTCGGGGGCAACAACGCATCGATCGTGCTGGGGCGCCCGGGTTGCCACGAAGCACCCGAGCGGGCGGTGGTCGACGTTCGAGAGCTGGCCCGGGCTCGCCTCGAGCTTCCTCCGGGCAAGGTCGACTGGGCCTCGCTCTGGCCCGACGCTCCCGATCGTTTCCGCCGGCTCAACCGCTACGTGCGCTCGGGCCTCGTCGTTCTTCAGCGCCTGTTCGCGCAGCTGGACGAACCGCCAGGGCCCGAGACGGGCCTGGTGCTGGCCTCGCCCCACAACTGTCGGGGTGTGGACCTTCGTTATCACGCGCGCCTGGTGCGCCGAGGTGCCGCCCAGGCCTCGCGCCTCGACTTCGTCTACACCGTGCCCGGCGCCCCCGCGTCCGAAGCGGCCATCCTGTGGGACCTGCGCGGACCGCCCTTGGTCCTGGTGGCCCCGATGGCCCAGGCCGAGGTCGAGGCTCGCCGGCTGGTACGGCGCGGCCGGGCGGTCCGTGTGGTGGCCCTGGGGCTCGATGCTCCAGATGCGCAGAGCCCGGCCGTGGCCGAGGCCTGCTTGCTCGAGGGGGTGCCCTGATGCGTGGAAACCGGCGACCCTGGCTCGGGTCCTTCATAGAGCACCGCGCCTACCTGCGGGTGCGTTTCCAGGACGTGGACGTCATCAACGTGGTCTGGCACGGGCACTACCTGTCCTACTTCGAGTTCGGTCGCGAGGCCTTCGGCGAGGAGTATGGGCTCGGCTACCTGGACGTCCGCGCTGCGGGCCTGGTGGCTCCCGTCGTGCACGTGTCTTGCGACTATCTGCAGCCGGCTCGGTACGGAGACGAGCTCACGGTGATCACGCGGTTGCATCCCTCGAGCCGGGCAGCCATCGATCTGAGCTACGAGGTTCGGCGTGCCAGTGACGACGCACTGCTGGCCAAGGGGAGGACACGGCAGGTGTTCACCGACTTCGAGGGCAACCTGCTGCTGAACCAGCCCGATCTGATGCGCAGGTTCCACGAGCAGTGGAAGGATCAGCTGATCGGGGGCTAGAGGATTGGGGCGAGCCGCGGCGGCAGCCCCGGGGGAACGACGCGCGAACCGCGTCATTCGTTGGAGGGTGGCGGCAGCCCCGGGGGAACGACGCGCGAACCGCGTCATTCGTTGGAGGGTGGCGGCAGCCCCGGGGGAACGACGCGCATGTTCGGGTCGAGGGGATCGTCGGGGATACGCGAGCTCGTGCTCGGAGTGTCGAAGTTCGACGTTTTTCGTCGACGAAAGTTCGACACTTCGACGCTCTCGAACGGAGGAACGCCCGTAATCGGCTGGCACGAAACCTGCTTTGGGTGTCGACGACCAAGAAGGAGGTCTCTCGACATGCAGCTCTGGCACCTCACGCTCGCATCCAAGACTCGTCACGCTCTCTTCCCCAGCGAGGCCGAGAGGCTCCGCGCCGTGTTCACCGTCACCAGGATCTGCGGGACATGCCTCGTACTATTCTGCGTCGCGGACGACCACATCCACGTCGTCCTGCTCTGCGACGACTGGCGACGCGCCTACCTGGCTCGGGGGTTGAAGCTGGCCGTGGCCGGGCTGACGTCCGTGGAGACCAAGTCGGTCCACTTCGAGCCCATCAACGGCCGGAGCCACATGGAGACGGTGCGTCGGTACGTGCTCCGCCAACCCGAGCACCACCAGCTTCCAGGCCACCCCGCTTTGTGGAGCGGCAGTTGCTTCCTGGACCTGGTCGGGGCGCGTTGGATCCCCGACCTGACGCTCCGCATCCAGGACGTGCTGCCGCGCTGCACCTTCGCCGACGTTTGTCGGGACATCGACCTTCCCCTGCGCCGGCTCGAGCCCGTTCCGCTTGCCGATCTGCGCGCCGTCGGCCCCCGGGCGCTGGTGGTGGCTGCGGCAGAGGCCTGCGGTGCGCCCCCCGAGCTGAATGGCAAGCGGCGCGAGTGTGTGCGTGCGCGCAGGATCGCGTGCAGCCTCACCCGCGATGCGGGGATGCCCTTGAAGGAGACCGCCTGGGCCCTCGA
>CAZVHW010000592.1:3684-4599 GCA_964626835.1 uncultured Enterobacterales bacterium
GCTGCTCGTGAAACCAGCCGAGCCCGAGGCCCTGCTCGCCACACGCACTCGCCTCGCCCTGGAGAGAGAGGTGGCCCGCGACCTCGAGCGTAGGCGCCAGCGGGAGGCTTCAGCCGGTCAAGAGGGTGGCCGGTGGAGGCGGAACCGCCGATAACGAGCCCTGGTGATTCGTTGTTTGGGGGATTGCGCCAGCTCCCGCGAGACGACGCGCGATCCGCGTCATTCGTGGGAGGGTGGCGGCAGCCTCGGGGGAACGACGCGCGAACCGCGTCATTCGTTGGAGGGTGGCGGCAGCCCCGGGGGAACGACGCGCATTTCGCGTCATTCGTGGGAGGGTGGCGGCAGCCCTGGGGGAACGACGCGCTGGACGTGCGGTCTGGCTCTCCGTTTCACCCGTGGTGCTTCCTCGTCAGCGCGCGGTGCTGTCACAGTCCAGCGTCAGGTCGTCCCGGAACACGTTGACGTAGTCGCCGTAGGCGAGGGTCCCCGACAGCGCGATCTCGAGCTCGCTGGAACCTTCGGGCACGTCGAGCTGGACCTCGAGTTCGGCGTGATCAACGTTACGGCGAATCGGATGGAGGCGATGTGAGAGAAAGTGTCACCCATGTCTCTGAACTGAACTGTCACCCATGTCCTGACTTGCACAGATCTCGATTGGGGTCGAGGCCCTGGCTTGCAGGGTGATAGGCCATGTGGGCCCGTCGAGTTCCGGGAGTCGCCGTGCCCTCTCTCTTCACGCTCCTGATGGCCGTCTTGCCCTGCCTCGGGCAGGGAGCCGATACGGATCGCATCGCCCTGCACATCGTCGTGCGCGACGACGTGGCCATGCGCTTGGCCGCGCCAGCCGTGCGCCTGGAGCTCGCCACGAGCGAGCTGGTGCCCCTGGTGGACGACGGCAGCGCCGAGGGAGATCTC
>CAZVHW010000592.1:4609-4920 GCA_964626835.1 uncultured Enterobacterales bacterium
CGGCCGATCGCCGGCCCCACGGCATCCGGGCCCACGTCTGGCTCGCGCACCTGGACATCCGGCGTGTCCAGAAGCTCGACCTGGTCCTCGTGGACACCGCCACCGGCAACAGCTTCGGCGACGCCAGCGTCTTCCTGCCCGCCGCGGGCGAGGCCACCCTGACCCTGCGCACCACCGAAGGAGATCCGGGCTTCATCCTCGAGGGTGAAGACGGTGCGAGCGCCACCGGCGACGGTGTGCCGGCGGGTAGCAGCAGCTCCGCCCCAACCACCACCACGACGGAGGGAGCGGGTGATCGCTTCGCCTACCTG
>CAZVHW010000593.1:0-4882 GCA_964626835.1 uncultured Enterobacterales bacterium
CGAGACCCTGCTTGCCGTCTACCTCGCCGATGACCGCGCCGCTGGTGACGTTGCCCGTCGGCTCGGTCCAGCGCCAGTACACGCCTTCGGGCCCTACGCAGTACAGGCCCTCGAGGTCGTCCCACCAGGCCGTGCCCAGCAGGGCACAGGCCGTGCGCGGATGCCAGGTCACCGCGCTGAACAGCCCTTCGACCCCGCCGTCCGGGTGCTGCAGGCTGGCGCCCCAGAGCTCCCGACCCGTGAGCGGATCCACCGCGTGGACGTTCGAGTAGGCCTCCGTGTAGATCAGCTCGGGGACGCCGTCGTGGTTGGTGTCGGTGATGACCGGGGCGCCGTGAAGGCCGCTCGTGTGCTGGTTGCTCCACAGGGGCTCGCCGCTGCGACCATCCACCGCGTGCAGCCAGTTGTCGCGGCCTGGAGCGAAGACGTCCCGCACGCCGTCGCCCGTGACGTCGAAGAGCGCTGGCGGGGCCACGAAGCCGGTCTGGTCGTACTCGCCGGTCGAGGTGGGGATGGTGAACAGGGGCTCGCCGTTGCGGCCATCCAGTACGTGGAAGTCGCCGTGCTCGGCCCCGATGGCCACGTCGAGCACGCCGTCTCCGTTGGCGTCGTACAGCCCTGGGGCGGCCTCGGCGTCGCCGCCGATGTCGGCCCACCACAGCACTGAGCCGTCCATGGTGGCGCGGTAGACCACGCCCTGGTCCGTGCCGAAGACCAGCTGGTTGCCGTCCAGGGCGATGCCGTTCACGTCCTTTTCGCCCTGCCCCGGTGGGACCAGGTGGGCCCTGAGCGCTCCCGACATGGCATCGAGCAGCCAGACACCGTCCATGGGGTCGTCGTGCTGCTGGAAGCCCTCGCCGTTGGAGCCCGCAATCACCATGCCGCCGTGCACCAGGATGGTGGTGCGGTAGGTGGTGAGGCCCACCTTGGCCTCCCACTTCACGCCGGGGCCGTCGGCCGAGAAGACCTGGGGCAGGTAGGCGGGCTGCGGATTCGAGCTGGCGCTGGGTGGTGCGCCCTGGATGGTGTGCCCAGGCGTGGATGGCGCCACCGGAACGGGCTCTGGAACGGGGGCCGGCTTGGGGCAGCCCAGCAGCGGGAGGATGGCCAGGAGAGGCCCAACACGTGTCATCATGGCTCTGTCTCCACGTCGAAGTACGATTCCGAGAAGCTCTCGAAGAGAACGCATCCCCGGGAGGTCTCGGCCCAGGCTTGGGTGGAGCGGTGCAGCCGGGCGTTCTCGACATAGGTGCCGATGCCGGTAGCGCCCGCTTGTATCAGTGCATCCACGATGGCCGCAGACAGCGTGAACGAGCCGCTGGCGTCCGATACCTCGCAGATGGCGTAGGCGGGGGAGTTGGCGTGGTGATCGATACTCAGCGTGGCCTTCATGCGCTGGCCATCGGGGCCGCCGGACGGCTCCCACGACACGGTCATGGGCTCTCCAGCCCGCATGATGACCTCGAAGCGCTCGATGTCCAAGGGCGGGGCGCCTGGCAGGCTCAGGGCGAAGGCCTCGACGTCATCGGAACCCGGGGCGTCGAGCACGATGGTTTCGCCGACCGAGTAGGGATCCGTCCAGGCTTCGGTGTAGTTGTAGGCGTTCCACTCCGTGGGCTCGATCTCGATCTCGGGCTGGGTTCCAGTGAGGGTCAGCACACCGGCGTCCAAGCCCGCTGGCCAGGCCCGGCACTGGTCGCCAAAGCCGCAGATCTCCTCGCCCTCACAGGAGGGGTCACAGCTGGGCGGGTGGTCCCAGCGATAGAGCTGGCAGTCGCCGCCGTCGATGCCCAGGTCCATGGTCAGGGGGCTGGGGATGTCGCCGAAGAATCCCGAGAAGCCGGCCCAGGTCTGCTCGTATTGCAGGCCGAACCTGCCAGTCGCGGTGTATCGATCGCAGGCCTCGGGGCGCGTGTTGGTGTCCTGCACCGGGGTGGAGCTGTCGTCCGCACCGGGCGGGCAGCCCGCGAGCAGAAGCGTGAGCGAGGTGGCTGGGAGGCGGGGCATGGAGGTGAGCATATTCGGGCCGTCGGCCTGCGGCTCCCCGTCCCTCGTTGACCGCCCTCGGGGGAAGGGTGGCCCGCGGCTCGCATCGAATGGACCGATTAGGCGAGGAGTGATTCCCTTCTTTTGGAGTTGCCATGCCACTGCTCGCGCTCTTGCTGCTGGCTTGCAGCGTAGACATCGCACCTGCGCCTGCGCCCGTTCCCGCGCCAGAGGTGGTCCCATCCGCCCCCGTGGCCCCCGGCCCGGTCCTCGGGAACGCCGACGATCCCCCGACGGGTCCTCTGGATGCCATGGCCGGCACCTGGGAGCAGCTGCACCAGCAGGATGGGGGCTGGGTCGTCATGTACTGGTGCCACGCGGGCACCGCCACGGTCCGCATCGACCCCGACCCCGCCGGCACCAAGATCGTGGCCAACTCCGGACAGGATGCCGACCTGTTCGTCCCCTCGCGCATCGCGCCGCTGTCGGACGGGGACGGCCTGGGGATCTACGCAGCCCCTTCTCATGCGCCCGAGAACCCGGTCGGCTTCGAGCTCCGCTGGGAGGATCGAGATGCGGGCATCGCCACCTTCCCTGGGCTCCTGCCAGGGCGCTTCGTCCACGAGAGCCACGCGAGTGAGTTCCCGCGGGTGAACGAGTCCGAGGACTGCGGGACCCCCTGACGGCTACAGACAGCCCTCGCCTGCGTCGAGGAAGGCGTCGACCTGGTCGGCCTGGTCCTGCATCTCGTTCACCGCGTTGGTGACCGCGAAGGACTCCGGTAGCTCGAAGCCCAGGGCGCGGGCCTCGACCCAGAAAGCCTCGACCCTGCTGGTGGTACCACCGTCGGGGTACAGGGCGAAGAAGGAGTACTGTTGGTCCACGGCGAGGATCTGGGTGTTGAAGTCGATGGGAGTGGGTGAGAGCAGGCGCACGGCGATCCAGGGAACACCATCCCGCGGTTCCACCCAGCGGAAGGCGCGCTCGAAGGTCTGGGTGGCCTCTCCCAGGATGGGGATCTCGATCACTTGGGAGGCTGAGTGCTCGTACCATTCGCACTCGCCCGCCATGAAGCAGTCCCGGTTGCCGTCGTCCTCGAACGCGTACTCGACATAGCTGGCGTAGGCCTCGGTGTTCGCCTTGTCTGGCCAGGCGATCCCACAGGCCACCGGCACCAGGTCGTAGCCGTACACCGAGCGACCCAGGGCCCCGATGATGCCCTCGGTGTCCGGGGCCTCTACGCCGGCCTGCTCGAGATCCTCGGCTGTCAGCAGGTCCACGAAGTAGCCCTCCTCCAGCTCTTCGTCTAGATCTTCGACCGCGGGGAAGAGCTTCTCGCCTACGGCCTCGAGGTAGTCGATGTCGTCGTCGAAATGCACGAAGCCGTAGACCACCAGCTCCTCGACGTTCTCGGGTGCGTCGATGACCTTGCAGCCGACGAGGAGGATGGCGGTGAGCGCGAGGGATGGATGCATGGGACCTAGGGTAGCGTCATGTTCAGCCGGAACCAAGACTCGCCCAGGGCGCGGCAGTTGCTGTCCCACCAAACCCACGCAGCGCCTGCCCCCAGCAGGTCGGCCGGTGAGGAACCCCACGAGGACGTGTCTGCGCAGGCGATGGGTGTCGTCCAGCTCGAGTCGTCGAAGGCTGGATCTTCCCATCCGCTGGAGGGGCTGCTGGGGGTGTGCAACCAGCTGCCATCGCCGGTGACCGACCAGGCCGCGCCGTCCACGTTCACCACTGCGATGAAGCCCGCGATGACTGAGTACTGGTCGGTGGCGTAGACCGCGATGGTGTGGTCCCCCGTCTCGAGGGTCGCGGTCGCCGTGTCGTAGCTGGACCAGCTCGAGGAGGAGCTGCCCGTGACCTCCGCGCCGTCGATCCATGCCTGGTAGGCGTCGTCGGCGGTGACCAGCAGCTCCACTTCGTACTCGAAGACCTCGGGCTCGTCCGGAACGACCCCGTTGCCCCCCAGCTGGCAGAGCAGCTCCGAGTTGGAGGGATCGTCGGTTTCCACCACCAGGGACGCTTCCTCTGGGCCCTCGTCCAGGGGTGAGAAGCGCAGGCTTGCGCTGGCGCTGCCGAGTGGGTCGAGCACGAGGGGCAGGGAGGCGAGGTCACCCTCGTCGTGGACCAGCAGCTCGGTCTCGGAGGTGCTGGTGAACGTCATGGAGGTCAGGGTCGCGGGGCTGTCGCCGCTGTTGGCGATCAGCACGTCCACGTAGCCGGCCTCGCCGGTCTCCAGGTCACCGAAGTCGTGGAACTCGGGCGTGATGGAGAGCGAGGGCCAGAGGGTCTCGCCCAGCAGGGTGACCGTGGCGCTGCCGTCTTGGGGTGCGTCGCTGACCAGGTCCACCTGGCCCTCGTAGGAGCCCAGGTCGCTGGGTTCGTAGGTGACGACGAAGGTGGTCACGCCTTCGGGAACGAGGGTGGTGTTGCCCGGCTGGGTGAGCGTGAACACTCCGCCAGCGTCCGTGAGATCGACCGAGAGAATCTCGAGATCGGCATCACCCGTGTTGGAGACGGTCACGGTGCCGCTGGCTTCCTCGCCGGGTTGCAGGGCGCCGAAGTCCAGCTCGAGGGGGTCCACCGCCAGCGCGGGCCAGGCTTCTGGAGCCTCGCCGGTGTCGAGGGGAAGAATGGGCTTGTCGCCGGAGATCTCGTACTCCGTGCATCCACAAACGAGGACGAAGACCAGCTGGAGAGGTAGGTTGCGCATGGGAAGCTAGTCCTCCTTCTCCCAGGTTTCCCGCTCCTCGTCGGTGAGCAGGCCCTCGGGGGCGTACATGAGCTTCTCGATGTCGGTGCAGAGCGCGCCGGCGTGGAAGCCGTCGATGACACGATGGTCGAAGGTGCCGCAGATGCGCAGCACGGGGCGAGCCATCACCTCGTCGTC
>CAZVHW010000594.1:0-4875 GCA_964626835.1 uncultured Enterobacterales bacterium
CCGAGTTCCAGGATCTGTTCCGGCCGCGGAGAGCCGACTGTTGGCCGCTATACGGTCAAGGATGCCCGCTCCGGGTGGCGGAGGGGCTGTAGGTGTCCGCCACGCACACCAGCGCTCCCGGCACCCGCCGCTGCCCCTGCCACCGCTCAACGCAGGGTTGTGGGGTTGGGGTCGTGCTCTTCCCGTGAGGTGGTGGCAGGGCGGGTGGTGCGTGGAGCGTCGTGCGGGGGGTGTTGTCTCGCAGGGAGGGTCAAGTCGTTACGATTAGGCGGGGGGTTCCACTTGTTCCAGGGCGCCGTGTGCCTAATCGCAACGTCATGACCCAGCGTTGGTGTGGTTGGTGGCACCCTGATCGCCGCGGTGCTTCGGGGAGGCACCCTGATCGCCGCGGCGCTTCGGGGAGGCACCCTGATCGCCGCGGTGCTTTGGGTCAGCAAGACCTCACCAACTTAGGGACATGACGTTGCCATTACCCCGCACCCCGCCGCTTTCTTTTCGCCCCGCCACGTAATGGTGACGCCTTGTCCCACCTGGCGAGACGTCGCTCGGCATCACCCCCCGCTGCTCCCAGCACCCTCACGCCACCATCCGTAGCAGGGCCGCTGCACCCGCCAGCCAATACCCGGTGGAGGGCTTGGGCGCAGCTATTGTGCTGGGGTGGGAGGGAGCCTCGGCGCAGCTAGGGTGCTGGGGCAGGAGGGTGCCACGTGGAGCGTTGTGCTGTCGGGCAGCGTCTCGCAGGGAGGGTCAAGTCGTTACGATTAGGCGGGGATCGTTGTTGTTCCATGCGCCGGCGTGCGCCTAATCGCAACACCATGACCCAGCGTTGGTGTGGTTGGTGGCGCCCTGATCGCCGCGGTGCT
Organism: uncultured Enterobacterales bacterium; assembly: GCA_964626835.1. Taxonomy (GTDB): domain Bacteria; phylum Myxococcota_A; class UBA796; order UBA796; family JAFGLY01; genus CALDOK01. Next base: position 864 of record CAZVHW010000594.1, read on the forward strand.
TTGGGGAAGCCACCCTGATCGCCGCGGTGCTTCGGGGTGGGCACCCACCGCGCCCACCGCGCTACGCGCACCCCGCCCACCGCGCTACGCGCACCCCGCCCCATCGGCTGGCGCGCCCTGCCTCGTAGCCTTGCTCCGCTCGTGCAGCGAGCCTGGCTCGAGGTCGGCGGCGTCGAAGCGGGCTTCGCGCTGGATGTTGGCCTCCGCGCCGCTCTCGATGAAGCCGCCGTCCATTGACAGCTCGCCTTTTCCGCAGTTTATCGCCACCTGCTCGTCGTAGTTGTAGGGGTCGCATGCGGTGATGAAGCCCAGCATGACCACCTTGCGGCTGACCTCGTCGAGCTTCATGCCGGTGCGGAAGAGCAGCTGGAGGCGCACGAAGTCCATGATGACGGGGAGCATGCGAGGGTTCGAGGCCTGGCGGGCCAGGGACGCCAGGAAGCGCGCCTTGGCCAAGGTGGGGTTGCGCTTCAGCTGGCGGGCGTAGCGGTCGGCGGCGCGGTCGAGCCGCTCGAGGTCGACCAGGTCGCGGAAGGGTACGAGCCCGCCCTTGCCGTCGCGCAGTGCCAGGTAGTGCTGTACGTAGAGGCACTTCTTGACCTGGAAGGTGGAAAGCAGGGCGAAGTAGAGCTTGTTGAAGACGCGGATGTCGTCGCGACTGAACTGGTGGGGCCACTGGGACACCAGCATGTCCAGCGTCTCGTCGGGCATCACGGCCATCTCGTCGAAGTCGTTGCCCTCGCGCTTCAGGGCGTCGCGCATGCTGCCCAGGATGCGCAGGCCGAGGAAGAAGACCTCGCGGATGTGGTCGTTCTCGGGCTCGAGGGCGAACTGCAGCACCTTGGAGATCTGGGGCTCGTTGAGCCCATGAGCCACCACGACGGTGACGTTGGTCGCCAGCCCGACCTCCCGCAGGTTCTTGATCGCCTGCAGCTTGACGTCCACCAGGTTGCCTCGGCCCCGCAGCCACTCGGTGGCCTCTTCGTCGAAGCCGTCGAACTGGAGGAAGACCTCGTCGAAGCCGCAGTCCTTCATGCGCTGGCAGAAGGCGAGGTCGGTCAGCCGCAGGCCGTTGGAGTGCAGCGCCGCGATGTGGCCCTTTTCCTTGACCTTGCGCACCCAGCCCTCGAGGTCCTTGCGCAGCGTGGGCTCGGCGGCCATGAAGTCGACCTTGATGTGTCGCCTCGAGTTGATGAGCTCCTCGAGGTTGGACAGGTCCAGATCGGTGGTGTCTTCGGTGTTGGCCTTGGCCAGGCAGATGGGGCAGTCCAGATTGCAGCGCTCGGTGAGCCTCAGCAGGTAGTCGCGCTGGGGGTAGTCCTCGCTGTTGACCTCGAAGTAGAAGCGGTCGAGCTCGGCCCAGTACGCCGGGTCCTTGGAGAGCAGCTGCCGGCTGGCGCCGTGGTCTGGGCAGTCCTTCTCGAGCCACGCCGCGCCGCCATCGACGATCACCTCGGCCGGCACGTCCGCCAGGCAGCTGTTGCATCTGCCCCTCGTGGCCCGAAGGACCTGTCGGGTGCCGTTGTTTCGCTCACTGGCCTGGCCGCTCATCTCGCCTCCGGATCCGGGAACCCTGCTGGAACCTGGGCCCCCACCATAGCCCGAAGCGCCGGTCGATGAGCGTGAGGCTCCTAGCCAATTCGGAGCTTCGGACTAGCGCTGCTTCGCCAGCCAGCTGGTCGGGTCCTGGGCGGTCCCGTTGTAGCGGATCTCGAAGTGCAGCAGGTAGCCCGACGTGTCCACGAGACCCGAGTTGCCCACGAAGCCCAGCGCCTGCCCCTGCTCGACGCTCTGACCCGCGGTGACCCGCAGCCCATTGGCGTGGGCGTAGACGGTGGTGTACGCGCCGTGGTCGAGCACGACGGTCTGTCCGTGGCCGCGGATGAAGCCGGCCTGCTTGACCACACCGGAAAAGACGGCGCGGAAGGGCGTGCCATAGGCGGCGGCGATGTCGATGCCTTTGTTGCGGGTGGTCTGGCCGGTGATGGGATCGTTGACCAGGCCGAAGCCGGCCCTGATGGTGCCCGTGGTGGGCCAGGGCAGGCTGCCGTAGGAAGCCCGGAAGCTCGCGTTGGTGCTCGGGTCGGCGGCGGAGACGCGTCTCAACGAGGCCTCGCGAAGGGTGGCCTGGGCCTGGTCGCGTTCCGCCGCGACACGCGTGGCCAGGTCCTTTCGCTCGCGCACCTGCTGGAGGAGGGTGAGCTTGCGGGCGCGCTCGTCGTGCAGCGAGGCTTCCTTGAGGCGCAGCTCCGCTTGTAGGGCCGCTACGGTGGCCCGGTCTCTGTCCACCTGATCCAGGGCTGCTTGGCGCTGCTCGATCTTGCCGTGGAAGGTGCCCATGCGCTTGCGGTCGTATTCGAGGATGGCGAGCAGGTAGTGGGTGCGGCGCCGAAGCCCGTGGGGGGACTCGGAACCGAACAGCACGCGGGCGAGGCCCTGCCGCGCCAGCTGATAGAGCGCCCGGCAACGCACCGCGACCTCCGAGGCTTCTTGGGCCGTGATGGCTCGAGCGGCGGTGAGGGTGTCCTCGGCCTGGAGACGCCGGGACTCCACCGAATCGAGCTGCTGCTGCAGCGAGGCTACCTCGGCCGAGAGGCTGTGGTGCTGTCGGTCGATGCGATCGAGCGTGCCGAGGATGTCCTGCTCTTCGACGCGGGCCTCGGCCGCCGACAGGCGGGGATCCTGGTAGGCCGGTGGATAGTCCGAGGCATCCTGATCGCTCGGGTAGGAGAGCCCCTCGAAGCCGCTCGGGATGCTTCTGTCCTGTTGGGCATGGGCGACGGTGTGGGGAGAGGGCAGGGCCAGGGAGAGCGCCAATCCGGCGGTTGCCAGCGTCAGTCGGGGGCGACTCATGGCAGCTTGGCCAGGAAGCGGTGGACTGCCGACCAGGCGCCGAGCACGCCCAGGACCGTGCCCACCAGCACCAGCAGCAGCGTGTATTCAGCGGGCACGAAGGCCAGGGGCTGCTCCGCGAGCTCGAGGTCCAGGGCGCCTTGGAGTCGGAGGATGACCCAGCGATGCACTGTGAGCAGGCCGAGGAACGCCAGGGCTGAGCCCACCGTGCCCTGCACCAGCCCCTCGATCAGGAAGGGGGCCATGATGGTGTCGTCGGTGGCCCCCACCAGGCGCATGGTCTCGAGCTCCGTGCGGCGGCTGTAGACCACCAGGTGGATGGTGTTGGCCACCAAGAAGATCGCCGCCAGGCCGATGAGTCCGCCCAACACGATGCCCAGCAAGCGCAGGAGGGAGAGGAAGGAGTTGAAGCGCTCGACCCATTGTTGGCCGTAGTCGACCTCTTCGATCTCGGGGAGCGTGAGGGCCGTGACGATCGCGTCGATCCCCTGACCGCGGGCCATGGCCGGCGTGAGGGTCAGCTCGAGGGAGGACGGGAGCACCCCTTGGCCCAGCTCGGCGAGCACGGGGCCGGTCTCGGGGATGCGCTCCTCGAGGTAGGCGCGGGCTTCGTCCTCGGTGACGTAGCGCACGGACTCCACGCCCTCGAGGGCGGACATGGATTCCTTGAGCTCGAAGCATCGCTCGGCGGGTACGTCCGGCACGAAGTAGGCGGAGACATGGACGTCGCTGGCCCAGCTGTGTGTGATGGCATTCACGTTGTACATGACCATCAGGAACACGCCGAGCATGAGCACGGCAGCCGCGATGACACCCGTCGCCACCAGGTTGAGGTAGAGGTTCTCCCAGAGGGAGCGCATGGCCCTGCGCAGGATGTGGGCAATCAGAGACGACACGGGCGCTCCTTGTCGAGCTTGCCCTGTACGAAGCGGAGCGCCCTGTAGGGGAAGCGGTCCATGAGAGCCATGTCGTGGGTCGCCACGAGGACCGTGGTGCCGCGCAGGTTGATGGCCTGGAGGATCTCGATGACCTCGATGGCCATGGCCCCGTCGAGGTTGCCCGTTGGTTCGTCGGCCAGCAGGATGGCGGGATCGTTGATGATGGCCCGAGCCACGGCGACGCGCTGCTGTACGCCGCCGGAGAGTCGAAGCGGCGGGTC
>CAZVHW010000595.1:0-218 GCA_964626835.1 uncultured Enterobacterales bacterium
CGGCCCTTCCAGGTCACGTCCAGGGCCAACATGGATCGGATTACGATCCAGAGCAGCACGAGGTTTCCGAGTGGGTGGGTCAGGGAGTGGAGACCGCTGCGACCGTCGGCGCGTTCCTGGCGAAATCGGAACGCCAGGATGAGCAGGCAGACGACGCCGCACCACGCGAGCATGACCCCATCGAGCAACAACCAGCCCAGTCCGAGCCAAGCGGCCAT
>CAZVHW010000595.1:228-4875 GCA_964626835.1 uncultured Enterobacterales bacterium
GACGAAGGGCAGTAGGCTTCCGACGATGATGAATAGCGCCAGACCGAGCGCCACCAGCGGGCGGCGCCCCATGCCTTCGTAGAAGTTCTTGGTGTAGCCCTGGACGATGTCGGAGAGCGAACGGTACAGCCGCGCCTGAAATGACCAGGGCGCATGGCGCAGCTGGATGCGCATCGCCTGTTTTTTGAACGCCTGGGCCAGCCGGACGTCCTCGAGAACCTCGCCCTGGACCGCGCGATGGCCACCCAGGTCTTCGTAGGCCGAGCGCCGCACCAAGATGAACTGGCCGTTTGCGAAGGCATCCGGCCGTGCTGGATCGTTGACGGCGTCCAGGTTGGTGGCACCTCGTACGACCCATCCCACAACGGGCACGACGACCAGCTCCCAGAACGACTCGAGGCGCCAGGTTCCGAAGAGGCTCAAGAGGTCGAGCCGTTCGACCTTGGTCATCGCCAAGGCCGAGCGCAGTAGGTCGGGATGAATCTCCACGTCGGCGTCGAGAAAGAGCATGAAGGGTTGCTGGGCGTCCGCGGCGGCTTGGACCAGGGCCCAGCTCTTGCCCGCCCAGCCCTGAGGCGGCTCGGTGCCGCGCCGCAGCTGGAACCTCGGATCGCCAGCAGCTGCATCGATCGCGGCTTGGTCGGTGCCGTCATCGGAGCCGTCGTCAACCACGGTCAGCTCCATCTCGACGCCATTGCTGGCCAGCACCGATTGCACACACGGCCCGATATTTCGAACTTCGTTGCGGGCTGGCACGCAGACGCGCACCGGTGGTACCGGGAGGCTTCCGTCCCGGCGTTGAAGGGTCCAGCGCCTGCCCCAACCGCTGGCACCGAGCAGCAGCAGGGACCACAGCACGGTCAGCAAGCCGAGATACCCTCCCGCCAGGAGGTTGGTCATCGCTGGGTCGTTCCAGGAGATCACGCTCTCTCGAGCCCCCCGTTCTTCACGTGGTAGGTGCCCTTGCGCGCCTTGTCCGGTAGGCGCGACAGGATGGTCTGCGGAGTAGGCAACACGATGAGGTCGGGCGGCAGGGTCCGGCCGGAGGCCACCTTGATGCCTGATCCGACGATCGTGCGGGGCCCCACGCAGACCCCAGCGATCCCCAGCGGCGCTCGGAACAGACCGTCACCCGCTCGCACACGGACGCCCTGGGTGTAGTTGATGTCCATGAGCGTCGCACCGTGCTTGATCGCACCGTCTGGCCCCAGCACCCCCAACTGCATCTGTCCGGCACACGCACAGCCGCGATCGAGAAGACAAAAGCGGACCAGAGCCTGGCGCTGTACCAACGCCTGCTTGCCCAACACGGAGAAGTCCACGACCGCAAGCTCCTCGACCCTAGCGCCGTCGGCCAGCACGCAGCCGCGCACGACGGCGTTCGCACCTATCTCCACCCCATCGCCCAGCCAACAACCCTCGACCACCGCCGAGCTGTGGATGCGGCAGCCCTTGCCACGCTTCTTCAGACGCGAGCCAATGCGGTAGGGGTCGATGCTACGGGCGCCCATGAATGCCCAGGCTACGTTCCAGACCACCTGAGGAAAGGTGCGGCCCACCAGCTCCCGCCAGAGAAACGGACCCATGCCCAGCAGATTGGCCCACAGCAGCTGCAGCCAGTGTCCCACGGGGAACAACATGGCGTCCGAGATGGGCACCTGCAGCATGTCGGCACCGAACTGGGTGTGGTGGACCGGCATGTCCAGCAGCCGTTCTTGGACCGGAAGCTCTGTGATCGGAAGCGAATCGAGGACCTTGGCATCGCAGGGCTGGCCCGGCGGGATGTAGGCGGCCATGAAGCCGCGGCGCCCGAGCTCCGCTTCTTGCAGGAAGCGCCCCAGCTCGCCTCCGGGACGGACGGACACGGCCTCACGACGCTGCCGTCCGAGGTCGAGGATGGCCTGAATCGTGGCGTGCATCACGACGACGTCTCCAGCCAGGACAACGCGCTCGCGCGAGGGATCGTCTGGGCCGGGGCGCACACCAGCGAGCATGAAGGCGCGCTCGCGGCGCTCACCCACCGTTAGTCCGAGAAACAGCGCATCCCCCGGCGCACAACCCAAGCCGGCAACGCCGTTGGGCGCGTCCAGCACCAGACCTCTGGGCTCGCTTCCTGCTGACATGCGCGCCATGCTCCTACCATCTTGACTGACCGCGCGTTCCGCGACGCGGCCCGAGCCTGGCAACTAACCTCTCAGGGGCCTGACAGTAGCGGTCTGCACAAGCTCACCCGTCGATCGGGGACCGGGGACAGAGCTCGTGGATGCGCAATCCTGGACTCGCTGCCAGTATGGGCACCACGTGGTGCATGGCTCGCACACCCAACTCGTGCCGATCCGGCCGTGCCATGGCGTCGATGTGCACCACCAAATAGCGGATCCCCTGCTGGCAAGCTGCCCGCTGGATGCGCTCGCGGTACCCTTCGGGATCGGAACGGGCCGTCTCTCCACCTTCGATGATGGCCTCCCAGACAATGCGGGATGCAGCGTTGTTGGGAAAGTTCAGGCCGCCGGTGATCGGCTTGCCGTGAAGAGTCTGCTCGTAGAGATACCGCCGCCCACCCACCACGGGGAAGTTCATGACCGCCCCCGAGGTGGCGCCCGCCAAGTCTCGAAGCGCCGACGGGAAACGTGCATCGCTGGAGGCTGGCAGACCGAGCACCGGAGAGAGCAGCCTGGCCTCACCGAACACCAGTGCCGCCGCAGCGATCGCCGCGTTCCTGGGCCTGGAACCCAGTCCCGACAATCCACGGGCTGCGAGCAAGACGACACAGAGTGCCGGGAGCTGGGCCAAGCGGTACAACAGGCTCAGGCTGGAGAATCCCGGTAGGGACTCGAGCACGAGGTAGGGCAGCGGGATGACGCGGTCGCCGGGCAGCAGGACGGCCTGTCCCCCGTGAACCAATACGGGTCCGACCGAGAGAAGGGCTCCCGCGATGCCAGCAGCCACCAGCCAGCCACAGCCTCGGGCGCGCCCCCGTACGGAAGCCAGCACCGCGCCAGCGAGAGCCACCCAGCCCAGGTAGACACAGTGGACGAACTCCTCGCCGTAGCGCGACAAGAACCGGAAATCGGGAGATCGGAAGTCGCCGGGGACGAAGAAGGCGAGCGGATCGGCGGCTCCCGTTGTCCGTCTCACGAGCGCCAGCTCCGCGACACCCTTGATGCCCACCAGATTGGCGGCCCCAGTGGTCGCATGGTGCTGGAGCCAAGCCAGGGGCAGGCACAGCAGAGCAGCCACGAGGAGAGCCGGCGCGAGCCTCGTGAGCCTGGAACGCAGGGGGACGGTCCCATCCCCGAATGCAGCGAGAGCGAGAACTCCGATGAACGCGCAGAGGCCGCCATACCAGGACGCGATGGCCGCCAGGGCCAGCGCACCGGCCGCCAGTCCGGTCCGCATTGGGCCCCCACCCCGCATCGCCACCAGGGCAGCGAGCATCGCCAAGGGAAGCCAGCCTCCTCCGATGGACTCGCTCGTGCCGTTGTGGACCGCCGATATCAGGACGGGGGCGGTCTGGTAGCCAAGCCCCGCGATCCAGGCCGCACCTCGACTCGAGGTACCGGGAACCAAGGCCTCCGCGAGGCGATGCCCCATCCAGCCGGCGAAGAGCAGGTGGCCGACAACCAGCACGTTGTAGCTCGAGACCAATCCGAACACGGGCACCAGCGCCAACGCCAGAAGAGCGTTCACGGGATCGGCTATGGCCAGGCTGCCGCCGGAGGGGAAACCAAGCAGATCGGTAGAGAACGGCGAGAGGCCCGACACCACGCTGTGCTGGAAGAACCAGAGGGACCAAAGGCTGTTCCAGAGATCGGACCGTTCCGCTCCGGGAACGGTCCCGGCAGGGTCGAACAGCACGGGCAAACAGATGACCATCGCCGTGATGGCGTAGACGGCAAACAGGGTGCGCGCCTTGGTCCGTTCGTTCATTCGTGCCTTGCCCGCAGGGCAGAAGATGAGACGCGCCGACACCGGAGTGGGGCCCGCCTTCGTCGAGGCTATCCTGCCTCCAGGTGGTCGGCCCAGGGAGTTCGCGGTTTTCCATCGCTGTGGAAAAAGTCTCCAGTTGCCCCCCGGTGGGCCTTCATGCCCTCGAAAAACACTGTGACTTGCATCCTGCTCACTTTGTACCTTGCTTTGTGGTGTGATCAATAATTGATCACGCCGCTCCCCAGGCCCGTCGTGACGTAGCCATGGGAGGTTTTCGTGCCATTCTCCCCTGGTTTTTCCATAACTGCCGGGGGAAACTCGCCCAGGATCGTCAAACCAGCGTTCGCCCGAGCCATGCATCGCACCACGAACGAGGGTAGGTTCCCGGAAACCCCCGCCCGGAGCCAGGCATGAACCGCGCATACCTCGTCCCCCTATCCCTCCTCCTCGCCGTCGCCTGCGGTGACAAGCAGGCCCCCGTCGAGGCCGCTGCCGAGCCTGCGGCCTCCGGTCCCGAAATCCCCGTAGATGCCAACATCAAGAAGTTCGCGGACAAGCTCCTGTCGCTCTATGAAAGCGTGATTGGTCCATGGACCAGGGTTCCGTCCCGCGATGCTTCTGGGAGGACGATGCCACCGGTGTTTATTCGTGGCACTAAGCTCGAAAAGGTGCTCGTTCTGATCGGAAGCTTTTCCATCATCCTCACCTTTAGCTTTA
>CAZVHW010000596.1:0-4871 GCA_964626835.1 uncultured Enterobacterales bacterium
CCACCGAAGGCCCGAGTCCAAGGTCCCAACCGGAGTCGCAGGGCCAGGTCGTCGCGGCTGACCACGCTGGATTCCCAGGTCTCGAACTCAGGCCAGCGATCCCAGAGCACCATGCCCCGGACCTTGACCATGTGATCCCCTGGAAGCGGAACACGCAGCCGAAGAAGGCCGGTCAGCCCCCAGGCACTCCAGGCTGAATGACGAGCGAGGTGAGCTCGCCCGGTGCCGAGTGCGGTGAGGTCCCACCCACTCGCCAGCGGCACGACCCAGGCCGCCCCACCATCGATTTCGGTCCTCGTACGCCGCATTTCACGGTAAATACGGCGACCGGCGCCGGCGAAGAGCTGAACGTTCCGGGAGAGATCCAGCTCGAGGTCACCCCGGTGAGCTTCCATGATCAGGCCTCCCTCCACCGGCACCATGCCCGCCTCGACTTCGTCCACGTCGTCATCGCCTCGTAGAACCATCAACTCCGCGCCATAGAGGGCTCGCCCGCGCGCTCCGGCTGCGGGTCCAGCCTCGACGCCGACGCGCGCGTCGGCCGTGAAGTAGCCGAAGCCCTCCGTCTCGTCGGTGAAAGGCGTAAAGCCCTTGGCACGAATCTCGACCAGCGGCCGCAGCCGCGGGCTGACCCAGGGCTCGAAGCGAAACACGGCGTCCAAGGCCGCGATGGGGGCCTGGGGTGAGCGGACGCCGGAGGTGCCAACCCCCAAGTCCTGTGGGGCACTCTCGATGACGTTGCTGGAGCCTCCACCGGCCAGCTGCACGCGAGCGCTCACCGGTTTCCCACGGTCCCCGAGGACCCGCCAACGAAGATCCTCGAGCAACGCGAGGTCAGCCTCGTACAAGGACTCCATGCCCTTCAGCTCCATCAACACGGAAGCAGCGCGCTCTGTCCGCAGCTCGAGCTGCAAGGCAGCGGCATTCAGCAGCTCGAGGCGCCGTCCGTCCACGCCATCGTCCACCGCGGGGGCGCCATCGAGGATCCTACGCGCCCGCCAGAGATCGCCATCCTCCAGCAGCACCCAGACCGCCCATGCGCGAGATCGAGCGTCGTCCGGCGCGGCCTCGAGCCTCTCGAGCAGCGTCTTGGTGGCCCAGATTCTGTTGCCACTCTCGAGGTAGGACCAGGCCAGAAGCCGGACCACCAAGCCGTCATCCGGTCGATCGGCGTGGAGATTCTTCAGCAGGGTGATGGCATCCCGCGTGCGCCCGTCCCCCACCAGACAGGAGACCTGCTCTCGGAGACACCCGGGTTCAGCACCGCATTCGACGGAGCAGGGGTCGGCCAGCCCGTCCTGCGCGAGGGCCAGCCAGGGAACCAACAGGAAGCTGGCCGCTACGAGGGAGAACTCGGCTCGGTTCATGGCCAGAGCGCTCCGATCAACGCGACCTGGAGCCGCGTGCGGGGGACGCGGCGGCCGAGCCAGCTCCCTTCTTGCCACGCAGGGAAACCCGGGCTCGTAGAATGTGGCGTTCGAGGCCCCAGAGACGAAGCGGCCAGACCAGGACCACGCAAATCCCCTGGTGGTTACTCTGGGGACCTTCGAGCCCTTCGGAGATGGTCTGGACCGGGTGATGCCACAGCTGTGCCGGCTGTTCCAGCGAGATGTCCATGCGGAACGAACGCCTCAGATCACCCCAGGCCACCTCGCGAGCGTCGTCGACCGTGCCCGCGCAGCCGAGATCGCAGGGCTGGTTGTTCACCAGCAGGAAGCTCGAGCCGTCCCGAGCCGAGTCGAGGTTGAGGTTGAACTCCACGGCGAAGCGGGTGTCGAAGGGCTCTTGGCTGCGATTCGAGAGCGTCCAGCTGACCATGAAGCCAGCGTTCTTGCGGTGGAAGTCGAGCTGCTTGACGACCCGCACCAAGCGGACGGCGTCACCCTCGCTCACCGCGCCATCACGGGCCAGGTGGACCGTGACCAACCCCTGTTCCGGGCGCGGTTCCGCCCGCAGGACTTGGTACTCGGCTGCAGTGAAGTCACCGACCTCGGGGAACTGCTGCCGCTCGAAGTTGTGGACCGCCGCCTGGGAACCAAGGAAGTGGTCGATGAGCGAGGCTCGCTCGATCCGGTCGACGGCCAGCTGGGCCATTGGAAGGCGTTCCTGGACGATGTCGTCGTCGAGCGGCGTATCCTCGGTGTCCTCGTCTTCGGGAGCGAGAACACCCACCTGCGGGAAGACCGCCGCCACTCCCCGACCCGAGACGGGTCAAGGTGTTGAGAACGTTGGCACCCACCTCGAACACGTCCAACTCTACCAAGGAACCGCCGCGGGCAGGATCGAGGATGGCGCGAAGGTGAGGTGTGGTGACGACGACCTCGTCCCGGCCATCACAGTCGGCATCAACCCGCTCGACCAAGAACCGCCCAGACTCCCCCATCACGCTGCGAACTTGCTTTTCGGCACGAAGCAGGGCCGCGTATGCGCGGTAACGCAGCCGCCCACTGTGCAGCCCGCCCCAGGGATCGTGGGTCATGGCGTTGGCGGATTGCGCCTGGAAGAGCCAAAGAAGCGCTCGCTCGAGCCCACGCGCGAGGCCTTTAGCCCCGCGGCGTCGGCCCGTGGCCCGGACGTGGGAGGCCAGACGGGCGACTTCCTTCGAGGTGACCAGCATGCGCTTGTGCAGCCGATTGGCCTCGCTGTACCGCGCCAGAAAGGACTCCCACGGGAGGGTGGAAGGCGCCCGGCGATTGTCGCGCCCCGACAGGCTGGAGACAGGAGCGGCGGTACCGTTCTCGCGGGCGTTCGGAGGGGTCACCGCGGAGGCCAGGAGCGCCGGGTCCAGGCTGGCGGGCAGGTAGAGGCGCCCGCTGGGGCGATAACGATCCAGCAGCGATGAGAACGAGGAGAGCTTGAGCCAGTGATCCTGGGAGGCGATTCTGCCCAGGAAGCGGGCTAGCCAGCCCCCCGACCGACCCCAGGCCATTTCGTGCGAGCCGGGCCTCAGCCCCAACTCCCGGGCGTCCAACATCCAGACAACCGTCCTGCGCCGACGCATGGAGTAGCGACGCAGCAGTCCCAGGACCCGGGGGGGATCCATGGTCGGGCCCACCGGATCCTCCCCGGCGAAATCGGGGAAGACGGCAACACGGCTCCCGTCTCGTTCCGCCATGAAGTGACCGTCCACCTCATCGCCCTCGACCCCGGCCAGACGGAAGGCCCGGGCGTCGAGCACCGCAAACTTCAGGCCCTCTCGCGCGAGCATCCTGGGGAGGCTGGGTTCCCACGCACCGTAGGGCAGGACCACGCCCTCGGGCTCGACACCCACCAGGTGCTTCAGCCGCCGCTTGCACAGGCGGAGCTGTCCGATACCGTCACGTTCGGGCACCGCCGAAAGAACGGCACCGTAGTAGGCGCCACCGACGATTTCCACCCGCCCACACGAACAGAGACGGCGCAACCGGTCGATACCCTCGGGGTGCTCGGACTCCAGGAAGTCGAGCACCGCACCGCTCACGTGCACCGACGCTCTGACTCCCTCCCGCTCCTCGAATTCACGCAGGAGCGGTGAATAGACGCGTTCCCAGGCTCTCCTCAGGACCGCCCGCGGGACACCCGGCGGATGGCTGATGTCGAAGCCCAGCACCAGTTCGAGCGCATTCATGGGGATCTCGGCGTTCCATCCGGGCGCGGGTCTTCGGGAGCGCGAAGTATACAGCAGGCGACGGAGAAAGGCTGTCAACCGCCGACCAGTCGGCTAAGGCAAGTACATGCCTTCACTCGCCGATCAGTTCTGTCCCAATGTCCATGATGCGGCCATCACGGCTGCAGCCTACGATCCCCAGACCGGCACGCTAGCGACAGCGGACGCCATGGGCTGGGTGGCGGTCCAGCGCCGCGGAGAAACCAGCCCCGGCCTGGTCTTCCAACCTGGCGGGCCGGTCGACGGTGCCCTCGGCCTGGTTCAAGGGGGCGCCTACGTAGGCGTCGGGGACAGCGAGGGCACGGTCGGAGTCTACCGCACCGACGACGGCTCCCCGATCTTCCAGGAAATCCGCACCGGAGACAGGGGGCGCGTTCGCGCCATGAAGGGTCTGGACATCAGCCCGGACGGGGCGCGCTGCGCTTCGATCGCCGTGGATGGCTTGGTCCGTATGTGGGACCTGGTCCGATGCCAGCGCGAGGTCTCGTGGTCCGACTTCGGGGGCAGCACCGTCGAGTTCGATCCGCGGGGCGAGCGCCTGCTGTGCCTCGACGAGAGCGGACAGATCCGCCTGGTAGACCTCATGTCCCGCTCGGGGCTGCACGTCGACAAGCTCCAATCCCCTGCGGATCGGGCCTGCTTCACCCGCGATGGCACCCATGTCCTCGCGGTCGGCCGTGCAGGGATCAGCCTCATCCGCGTCGTGGACGGCCGCATGGTGGCCTCGTTCGCCACACGCGGGGGCAGCGGGCTGCTGAACCTGCTCCTCTCGCCCGAAGGCCATCAGGCTGCCGTGGTCACCCACCGCTCGTACCACGTCTTCTCTCTCCCCGACCTGCAGCCCACCGACAGCCAACATCACGGCGCCCCGGACACCTCCGGCGCAGCGCTGTGGACTCCGTCGGGCGTCCGCGTAGGCGGGGTAGATGGGCTCTTCCATCGCGGCGGCAAGGGCAGTCCCGGCACGGTCACGGCCCTGGCTGGCTACGGCGAATATCGCGCCCTGGCCCACGGCAAGCTCGTGACCTACTGGGCTCGCAACCGCCGTGTCTGGGACCTCGACACCGGCACCGCCGTCAGAGCCCTCTCGGTCGACCGCGACGGTAGGCTGGTCGCCGTGGTCTCGCACGAAGGCCCGGTCCGCATCTTCGACACTCGCAAGGCCCAGGTGGTCTTCGAAGGGGGGCCCGAGACCCACGGCGCCCAGCAAGTGGACGTGGGAGGT
>CAZVHW010000597.1:0-4871 GCA_964626835.1 uncultured Enterobacterales bacterium
ATGCTGCGTCCGCCCTGGTTGGTGGTGGTGTCCTCGAGGATGCCGACGGCCCAGTCACCCTCGGAATCGTAGTCGGGCGCGGGGCTGGTGGGGGTGGTGTCGCCGGTGTCCGTGTCGCCGGTCTCTTCGGCCGAGTCCGCTGTGTCGTCAGGCAGCGCGCTGTCGTCGGTGTCGCCCGGTCGCTGGCTGTCCCGGGACGAGTCCGCATCGGGCACGACCACACAGCGGGTGGAGCACGCGAGCAGGAGCAGCGGGGCGTAGAACATGTCTTCTCCATGTTCAACGTAGTGCGCGCGGTCGCGCTGCGCCCGGACGCATGCATGGCGGCTTCCACGTCGCACGAACGCCCCTCCAGCGCGCCAAGTGACGGCTCCGCAGGTGTCGGTGTCAGCGTCTGTGTTGCAAGGTCGAGGATGGCGCAGCGTGGGAGCGCGGTCGGATTGCCTCATGGCTCGGGGAGCGTGGGTGCTCGGTGGCGAGCGCTCACTCAGCGCGAATTCCCTCGAATGCGCCATCCACGAACACCGACGAGGTTTCTTGTTGAAACACTGCCCTACCAGGACCCATCCGGCCCGCCGTTGGGGTCATGCGGGCAATACGAGGTGGTGGTTGAGGCGCGGGCGGTGCGGAGGCCGCGGAGACGACGTGGCCGATGAGGTCCACGAAAGCGGGGTAGCTCCACTCGTGTGCTCCTCGGAAAGGGTCGGGCATTGTGCTCATGACCCCTACGGTACCGTACTCCGCGAAGTGCTGGCCTCGATGTTCCTCTGAGGGATTCCCCGCGTCGATGCAGACCGATGTAGCACCCAGGCTCAGGTCGTCGTTGGTGTTGTCGCCGTCGTCGGTGTAGGCGGTGAAGGCGGGGTTGGCGCCGAGGTTGCCGTCGGAGCCGGTGGGGTCGGTGACGCCGTCGCAGTCGTCGTCTTCGCCGTTGCAGTACTCTCCGGCCCCGGGGTACTGGGTCGCGTCGGTGTCGTCGCAATCCGTGGCGTCCGCCGTGTACCCGGTGGGTCGGCAACAATCGACGTCGCTGCTCGAGACATCGCCGTAGGCGTCACGGTCGGTGTCCGCGTACCAGGTGCTCACGTCTACCGAACCTCCGAATCCGAACCGCATGGTTGGATGCCGTCCGGGTTAGGCAGCTGTGCAACGCAGCAGGGAAGGCCATGCCTCGGATCCTCTCACGTCTCCATCACGGACTCGAGCAGCGTACGAGCCGGATCCCGCGATGGATCGCCAGCAAACGCCCGGGCAGTGGTCGAGTGCGCACCGAAGAGGTGCTGCTAGTGAGCCGGGCTGGCTACCAGATCCATGCTCGCATACACACGCTCTCACCGTCCGGGCGAGACTCTGCAGACGCCAGGGTACGTCCCGCCGTACTCCTCTGCCCAGGCATCGATGATCCCGGATCCGTCTTCGAAGGCCATGGGCCGCCGTTGTGCGCGGACGAGGTGGCCCGTCTCGGTGCGATCTGCATGCACTTCGATCCCGCGGGTCGCGGCAAGTCTTGGGGCCCCGAGGACTTCGGCGGACTCGAACACCAAGACAACGTGCGCGTGGTCTTGCGCTACCTGCTGAGTCGCCCTGACGTCATCGCCAGCCGCTCGGGCGTCGTGGCCATCAGCCTGGGCGTCGCCATGGCGGTGGGCGCGCTCGCTCGGCCTGACGATGACTTTCATCTAGGCTGGCTGATCGACTGGGAAGGTCCCTGCGATCGGGAGATCATCACGGCCGGCGGGAGCATCATGGAACCCGCCGCGGGACACGGGTTGGACGACGACGCCTACTGGCACCCCCGCGAAGCCATGCGACATGTTGGGGGTCTGCGCTGCGGCTATTTCCGCTACCAGGCCAAACGCGACCACGCCCAGCCCGGTGAGACCCGGCACGCCATGCGCATGATGCGAGCTGCTGCGGCCGGAAACCTCCCTTGGTTTCAGCTCAACGACCACCCCCGCAACCGCCTCCCCGAGCGCCCGGACTACTACCCATCCGGCTACCGCGCCGCCAACCGTCTGCTGCTCCGGAAGATCGCGGAGTTCACCGCGTTGTAGCTACTCTTCCCCTGCGTGACTGCTGGCGATCCTCTGGAGAAACAGGCGCTCGAGACCATCCTGGCCGATGTCCGAGACGCGCTTGTCCGCGACGATGCGACCGTGTGCCAGCATGACCACACGGTGCGCGATGCGCTCGACGGTCTCGAGCACGTGCGTGGACAACAACACCGCGCAGCCTTCACTGCACAGGTCGGTCAGGTGCTCCTTCACGCGGGCGGCGGAGGGTGGGTCGAGCCCGTTGAGCGCTTCGTCGAACACCAGCACGGGAGGCTTGGACAGGACGGCCGCTGCCAGCGCCGTGCGGCGGCGCATGCCCTGGGAGTATTCTCGAATGAGCCTATCGGCGTCTTCGCCGAGTCCCGCCAGGTGGAGGGCCGCTTCGAGATCTCCTTGGCCCCGAACTTCTGCCACGAACTCGAGGAACTCGCGGGCGGTGAGATACTCGTAGAGCAGGGGCTGCTCGGGGGTGTAGCCCATGGCGGTGCGGGCGGCGCGGGGCCTTGCCTGGACATCGATGCCCGTCACGCGCACCGTTCCACTGGTGGGTGGAAGCTGGCCCGTGAGAACTCGAAGGGCCGTGGTCTTCCCGGCCCCGTTGTGCCCGATGAGGCCGACGAACTCCCCAGGCTGGACCTCGAAGGAGATACCTCGCAGGGCCTTGACTGCTCCAAAGTGGCGCGTGAGGTCCGAGACCTGGATGGCGACGGGGGAGGGTGGGTTCACGTCAGGCTCCGCTCGAAGAGGATCCACAGTGCGAGGGCGATGGGCGGATAGGCGTACCAAGCCCTTCTTCCAGCCAGGCTAAGACCACCCGATAGGCAGGCAGTCAGCACGGCCAGGGCTTCGAGCAGCGCCAAGAGGATCAGCGCGTCCGCACCACGTTGAATCCAGACCGCGAAGACTGCCGGGACGATGGCCCCCTGCAGGTACGCGAAGAGCACCAGTCCGCGGGAAAGGACCACGCGACCTTGGGGCAGGCCTAGCGCCCGTCCGAGCCAGGCGGGATCACCGGTCTCCATGCGGATCGCGAGGGCGGCCAGCAACACCAGCGAGGTGCCCGAGACCAGCAGCGCGCGCTGTGGAGCCTGCTCGGAGGCGGTCCACCCGGCCAGGCCCGCGAGCAGACCGAGCCCCCAGGCACCCAACACCCAGCTGCGCCGAGCACGCCATCCCTGTCTGAGGGTTCGCAGGAGGTGGGGCCGCAAGCCGGAAGGTGCCCAACGCACGGCCCACTCCAGGTACACACGCCTGGCAGCCTCGGGGTCTTCTACCTGGGCCCAGGCGGCATCCACCTCGGCCAGCGCGGTGGTGGCTCGGTACCAACTGTTGCGTGCCAGGCCAGGCACGAAGAACCAACACGTCAAGGCGAGGGCGAAGGGCAGGGCGGTCCAGCCCAGGGCCCACGGTGACCCGCCGAGCCACAGCTCGATGCCTCGGGTGGCGGCGACCATCGCTCCACCGCATGCGGCGATGGCGAGCCCAGGTGCCCAGATGAGCGCGGCTTGCATCCTGGGCGAGCTGCCCCGCACTGCGTCGAGCAGGCCCCCCACGGCCGGCGCAGCGCCCGCCCGAACCGCGCCAAGCTGGGACAGGAAGCCGAGGCTGAGTCCGCAGAGCCAGCCCCCGAGGACGACGACGCAGGTCCACGCGAAGGCGGCGGGGTGGCCGGCGGGAACGAGCGGTGCCAAGAGGATGCAGCCCGCGATGGCCAGACCCGAGGTGGAGCGCAGCAACCTGACGCCCAAGGCCCACACCAACTCACCGGGTTCGACCGGGTGGGGGTCGAGTACCTGGCGCTCGCGGCCGCGGACCACCTGTTCGTGTACCACGAGGATGCCGGCCCCACACAGTGCCAATCCAAGACGCATTCCGATACCTGCAAGTCCCGCCGCGAAGGTCGCCGCATCGGTGTCCAGGAACCACAGAAGCACGGGCCGTGCCAGCGGTGCAGCCAAGGCAGCCAGCACCACGGGGCCCAACCAGGGCCAGGTGGCATCCCATGGGTGAGCCTTCCAGCGGTGACGGCGCTGCAGGCGCTGGGCTCGGAGGTGCGGGTTGCGGGACATGGTAGCCTGGGAGCGGCGCGGTTCTCGGAGGATCGGCTTTCGTGGCCGGAATGGCCGGATGGTTGTGTCAAAGGCCGGTCAACGTTCTATTTGACAGCACAGGCTGTTCACGTATACTCCACAAAGGAGTCCCGAGGCAGACTCCGTGGTACTTTTCGTTGGTCCACCCGCTGAACGTGGGTGCCAACTGGCAGCCGGAGGCCAGGCATGTCGCGCTCACGCATCGCCTTCACCACCTTCCTTCTCGTCAGCCTCCCCGCCTCCATGGCGCAGGCACAAGAGCACAATCGAAGCTCCGAGGGGTCCAGCATCTCCCTCGAGCGCTACTGCCAGGACCAGACTGGCAGTAGCGACCTGACAGCCGAAGATCTCGAGGACTGCCGCGAACTGCTCGATCTCGATTTCGCGACCTTCGACGTCCTCGACGACGCGGCCGATCCCCTCGCCCGACAAGACCCGGCAGACGATCTGGGCTTCGATGCTCGAGACGGCGACTTCCAGTTCGACCTCATCGACAGCCCTGACCACGCCGGCCGCACCGGCCGAGCCCTCAAGAAGACAACGGGCACGGACGACGACTTCGACTTCGACTTCGAGGACGAGGACGAGCCCGACCTCGAGGAAGAGTTTGGCTTCGACTTCGAGTTCGAGGGACAGGAAGAGCCCGAAGATCCGATCGAGTTGTTCGACTTCGAACCCCTCGACGATCCCGATGACGATCCCCTCGGCGAGCTCGACGGCATCCCCG
>CAZVHW010000598.1:0-4861 GCA_964626835.1 uncultured Enterobacterales bacterium
ACCAGCTGTGGGTCCACGGTCAGCTCGACCCCACCACCATCGACAACGCCGACAGCTCCGTCTACACCCTGCCCAGCGGCGAGATCCTCTGGAAGTAGGGCGGCTGGCTGGGCTCCGTCGGGCATATGTGGGTGCCGTCTCGCTCCACCATCCTCGAGACCCAAGCCTACATGCAGCAGTCCTACCTGAACTACACCTCCATGTGGGACGACTGCGACGACTACGCCGACAAGACGGGTGATGACTCACGCTGCGAGGAAGTGGGCTGGTTCGCCTACGACCCCGATGGTTTCAACGCCGGCATCCATCCCTACGACTACGACTCCCGCCGTCAGAGGGCGTCGGTGAGCACCAAGCTCACCCACTACGCCGACTTCCTCGGCAGCCACGAGTTCAAGCTGGGTGGACAGGCTGAGTACATGAGCTCGTTTTCCTCGCTGCCGAACCTCGACACCAACGGTGTCCCCTACTGGACCCACGGCGGCGACCCCACGGACCTCGACAGCTACGAGCCCTACTACCGCTACGCCTACGAAACCGACCAGTCAGCGACGCTCACGGGCATCATGACTTCGGCCTACCTGCAGGATGTCTGGCAGCCCGTGCCGAGGCTCACCCTGCGCCCTGGCGTCCGCATGGACTACAGCAGCCTGAGCAACGACGTGGGCAACGAGGTGTTCAGCTCCGTCACCTTCGCGCCCCGCTTCGGCGCGGCCTTCGACCTGACGGGCGACGGCAAGACCAGCCTCCACGCCTACTACGGCAGGTTCTACGATTCGGGCTTCCTGTACCTGGCCAGCATCCTCGAGGAAAACACCGGGGGCACCAGCCAGGAGTACTGGGACGCCCTCGCAGGCGACTGGGGCGAAGGCTCCCAGGGCTCGGCCGACAAGTTCCTCAAGCACACCTCCTTGGTCAATCCCTACTCCGACGAGTTCGACATCGGCCTGGGCCGCGACCTCGGCAACGGGTGGGGTGCGGACATCAACTTCACCTACGAGCACGCTCACTACTTCTGGGAAGACGACGAGGTCAACATGATCTGGAACGATGACGGCACCAACGTCATCGGCTACCGCAACGGCTCCAACCAGTACATCTTCCGGCAGCGCACGCCCGAACAAGCCTACACCAAGTACACGGCCCTCGAGCTCAAGGCCATGAAGCAGTTCGACGAGAACTGGGGCCTCATCGGTTCCTACACCTGGTCGCACGCCTACGGCACCCACGACGACCAAGGTGCCACCTATCTCTTCGATAACGCGCAACAGATGGCGTACGAAGAGGGCGTCCTGTCCTACGACATTCCGCACTACGTCAAGCTGTCCGGTTCCTACCGCGAGCCCCACGCCGTGCAAGTCAGCGAGCGTTTTGGCATCGGGTATCTCTTCGGCTGGGACTTCATGATGCGCTCCGGCTACCCCTACCGCAAGATCTACTACAACAACTATTGGGCTGACTGGACCAACTACGGCGACGATGGCGACATGCCCGACCGCCTGCCCGCCATCTCCAACACCGACCTCAAGGCCGGCATCACGATCGCAGCCGGCCGCACCACCTGGGATATCACTGCGGAGTGCTTCAACGCCTTCAACAGCCGCGAAGTGGTGGGTGTCAACACCGTCTACCAAGACGTCGATGGCAGCCCATACCTGGACAGCGATGGAGACCTGCTCTACGGCTCACCCACCCGCTACCTGTCCCCTCGCTACTTCCAGTTCGGCATCCGGGGAGAATTCTGATGAACCGCACCATCCTCTGGACCCTGTTCCTCGCCTTCACGGGCTGTCTCAAGACCGAGACGGACATCGACAACACCACCATCCGCGGCAACATCGTGGTGCCCTCTGCCTCCACTACGGAAGGTGACGACGCTGGCGCCAACGACAGCTGGTTGACCCCAGCCGAGCTGCCTATGCTGCACTACCGCAACATGACCGTGACGGGCAACGCCGCTAGCTTCGGGGGAGAGACCTTTGGTCTCGAGCCCGACGACGACAACTACAAGATCGCAGCCAAGGACGACGGTCTGCTCGATGTCTCCATCGCCTTCACCACCGATCAGGGCATGGGTCGAGACAAGACCATCTTCGAGCTGTATCTGTACGACCTGGACAACGCGGAAGAAGACTGCACCTCGGAGTTCTCCTGCGCGGCCTCCGACTGCGCCTGCGAGGCCACGTATGACGCCACCCAGGGTGGCTGCGTCGAGGCGACGGAGTGCGAAGAAGAGTGCAGCTGGGAGATCGTCGAGGCCGAGACCTGCGAGATGATCGCCGCGGCCGGCGGTAGCACGGACGGATCATTGGGCTACTACTCCACCAGCATCGAGGTCTCGGGCGGTGGCAACTACGGCATCCAGGTCGTCGCCTCTGACTCCTCTGAGTACGAGGAAGGCACCGACTACACCCTCGAGCTGGGCGCCCTCACCCCCGATGACGGCACCTTCCTCGTCGGGGCCTACCAAAGCGACGACATCAACGAACGCGGCAACCCCGTCGGTGGCGCCTCGGTCTACGATCTCGAGTGGGACTCCCTCAACGAGATGTGGGTCGGCAAGTTCGAGATGCTCTACATCAAGGAAGTCATCACCACGGTAGACACCGGTACGGGCGAGGAAGACCACGTGGTCAACGAAGGCGCACCAGGTGGGCAGGTCTACCTGCTCGGCGGCAGCCTCCCCAGCCTGAACGCGGCGATCCCCTCGGGCACGCTCTACTCCACCCAGGCGGTCCTCGTGAACACCGGGGACGGCGACTCCGTCGTCGGCAACTGGGGCCTGGACACGGCCGAAGAAACGGAGGAGCCCGAGACGGCCGACAGCGGAGACACAGGGGGTGTGGAACCAGTCGCGGCTCCCACCGGCGAGATCGTGCTCACCATCGACGCGCTGCAGCCGCGGGTCGTGGGCTGGGAGCACGACGAGGTCGAGCCCAACGAAGTCACCATGGACGACAGCCTGTACTTCATCGTGGAAGAGCTGAGCAACGCAGACGCCGTGCCCGACGCCAGCCTGGGCATCTACACCGACATCATCCACGGCGACGTCACCCTGGACACCGAGTTCCCCGACTGGGCCAACGAGTATGTCGATGTCTTCGCCATCACGGTGACCGAAGACACCAACGCCACCTTCACCTTCGAGTGGGACACCAGCACGGCGGATCACGACTTCATCATGTACGGGTCCGACGGCGCCTACTACGCGTACTCGCTGTACGCCTACCCCGAGATCATCGACACCGCCCAGTGGGGCTTCTCCCTCGATGCTGGCAGCACTTGGTACCTCTTGGTCTTGCCCTATGCGGGCATCGTCGGCGATGATCCCTACACCATCGAGATCGAGTACGCCGCGCTGTAGCAGCGCTCGTCTGGCGAATCGTGCGGCCCGGTGTCACCTGGACACCGGGCTGCTGCGCTTCAGGGGGTAGGAGCCTCCCCTGCAGCTCGGTCCATCTCCATCATCCAGCTGCGGGCCATGGTCGCATCGTCGCTGCCAGGAGCCAGCTCGAGAACCCTCTCCAGTAGCGCTCGGGCGGCATCCTCGTCGCCCTGCTGACTCGTTGCGTAGGCCAGCCAGAGGATGGCACGCACCTGGGTCGGGTGCTGCTCGATGATGAGGGTCAGGTCGTCGGCCGCCCTGGCCACCATGCCGACATTCATGCGCATGATGTCCAGGTGGGTGCGGACCAAGGGATCGTCCGGGGCAAGCCGCCGAGCCTTCTCCACCGCGCCCATGGCCGTGGGGAGATCACCCCCGAGGATGGCGTCATAGGCGAGGTCGTTTAGGGCGTCCAGATCGTCGGGTAGCGCGCTACCTCGAGCGGCCACTTCGGCCATGGCGTGGGGGCTGGTGCCGCCGGTGGGCGGTGCATCGAGCTGGGTCGCTGGAACGGACTCGGCCTCGGGCCAGGCCAATACCAGGATGGAGGCGAGGGTGATGGCGCCAACCGCACCGACGGGTAGCCCGAGTCCACCCGAGGGACGCTCGGTGCAGCCCTCGATGGCCTCGAGCTCGCGAAGCGTCTCGGCTGCCTGCCGAACCAGCGCGCGTTTCTCTGCCTCCCAGCTCGCTGGGGTCAGCTTGGGACGCTCGATGTCGAGCTCGCGGAGTCGCTCCATGAGGGCGGCCTTGTGGGCTCGCAGGGCGTGAGCTTGCTCGGCCTTGTCGTCACCGCCCCGAGCCCGGAAGACCAGAGCGAGGCCGGAGGCCAGGCCAATGCCGGAGGCCAGGAGTGGGGGTCCCCAGGAGGTCCAGTCCACGGTCAGCTCCTCTCGAGCTCGTCGAGGATCCGACGTTCGAACGGATCCTCGCCTTGTTCGGTGTGGGCAAGGGTGCCGGCTGTCTCGGTCGCAGCGGTCATGCGCCATGCGACGACGAGAGCGCCCAGGCCAAGGAACGCCAACGGCCCTAGCCAGACCAGCCAGTGGCGGCCCTGGCGGGGAGGTTCGAGCAGCACCCATTCACCGTAGCGGCCTACGAACCACGCTCGGATCTGAGCGTCATCGTATCCGGCGCGGACCAGGTCTTCGGTGCGAACGCACATGGCGACCGCGGACTCAGCCTGTGAGTCCGCCGCACTCAAGCCCTGGCAGACCGGACAACGCAGGCCCTCGGTGATGCCACGGGTGCGGCGCGTGATCTCGGCCTCGTCGTTTGGGGGTGCGCCGGCCGGTGCTTCGGACATAGCGGGCAGGGCCGGAGACTCAGCCTCGGGCGCTGCAGCCGATGGGGGCATCGAGGCTGGGGGCATCGAGGCTGGGGGCATCGATGACGGGGGCATCGATGACGGGGGCATCGATGACGGGGGCATCGAGGCGGGGGCCGTGGGCGCGGCCTGCATGCCGGATGCGCCGT
>CAZVHW010000599.1:0-4860 GCA_964626835.1 uncultured Enterobacterales bacterium
GCCGGATCGAAGACTCCGGGGACTCCGCACAGGTAGCCCCAGGTGGGCCCGTGGAAGCCGCAGACCCAGAAGTGCTCGTCGGAGGTGGCGTGCATGACCTGCAGCGCTACGCGGAGGGCCTCGAAGCCACCGACCTGGCGCAGGAAGAGCTGCTCCATGCCGTCCACGAGGAACACACGCGGTCCAGGCAGCAGGCTGATCTCGTCGATCAGCTCGTCGCGAGGGGGGACGGTGCCCGGCGAACGGCCGAGGATGGAGGTGGCCAGCCACTCCCGCGCGGCGTCCGGCCCAGCGAGCCGCCGCTCGGGGACGAGCATCGAGACCTTGCGGTCGCGCCCCATGGAGCGAGCCAGCCGCCCGACCAGGGCGCTCTTGCCCGAGCCGCGATCGCCCTGCAGCACCCGCAGACCACGGCGCCGTTGTTTCAGCCAAACGACCAGCTGTTCTTCGAGCGCCCGCTGGGTCTGTTCGAGGCCCGCCAGTGGAGGACGGAGATTCTGCAGGCGCAGGCGCAGATCGTCGGGCAGGGGCTCGCCAGGGTGTTCCGCGGCATCGCGCAGCTGTCGTCTCGCGACGAGAGCCGCAAGCCAGGAGAGGCGAGGACCGCCCGCGGAGAACCGGGAGGCGTAGCGGGAGAACATCTGCAGCCCCAGCAGACCCATGGCGGTGCCGCCATACAACGTGCGCAGCACCCAGGAGGCCGAGCCCCTACTGGCCCAACGAACCAACCTGCTGTCAGGGCGCTCGCCCAGCGCCGCAACCATCGTGGCGCTCCAACCGTGCAGCAACACTGCCATGAGCGCCCAAAACGCCAGAGTGGCGAGCACGCCCACCAGGTCGAGCAGGCGATCGGCCTCGAGCACTCGCAGGCACGCCCACCGAGCCAAGGCTACCGCCAGCCACCAGCCCACCACTGCGCGCAGGGACCACAGGGTCAGCGCCAGGGTGGCGGGCTGCACGCTGCGAACAACAGGTCGTTGGTCTTTGGTGGTACCCAGCACCGCAGGAACGACAGCGGGCAAGGAACGCCAGAGCACCAACGCGGCGAAAGCCCAGGCAGCGAACGCCACGAGGGTGGCCGTGTCGGAAAGGAAGCGGGCCAGCTGCCAGGCAGCGGCGACGTCGATGATGGCGCGCGCCAGCACCGTCCCGGGCTCGGCCAACAGACCGATCTGACCCGGCTCGAGCCATCGCTGCACGGCATCGGCGAGCCCGCGATGAAAGCCGCGACTGTCGCGGTCGTGGGAGGCCGCCTGGGCCCCGAGGAGCAGGTTTCCAACCCAATGGGGAGCGGCGCGGCGCAGCCATGCCCAGACCAACAAGAGCAGCAGCAGCTCGACCGAACCTGCCAGGAACAGCCAGAGGGCACCGAGGTCCACGACCTTGGCCGGCAAGCCACGCAACCAGGGACCCGCATGCCGTAGCCCCGCACCGACGCGGACCGGCAACTCACCCAGCTCGGCGACGAGCTCGGGCAGGAAGGTCCGCGTGACCTCCTGACGAGCGGAGGCCGATGCCTGGCCCCGAGCCCGACGGCGCTGGTCCTTGGCCAGGCGAAGCAGATGAAGCACCGCGTCCACTTCGTCGCTGGCCGCATCGTCGCGGTCGCGCAGCAGCTCCTCGAGATCCACGCGGGCGTCCTGCCAGGCTGCCAGCAGGTCGGTGATGACGCCCGATGTCACGCCCATGTCCAGGGGGTTGTCCTGCTGTCGCAGCTGCTCGAGCCGTTCGTCTGCCTCGCTGTCCAGCAGCTCGAGCTCGGCAACCTGCACGTCCAGGGTCCGCCGCAGATCGTCGACCAAGCCCCGGAGGGCCAGGAACGACTCGTCGATGCGGGCCTGGCGCTGGGGGTCCAGGGGGGGGAGCGCCAGCGCGCTGGCCAACGAATCGGTCTGGTTCTCGAACCGCTCGCTCATGGCGTCGATGGCGACCACCGCGGCCTCGCGCCTGGTGGCCTCGGTCTCGAACCGCTCGGCGATCTCCTGACGGAGGTCCGCCAGCTGCAGGCGCAGGGCGGCCTCGGCCTGGGAAGCCCGCTGGACCTCGTCTTCGACCTGCTGCCGCGCCAGGTCAGCCTTGCGACGAGCCTCGGCCAGCTTGCCGTCGGCGCTCCCGTGATCCAGCCCCGTGGTGGCGAGCCGCCTGGCCCGCTCGAGGCCCGCCTCGCGCGCCGCCAGGCGCTTCTCCGTCAGCCAGACGCGCAGCTGGGCGACTTCCTGGTGCAGACCGTCCTGCGCGCCTTCGATCAGGATGGTGCCGGCTTCCTCCCGAGCTGCCTCGAGGCTTACGTGCAGCGCGCGGACCTGCTGCTCCAGCTGGGCGATGGGGAGGTCATCGGACGCTACCTGATCGGCTTCCGCGAGCTGGTCCTCGAGCGACGCTTTTTCTGCGTGCAGACGCAGCAGCTCGAACTGCCTGGCCAGGTCATCCACATCCTCGGCCAGATCCGCAGACAACAACGGAGCGACCCGCCGAAGGCGATCCACGCGAGCTTCGAGCAACAGGGTCTCACCCGAGTCCGCCGGCCAGCGGTCGGGCACCACGCGGGCCTCCTCGCGCACCGCATCGATCAACGCCGGATCTCCGGGGACGGTGGCCGCGCGCCAGGCCTGCTGCCGCAGCGCCTCGAGGGCCTGGGTCGCCTGGCTGGCCGCCGCCGCGAGCGCGAGTGCCTGCGGGCTGGGTTCCTCCGCATCCGCCGACGTGCGTAGCCCGGCCCACATGCCGTACAGCGGCTCGACCGACTCGTCCGCCAGCTCCGGCGCCAGGTCCAGCGCCGCCTGCAATCCCGCCAGGAAGCGAAGCTCGAGGGTGTCCGCGGCTTCTTCCGCCGCACAGGCCTGGGCGAGCTGCTTCCTCCACGTCAGGACCAGATCGTCCTGGGCACCCGCGAGGCCATCGGGCGGCACCGCAGCCAGCTCCGTGGCCCGCAGCCGTGCCCGCTGCTGGATCTGCCAGCTGGTGGACGCGAGGAATCCGGGATCTCCCAGAGGAGCGTGGCTCAGTCCCGGAAAGGCTTCTCTCCAGGCTCCGTCACCAGCAAACCAGCTCTCCGCCGCGGCCTGACGGGCCTGGGCCGCCTGGGTGCGAGCCGCCAGGGCCGGCAGCAGATCCTGCTGCAGCAGCGCTCGCTGGACCGCGGGATCCACCTGCTCCTGGGCCATGGCGGGGGCGAGAGCCAGCCAACAGCACAGCAGAAAGAGCAGGGGCATCGGGAGTCTCCGAGACCAGCACGCGGTTCGCCGCAGCCAGCCTACCCTATACGCCTATCACCGTGGGGGGACGAACTTCCAGCGCCCGTCTTCGTAGACGACGGAACAGCGAGCTGGTGTCCGCATGATACCCCTCACGAATCCCAGCCACGGGAGCACGCCGTGACCCCACGCATCCTCGACTTCCACAACGACACCATCCTGCGCGTGGTCGATCGCGGCGTGGACCTGTGCAAGCGGCTCGACGACGGGCACATCGACCTCCCCCGATTGCGCGAGGGGGGGGTCGGGTGTGCGGTGTTCGCCTGCTTCGCCACCCGCATGGAGCACGGAGACGGCGTGGTACAGCGCGCCGACCGACTGCTGGATGCGGCAGCGGAGCTGGCGCGACTCCCGGGACTCGTCATGCCGACCACGGCCGCAGAACTGGACGCCCTGCGCACCGACGACACCCAGACCGGCATGCTCATCGCGGTGGAGGGAGGAGACGCCCTGGGTGGCGATCTGGACCGCCTTGTGGCGTTCCACGAGCGCAAGGTGCGCTACATGACGGTCGCCTGGGGCGACAACGAGCTGACCGGAAGCGCCTTCGGAGACGGCGGCGGGCTGACGGCGCTGGGTCGCGACGCGGTGCGGCTGATGGAAGATCTGGGGATCCTGGTGGACGTCTCGCACATGTCCGACACGGCCTTCGCCGACACGCTGCACACCGCGCGTGGCACCGTCATCGCCAGCCACTCGAACTGCCGAGCGCTGTGCGGCTCCCCGCGCAACCTGACGGACGACCAGATCCGCGCCATCGCCGAACGCGGCGGCGTGATCGGCGCGGTCTTCGCGCCAGGCTTCCTCTCGGAGCAGACCCGCCTGGCCGAGGCGCCCCTGATGAAGCGCGCCATCGCCGCGGCCGCGACCCACCCAGGTGGCTTCCTCGGGGCCACGGCGGACATGCGCCCCGAGTTCGACAAGGTCCCACGCCCAACGATGGACGCCGCCATCGACCACTTGGTGCACCTGGTCGAGGTCGGAGGCATCGAATGCGCAGCGTTCGGCTCGGATCTGGACGGCATCCAGTACACCCCCACCGACCTGCCGGACTGCGCGGCGTTCCCAAGCTTGCTCGAGCGCCTCTCACGACGCGGATTCTCGGACTCGGACCTGGAGCACGTCTGCTGGGACAACTGGGCCCGCGTTCTCCGCACCACGTTCGACCGATAGGGTCAGAAGGGCTCTCCCACTCCCCCCGCAGCGTGCCCTCGCGCTTCCTGTTGGCGTGCACCCATCGAGCGATGCAGACCGATGCCGATGCGGCTGGACCGCGAGGTCGTACAGGAACTGGTTTCGGCAGATCGAGACGAGTGACAGGGTTGGCGGCCACCCATCACGGACACCCCTCGTCGATCTCGCCATCGCCGTCGTTGTCCAGCAGATCGCCGCAGGTCTCGCTGTCCACGCAGTCCCTCAGGCCGTCGCCGTCGGCGTCGCCGTAGCCTTCACCGGCTCCCTCGTCGGTCTCGAGGTCGTTGTCGTTGTCCAGCCCGTCGCAGGATTCCTCGTCCACGCAGTCCGCGGTGCCGTCGTCGTCGGTGAAGCCCTCGTCCACGTAGCCATCGCAGTCGTTGTCCAGATCGTCGCACTGCTCCGCGGCGTC
>CAZVHW010000600.1:0-4826 GCA_964626835.1 uncultured Enterobacterales bacterium
CCTTACAGCGCCAGCCCCTTGTACTCGAAGCTGACCTCCAACTCCTCGTCCAACACCAGCAGCTTCTCGAAGTAGGTCGGATACCCATCGATGGGTAGGGAGACCTTCACGGGCTGCACACCTGCGGCAGCGGCTTCACCGCTGAAGGTCTGGGCGGCCTGCATCTGAACCTCGGCGTTGACCTGCATGGCGTCCATGGTGTAGCCGGCGGTGCTGATGGAGGTGAAGTAGTCCACCTGGCGCAGAGTGCTCTCCACGGACTTGGCCTTGATCTTGGCCTCGTAGGGCATGTAGACGGTCCAAGCGACCTGGGTGGAAGGCACGTTGGCCGTGGGAAGGCTGGCGGCAAACACGCCGGCACCCTTGCTGTCGGGCGAGGCGCCATCCTCGACGTAGACGATCTCGACCGCGAAGCTGGCCAGAGCGCCGCCGCTGGCCTGGCTGCGAGCCAGGGGGATGAGCAGGCGGCCGTCGTCGGCCTTGGCGGGCTTGACGGCGCGGCCGCCCACGAAGGTGCTCCAGATCTCGAGGTCGGCGGGAATGTCCAACCGCAGGAACTGGGCCCGGTTGTTGCGCATGGAGTAGACCAGCTGGGTCATGCGGCGGCCGTCGCGGGTCATGACCGAGGTGGCGGCCAGGCTGTCCACGATGGTGACCAGCATGTCCACGCCGTCGTGCTGGCGAATATCGAGGGGGATGGCGAAGTCCTGCTTGCGGTACTTGAAGGCGAGCAGCACGGGCCAGTTGGTCTGACCCAGGATGGCGGTGGGCAGCTCGCGCACATCGACGGTGCTGGCGTTCTGCACGGAGCCGGCCGCGATCTCGAGGGCGCTGCGGGCGTCGATGCCCACCCAGCCCTTGACCCGCTCGACATCGCGGACCTGCAGGTCGGGCACGGCCACCGAGACGGAGCCCTCCGGCAGCTGCTTCTCGTAGTTGAGGTACAGGCTGTAGCTGCCCTTGGCCTCGTAGTTCAGCTCGGCCAGCACCACGTTGCGATCGTCCACCTGTTCGACGGACCAGTCGCGCAGGCCGTTGCCCTTGACGTCGAGCACGGTGACGTCCGCGGGCAGGTCCACGCTGAAGGCCTCGACGCCGGCGTGGAGGATGCTGTAGTGCACCGCGCTGGTGCACTGCATCAGCCCCTCGGCCACTCCCACCAGGGCTTGGTGCTCGGCGTAGACACGAGCCTCCTCGGCCACGGCCTCGGGGTCACCCTCGGCCACCTCTTCCGCTGCCCGCTGCCAGGTGACGCTCAGGTTGCCCACGGCGGGCAGCAGAGCCTCGAGGACCTGCCGGTCACCCCGAGCCTTCCGCTCGGTCTGCTGCGCATTGGCCACCTGGAAGTCCAGGGTGTTCTCGGCCGGTACGCTCACCGAGACCTGGGTGCCGCCCGAGGGTGTCATGGCGAAGGAGAAGCCGTTCTGGCCGCCGCTCTCCCAGGTGCTGACCGCGAAGACCAGCTTCAGGTCCAGCACGCCGCGGCGGTCGGTGACCAGACGGTACCAGCCGTCCTGCAAGTAGATCGGGGCGTCCTTGCCGCCCAGGGTGGCGGAGCGCAGAGCCACGGTGGTGGGGAGCAAGGGCACGGTGACCCAGCCCTCGGCCTTGAGCACCTCGACCCGCAGGGCCAGCTCGAAGGCGGTGGATTCCTCGCTGACATCGCCAGTGTAGACCGCGCGGCTGATGGCGTAGTCGCGGGGTGCGGCTTCCGGGGGATCCTCGGGGGCCAGACCCTTTTCGTACAGGACCTTGAAGTCGTTCCAGGGCAGCGTCACCCGCGCGGCGGGGATGTCGCTCTGGGCGAAGGCCGGAGCAGCCACGGCCCAGCAGAGCAGCAGCGTGAGGATGGAGAGCAGGGTTCGGGTCATCGTCGACTCCTGGTTCGGTAGCTGATATCGATTGTCAGAGGTTCGTTTTCGGCCACGAGGAGCTGCTCGAAGGCGAGCCGTTCTCCGGCCTTGGGGATGTTGAGGACCAGGTGAGCGGCGCTCACGGTCTGGGAAGGGGCGGGCAGAACGGTGGTGCCTCCGGGGGGCGGCGCCTCGTGGACCGTTTCCTGGGTTCGCGCGGTGGTCACGGGGCCGCGCACGACGTCGCCATGAGCTTGCTCCATGGCGGGATCCCGGCGATCGGTGCTGGGGCGTGGGGCTGCGGGAGCGGCGCTCGGGGCGGCATCCGCCGGAGGCCCGAAGGCCACCACGGGCGAGGGTCGGGCCGGGGGAGCTGGCTCGTATTCGGGTTCTGGAGAGGGCTCTGGCGGCGGCGGTGGAGGAGGCGTGTCCGCACGCGCGCCGAAGTGGGCTCCACCCGTTCCGTATCCGGAAGCGCCGCTTCCGCGGCCCTGGGTGCCCAAGCCGCCAAGGCCCTCGCCGGTACCGCCTCCCCCCAGGCCAGAGCCCCGGGAGCCCAGCCCGCCGGAGCCCCGCTGCTCGCCCTTGGAGCCGAGGAGCCCAGCCAAGCCGGGCCGCGACTCGACCTCCAGGGACACCATACCGGCGCTGACCGCGTAGGTCCCTGCCACGGCGGCCTGGGCCTCGGCCTCGAGCTGGCGGACCTTCGAGTCGGCGACCAGCAGCTTGCGTTTTTCGTGATCGGCCCGCTCGAAGTCGCCCTGGGATTCAGCCAACAGCAGGCTTGCGGCGGCCTGGGTGCTCATCTCGTACAGAGCCTCGATGACCGAGGCACGCTCGAGCACGATCTGGAGCCGGTCGAGGTCTCCCGCGGCGCGCGCCCCGTTTGCCAAGTCCGCCACCCGCACGAGCGATGCCCCCATGTCGTTCAGGGCGCCGTCGAGCGTTACGATGCGGGGGGCGAGCTCCATCTGGGCTGGGCTGGGTGCAGAGGCCGCCTGCACGCCGAAGTCCATCACGATGGGCTCGGACGGGCCCGCTCCCTCCCAGCTGCTGGCGGCGTCGTCCAAGCCTTTCAGGCCCCCACCGGTCAGGTCGCTGGTGCTATCGGCGATCTCGCCGTCGAAGTCGGTGCGGAGCTGGATCATGGGATCGTACTGGGCTTGCTGCCGATCCAACAGCAGCTGGCCCTGGGGTTTGGCCAGCTGGCCCTCGACCTGGACGTCCTCGAAGTCGATCTCGGTCTGCTGCCGGTAGACCACGGGCCGCCCATCTTCCTCCACGCTTTGCTCCGGTTTGGCCGGTACGAGGGCCTGCGCGGCGCGGCGCAGCCCCCCCCGTCGAGACCGCGAAGCGCGACTCGCAGGGCGGGCCTGGTCCATGACGTCCAGATCGGCCACGGACTGGGCACCGTCGTAGAACTCGTGCTCGTCCGCGTCCGTCTCGTCGTCGTCGGGAGCCTCCATCGCGACCTCGAGCGCGGTCGCGCCGTAGTTGTATTGATACGCCCCGTAGACGCCATGGTCGTCCTCGGGCTCCGGCTCCGCCGCGCCGACTGGCTCCCCCCAACCGTCCTGGTCCTCGCCAAGATCCACCGCCACCCAATCGGATCCCGCGACGTCACCGAAGTCCACGTTGGGATCGACCCCGGACATGACCAACTCGTCCAGCACCTCGAGGGTGGCCTTGGAGCTGGCGACCCGCTCCTGCAGGGCTCGAACCTCGTCCCGCCGGCCTTCTCCCCCCACCTCGACAGGCGGGGGAGTCGGGGTAGCGGCTGCAACGGCCATGTCCGGCCAGGGCTCGTCCGAGGCGCTGGGCATGGCCTCGTCCGGTTCTTCGAGGACGAGGGTGACGAAGCGGTCGGGCACAGCCTGGAGATCGTTGCTCTCGAAGGCGTCGCCCGAGGAGCTGCTGGTGGTCTTGCTCTTCTTCTTGGCCAGCTTGCCGCGGGTGTCGGTGAGCTGCTTGGCGGTCTCCTCGAGCAGCAGGCGCTGCTCCACGGACTCGCTCTGCTCGAGACGGGACAGGTCGCGGGTCATCTCCTCGAGGCGCTCGAGCTCGCGCTCCGCCACCTCGAGATCGCCCGCCCTCAGGGCTTCCTCGGCTTTCCTCTGGACCTGCTTCTGCTCGAGCTCGTCGTCCACCGCGCGGGCTCGCGCCAGCTCGCGCACCCGGCGGGCTTGGGTCTCGTCCCCCTGCCCTTGCTCGGCGTCCTTGCCCATCACCACCCCCACGTTGCCCAACAAGGCGTGGGCGGAGGCGTTGCCCGGATCCAGCTGCAGGGACTGCTCGAGGTACCGCTGGGCCTGGTCGAAGTCGTTGGCGTTGTAGGCCTGGTAGGCCTGGTTGAAGTACTCGATGGAGGCGTCCTCGTTGGCCTCGTCCCTGTAGGCGCTCGACACCGACGGAGTGGCGGGCTGGGCCTCCTCCTTGTTCCGGCCTCGCAGCCCCCGCCGGGGAGACTGGGCCTGTCGGAAGGTGCTCTCGCCCTCCTCCTCTTCCTCCTCGTCCCAGCCGCCCAGGTCCGCGACGTCGGGGGACTCCACCGCCCGGCCGTACTCGAGGCTGTTCTCGCTCGATGTCCAGTCCTGGACCTGGCGAGGTAGCCCGCTCACCTCGTCCCACTCCACGTCGATGGGAAGAAAGACCTCCCAGCGCGCATACGCTACCGGGGCATCCACGGCGGGGGTCCGCAGGCTGCGGTTGCCCTTCCTTTCCCACGGAGCTTCGTCTCCCAGCAGGTAGACATCCACGGGGAAGCTGATGAGCCCCTGCAGGCTCTCCACCGACTTCTCGAGGGGGATGTAGATGCTGTCGCCGTCCGCAACGGGCTGGCGTACCTGGCCCGCGACCCGTACGCCCAGCACCTCGAAGCCCGCCGGTGGCTGCAGCCGCAGGTACTGGTTGCGGTCGTTTCGCACGGTGTAGCGCGCCTTCATCAGCACCCGGCCGTGCTCGGTGGCGGCCAGC
>CAZVHW010000601.1:0-4820 GCA_964626835.1 uncultured Enterobacterales bacterium
ACGTAGCCGAGCAGTTCGTGAACCGCTTCGGCGTCGATCCCCGGGACGACCCCCAGCCCTACCAAGAACTGTACGAGCGCTGCCTGGCTGCCAAGATCGCGCTCACGACCCAACCCCGCGCCATCATCCCGGTGAACTACCGGGGCCGCCGCATGGCGGTGCCCATCACCGTGCGCGAGTTCATGAGCATGTGCCGGGATCTGGTGGGCCAGTGCCGCGACACCTGCAACCTGGTCCTGGACAAGGCCAACATGACCTGGACGGACCTGGACGACGTGGTCCTGGTGGGCGGCGCGACCCGCATGCCCATGATCCAGAACGAGCTGGGTCGTCTCGCAGGCAGGACCCCCAACACGGAGCTCAACCCCGACGAGTGCGTGGCCATGGGTGCAGCCCTCGCCGGTGTGTACCGGCACCGCTCGGAGCACCCATCCTTCGTGGGAATCGCCAAGGCCTCCTGGGGGGAAGAAGAACCCGGCGAAACACCTTCTTCTTCGGAGGTTACGAGCGACTCCGAGGGGCCCAGCCTGGTGGATGCCACCCGGACCGAGGCCCCAGCCGAGGCCACGCTTCCCGGTCTGATCATCACCGACATCGCGACGCACCCCCTGGGCATCATCGTCCTCGATGCCAACCTGCGCGAGCAAATCGTGGAGCTCATCCCCGAGGGCTCCCCGCTGCCCACCGAGAAGCGCGGCCGCTTCGCCTATGCCTACGACAACATGACCGCAGTTCGCGTCCAGATCACCGAAGGCCACGGAAACACCCGAGACGAGGTCATGGTCATCGGCGATGTCATCCTCGACCGCCTCCCGCCCCGGCCGCGGGGGACCCCCATCGACGTCACCTACCGATACAACACCGACCAGATCCTCGAGGTGGACATCATCGATGTCGAGACCGGGGCCTCCCGGAGCGCCACCATCTCCATCAAGGGCTCCCTCTCCGAGGAACAAATCCGAACGGCGAGGGCATCGCTCGAGCGGGCCCGCGTCACCTAGATCTGGCCAGACACCGCCGGGCCCCTACCCACGGGGCCACCGCTTCTCCTGCCGTTGACTGACCAAGAGCGCAAGGGTACAGGCAACTGTACCGCCCGCGAGCAGCTTCATGGACGCCCGGGATCTCCAGCAAATCGATGCCTTCCTGGCCGACGTCGGACAGGCGTCGCTGTTGGAATACTACGGGATAGCCCCCGATGCTTCGACGTCGGACGTCGAGTCCCGCATCAAGTCCAAGCGATCCTGGGCGCAGGCTCAGCAGGCCAATCCCAAGTTCCGCTACCAAGCCCTCTGGCTCATCAAGAACAACGCCCTGGTCCACCGGGTGCTCGTTCAGGGCATGAAGGCATACGTAGAAGCCGTCTCGGCCCGTGAGCGCGACCGCAAGCTGCAGATGTTGGACCTCTTTGTCCAGGGCAGCCTGGTCAGCGGAAGGCTCTCGGCCGAGTCCGAAGCAGCCATCCGCCGTCAAGCGACCGAGATGGGTCTCACCGAAGCGGAAACTTCCCGCTACCTCGAAGACAAGGTCGGCCTGATCGACGATCAGGAATCGCTCTTCGAGGAACCCGACCAGGCCGAACCGGCGTCGCCCACGGGCAACTTCATCGACTACTACAAGCTGCTCGCGACCTCGCCCCAGGCCACTGCCGAAGAGATCGAGGAAGCGTACCGCGAGCGCTACCGCTGGGCACGCACGCTCAAGGACCTGCAGCGGGCAAACGAGATCTACCAGCAGCTCGAGCAGGCCTGGCGGATCCTCTCGGACATATCGCGACGACGCGACTACGACGACAAACGACGCCGCATCCTCGAGGCCTCCAAGCCCGCAGAGCCACCGCCCCGGGTCCCCCCGGCACTGCGCGCGGCACCACCCGACTCCATGCGGAGAGACGCAGAGAGCTCCTCGACTCCCGCCGCCGACACACAGGACAGGACCGAAGCGCCGTCCGAGCTCCGCCTGGGCAAGCCCGGCTGGGCCAGCGGAAAAAAAGAAGACCTCGAGCCGGAGCCCACACGTCCACCTCTCCCACCCAGGCTGGATCCCTCCGACAACGAAACCGCCCCGCGGCCCTCCTCGCACCTGGGACGACGAACCTTCCAGCCCGGTACCCCCGGCTCACCCGCCAGGCCCAAGCACGGCCCAGAGCTCGAGGTCAAAGGCCCGGAGCAGATCACCCTGGGCCTGTTCATGCGACCCGTGGTACGCACGGTTCGAGTTCGGAACATCGGGAAAGGACGCCTACGCGCCAACGTGGCCTCTTCCCAGCCCTGGCTCCAGGTCTCCCCACGCACGCTCCACCTCAAGCGCGACTCCCAGCAAATCGAGCTTCGGGTGTTCCCAAGCCGCCTCCCAGGGCGCAGTGGCCGAGCGCGGGTCACCATCTCCACCACCCACGGTGAACGCTGGGCTACCAGCATCGATGCCTACAAGCGCAGAATCAGCCACATCGCCTTCGCCATGTTCGCCGTCATCCTGCTCGTACTGGTAGGCCTGGTTCGATACGAAGTGCTGGAAGACCCCACGGGTTGGATCCGCCCCCAGACCAACGAGACGGTGCGCACGCTCCTCCGGGTCACCATGGACCCGCCGGGAGCCACCATCCTCCTGAACGACCGAGCTGCCGGGCAAGGTCCCGAGAAGGTCTTCATGGATCCCACCCCGCCCGGAACCCCCCTCGAGCTTCGCGTCGCGCATCCAGGCTTCCAAGAGTTCATCGAGAGCCTGATCTTCGTGGACGGCCAACGCATCCGACGCGAAGTCACCTTGGTGGAGCTGGGTCAAGGTTCGAGCTTCGCCATGGAACCGGCGACCGGTCGTCACATCCTCACCTCCATCGCGTCGCCGGACGATCTCCATCCATCCCCTCAGCCGCACGAAGCGTCGGCACCGGGGGCGGCGGCACCACCGTCGGGTGATGACTCGCCCGACGCAGACATCCGGCCCGACCCCGCGCCACAGCCTCCACCCGTTCAGGTTCCCGAGCCTGAACCCATGCCGCGGTCCACAGGCACCGAGACCGAGCCCGACCCCGCGCCACAACCTGCTTCTGGGCCCACCTCGTCGCCGGATGCCCAGGCCGCCCCCACGGTCGAGCCGCCCCCTCCGACAACGCCCGTCGCCCCGGAAAACAGTCCATGAGCGCTGACCGCTCCGAGCCCGCGGACGAGAGCTCGACCACCGCCCTGCTGGAGCACGCCGAGCTGTCCCTCCAAGCCGGCGATCCCGCATCGGCGGTCGCCAGCTGCCAGGAAGCCCTCGCCCTCGACGCGCGCAATCCAGAAGCGCTCTTCCTTCTTGGCGAAGCTTTCCGGGACATGTCCCAGGTCGAGCCCGCCCTCGACAGCTACCGTCGCTGTGTGCTCGCGGATCCCCAACGCGGCGACGCCTGGGCCGCTCTGGGAACCATGCACCTGTACATGCTCCAGCTCGAAGAAGCCAAGCGCGCCCTGAACCGAGCCATCCGCGAAGACCCAGGCAACCCCGAGGCGTGGTACGGCCGAGGCCTGCTCCGCGAACGACGTGACGACTTCGACGGTGCCGACCGCGACCTGGCGCGGGCAGCGCGGCTCGACCCCATGTCCTACCCATTCCCTATAGGCCTGGGCGACGAAGAGCTGGAGCGCGCCATCGAAGAGGTGCTGGGCTCGCTCCACCCCACCCTCCGGGAATACCTCGCCAACGTCGCCATCCTGGTCGAAGAGGTACCCAGCGAAGAGATCCTCCGGCACTACGATCCTCCCCTCTCTCCCGGCGAGCTGCTTGGATACTTCAGCGGCCACTCCCTCCTCGAGCGCTCCGTCGAAGATCCGTGGTCGCACCTGCCGGCCGCCATCCTCCTGTTCCGCCGTCCACTCCAGCGCTTCGCCCGAGACCACGAGCAGCTGGTCGACGAGCTGCGCACCACCATCTACCACGAGGTGGGGCACTTCCTGGGGCTCGAGGAGGAAGACCTCGAGCAACGGGGGCTGGAATAGACAAAGAGAGAGCCGGCGAGTCGCCGGCTCTCTGCGATAGTGGAGAAGAGGGGACTCGAACCCCCGACCTCAGCGTTGCGAACGCCGCGCTCTCCCAACTGAGCTACTCCCCCAAGGCGGCCGCATGGTAACCGGACAAGGGGGATTGCGTCAACGATGTTGGGGTGATCCCGTTCCCGGACGGAGGTCTCGCCAGGCGGGCCCCCCCAGTGTGGCTACGAATGGTGGCGTGAGGGTGCTGGGAGTGGTGTA
The DNA here is from genome assembly GCA_964626835.1 of uncultured Enterobacterales bacterium. Lineage (GTDB taxonomy): Bacteria > Myxococcota_A > UBA796 > UBA796 > JAFGLY01 > CALDOK01. The sequence goes on from CAZVHW010000601.1 coordinate 4,230, forward strand.
GGGGATCGCGGTAGGGACGGCCCTCACGGGCCGCCCCCCGCGCAGATCCCAGCGAGCGGAACTACCGCACTGGAGTGTAGGAGTGCAGGGGTCAGGTTGATGTGATTACTATTAGTGTAGAGTGTAGGGGTCAGGTTGAAGAGTGTAGGGGTCAGGTTGATGTGATTACTATTTCGCCTATCTACCGGTCGTGGTCGTGGTTGTGGGCAAGCGGTCGCAGTACCGATCCTGCTGGATTCGAACGGACGGAGTTCCCCTCACCCGGCCCTACAGGCCACCCTCAGAGGGAGAGGGGCAAGAAACACCGATCACCGATCACCGATCCCGATCACCGATCACCGATCACCGATCCCGATCCCGATCCCGATCACCGATCCCGATCCCGATCCCGATCCCGATCCCGGACGCGGTCCGCAGCCCCTGACCCTCGCCTACCGCCCCGTCGAAGGCGGCCAGTCCTCCACCCGGTACCAAATCCACCCATACTCATCCTCCCTGTCCAGCTCCTCGAGCGCCACCGGCCCCAGCCGCTGGTTCCCCCCCGCCGCCAACCATGGTGCCACCACCGGCGCTTGGGTCCATTCTTCCTGG
>CAZVHW010000602.1:0-4818 GCA_964626835.1 uncultured Enterobacterales bacterium
TCCCTGGCACCTCCTCTTCGTGTCTGTCGCTGACAGGATTGAGCCGTGATAGGTGGCTTACAAACCCCATTCGCTCGCCGGTTTGGGCGGTTGTGCGGGCGGTCTCCACGCCAGACGCTGCAGAGCGACCCGGAGTCCGGTTCGACACAACCAGTTGGCCCAGAACGCGAAGGTAGGTACCCCATGAGCGAGACGCAGCAGCTCACCCTCGACCAGGTCGGCGTGCCTGCAGAGATCCGCGATCGAGCGAAGTTCATGTGGATCCTGACCGCTCTGTGGGGACCTTTCGGTTGGGGTGTGTGCAGCTACGTCTGGAAGGTCAAGGGCCAGGAAGACAGCGATTGGTACCAGGGGCAGCTCAAGCAGGCGCTCTTCGTGGGGATCGCCGGATGGGTCGGCTACGCGCTCTGCGGTCTCGGCTGGTTCATCCACGTAGGCCTTGGGGTGATGGGTTTCCTCGCCATCAACAAGGGTCTGGACTACCTGGCGCCAGTCATCGGGCCCATCGCACTAAAGAACGCGCCGGCAGCGATCGGTACGGCAGGGCAGGGGACTCGGAATGGCGACGCGGACCCGGTTCCCACCACCGAACATGCCCACGCTGCTGCTGCGGGCCCCGGTGTGTCCATGGAGCCCGTAGAGGGCGTGAACATGGAAACCTGGGCTTGGGCTTGGGCGCACCTCCAGCAGGGCCACGACCAGGCTCAGATCATCGGTCGAGTTCAGATCGATCCTGCCCGGTGGGAGCGGGTCCACGCAGAGTGGAGTGGCCGTATGGCTCGCGATGGCACCGGCGGCCTCCAGCAGGAAGTTGGCAAGTACTTCCCCGCACAGTCCCAGCAGGCGGCGCCCCAGCAGGCGGCGGCCCAGCAGGCGGCGGCCCAGCAGGCAGCGGCCCAGCAGGCGGCGGCCCATGCCCATCCGAGGCCTCACGTCGAGACGGCACCAGGGCCGGGCATTCCCGTCCGTGAACCCATTCCTCTCGAGCGCTGGGTAGAAGTGTCCGTGGCCCTCGAGGTAGCTCAGTCAAAGGGTTGGGACAGCTCCCATCTGCTGGGCAACTTCGGCATGAGCCCTGCCGACTGGGGCAACGCGGATACCTGGTGGACCCAGAGATTCCAGTCCAGCACCCGGGACCAGGGATTCCTGGACCGCTACAATCAGCTCCAGCAGTACTACAACGAGTACTACCACTCTCGCTAGCGCGGTTATGTGGGCTGGGTCGTCAGACGGAGCAAGGATGTTCCTCCCCCTCTGCCTCTTCCTCACCGCGGCGGGGTGCAAGGTCGAGCCCGCACCCGACGACCTGGACGGGCTGGCGCACTACGTCTGGCAGCACCTGGACGACGAAGAACCCGACGCGCTGCAGGCCGCGGCCATCAGTCTGTACGCTGCCGTGGACGGTGCCGGCTTCGAGGGCCCGCAAGACGGATCGATCACCACCCTGAACGCCTCGGAGCTCGAGCTGGTAGGCAAGGACGGCCAGGACCGAGACGACCTCTATGGTGTATATCTGGCCAACGACGTGGCCTGTTCCACCCAGCTGCTCGAGTACCAGGTCTACGCCGCCAACCAGGACGAGATGCACCCGGACACCTACGTCAGCTACGAGCGCGAGTACACCAGCGACCTCGACGCCTATCTCGACCGTGAGGCCGAGTTCCTCACGTGGAGGTCCACCTACGTGGTCTCGGACACCTCCGTAGAGTACACCGCGGTCATCAACGGCACGCTCCGCTACGTGCCCGACCTCGGCGACGACTCCGACCTACCCGGTCCCCTGCTGGTCTCACGGGGCGTGCTCGATGCTCCGGCCTATACCAACGAGGATCAAGACCGCGGCATGCTCCAGGACTACCAGCTCGAGGTCCTGTTTCCCCGCGGCGACGACACCCTCCACCTCTACGCCATGTGGCGGGACTCGGTGTTCTTCGGGCTAGACTTCGGCAACGAGGGCATGCAGCGCTTCGTGCTCGACGGCATGTACGGCTGGGACCAGGACTCTGAGGAGCTCTGTGGCATCGGCCCCTGAACGTTTGGAGACCACCGTGATCGAAACTCTCCGCCTCGCCACCCTGGCCCTCGCGTTGGCTTCCTGCCAGCACACCCCAGTACAGGAGTTCGTCGTGCCGCCTTCTTCGGCCTCGCAGTTCGAAGCGCTCGGGGGCTCCTTCCTCGAGATCTGGCTCGAGCGGAACCCCGTGTCCGCCACCCATCTGGGCGATCACCGCTACGATGGCAGCTGGCCCGACATCTCCGCCACGGCCGAGCTGGCCGATGTCGCCTGGAAACACCAGCTGCTCGCCGATCTCGAGGCGCTCGACCTGCAGGGGCTCGATCTCGAGCAGCAGGTGGACGTTGCCATCATGCAAAACCAGCTTCGAGCAGACGTCTTCACCGTCGAGCAGCTGAAGCCTTGGCAGACCAACCCCCTCTGGGCCGCCTACACCGCGGGCTCGGGCCTCGACAGCCTGGTCTCCCGCGAGTTCGCGCCGGTCGAGCAGCGCATGAGCAGCCTGCAGGGCAGGCTCACCACCCTGGGCGGCTTCCTGGACCAGGCTCGGCAGCGGCTCGACGCCCCTCCCACCGTTCACGTGCAGACCGCCATCGACCAGGTCGAAGCCTTGGTCGGCTGGGTCGACGGCTCACTGCGCCAAGAATTCCCCGAAGCGCAGCGCGCCGAGCTCGAGGCGGCTGCCGACGACGCCGAGCAGGCACTGCGCGAGTTCCACGCCTTCCTCGAGGGGGAGGTCCTGCCGCGGTCCACCGACCAGTTCCGCCTCGGATCCGAGCTGTGGGAGCAGAAGCTGCAGTATTCGCTCGACACCGATCTTTCCGGTGACGACGTGTACCGGCTGGCTTGGGAGCTGCTCGAGGCCACCACCCAGAACATGGCGCACGACGCTGCGGCGCTCTACCCTGCGCTCTACCCCGACCGTCCGGTCCCCTCCCTGGACGACGAACAGCAAAGGGCCACCCTCATCCGCGAGGTCCTGGACCGCATCGCCGACGATCACGCCGACGACGAGACCATCATCTCCGACGCCCAGGCAACGCTCGAGCAGGCCACGGCCTTCGTGGCGGAGCACCAGCTGGTCACCCTGCCGAACGAGCCGGTGCGAGTCATCGTGATGCCCGAGTTCAAGCGAGGCGTGTCCATCGCCTATTGCGACGCGCCGGGGCCCCTCGAGCAGAACCGGGAGACCTTCTACGCCATCGCGCCGCCGCCCGAGGCTTGGCCCGCAGAGCGGCGCGAGTCGTTCTACCGCGAGTACAACCGGGCCATGCTCCAGGAGCTGACCATCCACGAAGCCATGCCCGGGCACTTCCTGCAGATCGCCCACGCGGCGCGCTTCGACTCGCCCGTGCGGGCGGTGTTTTCGAGCGGTACCTTCATCGAGGGCTGGGCACTGTACACGGAATGGCTCATGGCCGAGCACGGCTACGGCGGCCCCGAGGTCCGCCTGCAGCGCCAAAAAATGGTGCTGCGGCTCTGCCTCAACGCCATCATCGACCACGACGTGCATGCTGGCGAGATGGACCACGATGGGGCGGTGGCCCTGATGACCGAGCGCGGCTTCCAGGAGGAGGGCGAAGCCGAGGGCAAGTGGAAGCGTGCCCAGCTCACCTCGACACAGCTGTCCACCTACCTGGTGGGTCTGCTCGAGATCATGGCCATCCACGACGCCTACCGGGCCCAGGCCGGCGAGGCTTTCGACCTTCGGGCCTTCAACGACGAGCTGTTGGCCCACGGCTCTCCGCCACCCCGTCACGCCGCCAGGCTGCTCGGCCTGGGACCGATAACGCTGGACTGATGCACGATCGTTCCGTAGAGCTGCTGGCGCCGGCGCGCGACGCCACAATCGGACGAGCGGCCATCGACTGCGGCGCTGATGCGGTCTACATCGGCCCCGAACGTTTCGGTGCGCGACAGAACGCCGGCAACGACTTGGCATCCATCGAGGGTCTGGCGCGCCACGCCCATCGATACCGGGCCCGGGTCTATGCCACCGTCAACACGCTGCTTCACGATCGGGAGTTGCCCCTGGCCCGGGACCTGATCCGAGAGCTCTGGGACGTCGGCGTGGACGCGGTGATCGTTCAGGATCTCGGCCTGCTCGAGCTGGACCTGCCGCCCGTTCCCCTCTTCGCCTCGACACAGCTGGACAACGTCACCCCCGCCCGCGTGCGTTTCCTCGAGGAGTCGGGCTTCCAGAGGGTGATCCTGGCTCGCGAGCTGTCCCTCACCGAGATCCGGGCGGTGCGGGCCGCCACCACGGTACCCCTCGAGGTCTTCGTGCACGGCGCGCTCTGTGTGAGCTACAGCGGGCGCTGCTACATGAGCGCCAGCATGGGGGGACGCAGCGCGAACCGCGGCCGCTGTGCACAGCCTTGCCGCCTGCCGTGGACGCTGCGAGACGGGGAGGGGAGGGTGCTCGAAGCCGACCGTCACCTGCTCTCGTTGCAGGATCTGGATCGCTCCAGATGGCTGGGGCAGCTGGTGGACGCGGGGGTCGGGTCGCTCAAGATCGAGGGGCGTCTCAAGGACGAGCGCTACGTGCGCAACGTGGTGGGCAGGTACCGTCGCCTGCTGGATGACGTCCTCTCGGCGCGTGGCAGGCCCAGGGCTTCCGGCGGCCACGTCGAGTTGGGCTTCGAGCCCGATCCCAGGCGGACCTTCCGCCGCGGCGCCACCGACTACTTCATGGATGGCCGGGAGCAGGGGATGACCAATCCCCACAGTCCCAAGTCGACGGGCAAGCTCGTGGGTGTCGTGCGTTCGGTCGACCAAGGTGGGGTGGAGCTGAAACAAGACCA
>CAZVHW010000603.1:0-4816 GCA_964626835.1 uncultured Enterobacterales bacterium
CTGCGTGGACTGGCACCAGGCTTCGGTGTACGCTGAGTGGGTCGGGGGTCGGCTCCCCAGCTCGGATGAGTGGGAGCACGCCGCCAAGGGCGGTCAGAGCTTCGAGTACGCCGGGTCGAACACCGCGGGCGATGTGGCGTGGACCAGCGAGAACAGCGGCGGCTCGACCCACGCTGTCTGCGGGAAGCAGCGGAACGGGTATGGTCTGTGCGACATGAGCGGGAACGTGTGGGAGTGGACGTCCACAGCTTCAGGCTCCCACCGGGTCTACCGTGGCGGCTCCTACCTGTCCGACCCCAGTTACGTCCGGGTCGCCAGCCGCGCCATTATCGACCCTGGCATCCACCGCACCAGCCTCGGGTTCCGTCTCGTGAGGTAGACCGCTGGGCCCTTGGCCCTCGATCCCTTGTTCCCTTGATCCTGTGTACTTTGCGCCGAGGCGTGTGATGAGGTCGCTGCTCGGGCGCGCGAAGCGCGGGCCAGGGGGCCAGCGAAGCCAGGCCCCGGCCTCTGCCCGAGCCCACCAAGGATTGGGCAGCCCGGCGCAGCGACCTGCCGAGGCGCTCGCGCCCTGGGATCGCGCCCCCGCGCCGGGTGGCCCTCTGGGCCGCTCGGCGCGGCCGGCTCAGGTCGACGGTTCCGATGCCAGCAGGTGACGCAGCGGCTCTTCCAGCATCGGGAGATCGACGGTGGCGGTGTCCCAGAGAATCTCGGCGTCCAGGACGAAGTACTCGTGGACGATGCGGTTGCGCATCCCGCGGACCAGGGCCCAGGGCACGGTGGGCGCGCGCTGCTGGATGTGCTGCGGGACCGCGCGGCAGGCCTCTCCGAGCAGCACGAGGCTGAAGGCTACCGAACGAACGCGCCTTTGGTCGGCCGCGAACCGCTCCAGGCTCAGGCCATCGGTGTCGTCGTGTACGTCCTGGATGGCGTCGAGGGCGTCCTGGATGCGCACGGTCCAGCTACGCGGCACGGATGGTCTCCGTGAGGATGTTCTGCGCGAGCTGGGGCTTGAGGGAGCTGCGTGGGACCAGGTCGACCTGTCTGCCCAGGAGCTCTTCCAGTCGAAGATGGAGCCGCGCCAGCGTGAGGTAGCCGGCAGGGCGCCGCAGTTCCACCAGGATGTCCACGTCGCTGTCGGGACGTTCCTCGCCCCGGGCCACGGACCCGAACAACCCCAACGATCGCGCGCCCAGCGCCCTCAGCTCTTCGGCGTTGGCTGCGAGGGTGGCGAGGACTTCATCGCGGAGCATGGTGTCGTCGATCCTCCGATGGAGTGTGTGGGCTCGGGTAGGCACAGCATACCATGGAGTACTGCGCATGGAATCAGCGAGCGCCAGGCCACAGCGCGAAGATCGACCCGGTCCCGCGCCTACTCTGCCACCCCCAGCACCGCCGCCGCCGCCTGGTCGGCCACGGCCGAGGGCAGGAAGGCCAGCACCTTGGCCGTGTAGCGGTAGCCAGCGGGCGTCCCCACCGCCTGCACGCACCAGGCCTCGTCCTTGACCATGTTGGCCACGCCGGCCGAGGCGGCCTGCAGCGTGCTCTGCTGCTCCAGTGAGGTGGACAGGCCGGAGACCGATCCCGAGGTGGTCTGCGCGCTGATGGTTCCCGCCTCGATGGCCTGGCCCACCCAGCGCACCACCTGGGTGCGGGCGTTGAGCAGGGCGCCCTCGCGGGCGATGCGCTCGGACTCGAGGGGATCGGACAGGCCTACGAAGTACTGGCCCTGGGTGGAGCGGGGCGGTGCGTTGACCCAGTCGCCGCAGCCAGCTTGCGGTGCGGTCTCGCCACCACCGCCGTAGGCGTTGTCGGTGGTCTTCATGGCGAAGTAGACCGGGTTGGGGAACTCCACCGAGCGCTGCCAGACCACGCCGTGCTTGACGTCGAGGTCACCGGCCACACCGTTGGCGATGACGCCCAGGTCCATGGAGGCGTCTTGGCCGGTGGCGAAGAACACCGCGCCCTTGCCCTCGAGGAACTCGCCCACGAAGCGGCCGGTGCACTGGTCGGGCGCAGCCTTGCAGCAGGTCTCGAAGGCCGCGGGGTCGGTGATCTCGGCTATCATCTTGGTGGTCAGCTCGTAGCGCACCCGCACCGAGGAGCTGACCCCGCCGCCGGCCTCGACGCCCAGGATGGACGGCACGCCCACGCGCATCGCCGCTTCGGAGCTGGCGTTGAACAGCTCGTCGTAGACCACGCCGCCCCCGCCCACCGTGCAGTGGGAGATGTGCTGGGAGCAGGTGAGCTGCATGGCCGAGGACTCGTCCACGGGCCCCGTGGTGGTGTCGGGCACGAAGCGCCCGATGTAGACCGACGGGTCGGTGTCGAAGGCGTTGCGCAGGAACAGGTTGGCGGCGGGCACCACGGTGGGGCCGGTGTTGGCGGCCGTGTGAGTTGGTGCCTTGTCCTTCTTGTTCTTGCGTCCCGCTTCGGCGGGCATGGCGAGCAGCAGCAGGGGCAGGAGCTTGTGGATGGCGGTCATGGTCCCTCCGGATGGACGCTGGAGTTTACCACGGGCCAGGGCCTGGATCGAGGCGTGCGAAGTCGGTAGGCTGGCCGTCAGGAGGTCCGGCCATGTTCGCCACTCTCGCTCGCACCGCCTTGTTTGCGCTGCTGATTCTGGCCACGCCCGCCTTGGCGGCAGAGTGGCCCGACATCTCCACGCCGCCGGCCGGCGGCGGCACCGGTCCCCAGGACGCCGCGGTGGTGGTTGGCATCGGGGACTACGATGATCTGTCCGACATCGCCGGCGCCAGCCAGAGCGCGGTGGACTGGTACCAGTGGTTGGTCAAGACCCGCGGGGTCTCGGTAGGGCGCACCAAGCTGATCCGCGACCGGGGCGCGACGAAGGAAGAGATCCTGGCGGCGGCCCGCTCCGCGGCGGAGCGGGTGGGGCCTGGCGGCACGCTGTGGTTCGTGTTCGTGGGGCATGGCGCGCCCAGCCAAGATGCGCAGGACGGCGTGCTGGTGGGCGCTGACGCGCGTCAGACCGCGGCCAGCCTCTACGCTCGCTCGGTGAGCCGCTCCGAGCTGCTGGCGGTCCTCGAAGCCGGCCCCCAGGCTCACACGGTGGTAGTGCTGGATGCGTGCTTCTCAGGCAAGGCCGAGGGGGGGGGCGCGCTGGTGGAAGGCTTGCAGCCCACGCTGCTGTCGGGTTCGTGGAGGCCCGCGCGCTCCCTGGTGCTCTCCGCCGGTCGATCCAACCAGTTCGCAGGGCCCTTGCCTGGCGCGGCTCGGCCCGCGTTCAGCTACCTGCTGCTGGGTGCCCTGCGAGGCTGGGGTGATCGTGACGGCGACGGCCAGGTGACCGCCCGTGAGGCGCTGGACTACACCAGCGACGCCTTGTACGGCCTGCCCATCGGCCGGGCCCAGACCCCTGAGCTGCACGGCAGCGAGGACGCCTTGGTGCTGGCTCGAGGGCGGGAGCCCGGGCCCGATCTCTCCGCCTTCGTGGTGGGTGGCACGGCCCCTTCACCCACCAACGTGGTGGCGACGGGGGACATGACCACCGGCAGCAGCGGCGGTTCGGGGGATCTGGCGGATCAGCTCGCCCAGCTCGCCCTGGCACAGCAGCAGCGCGAGGCGGCCGAGGCTGCGGTGCAGGAGGCCCAGCGCAAGGAGCGGGAGCTGTTGGCAATGCTCCAGGTCGAGCGCGAGGAGAAGTCTGGACACGGCCGAGGCGGCGAAGGCGGGCGATGCTGCCCAGATGTGGACCCGCATGGCGCCCATCGTGGCCAAGGGCGGTCCCGAGGCGAAGCAGGCGGTGGAGCTGTTCGTGCGGGAGTACGGGTCAGCGAAGGTGTGGGTCGAGGACCAGACGGGGCGCTACGAGCGGGCGGTGCGGTCGGCAGAGGTGGGCAAGGCGCAGGCGTGGCTGGGTTCGTACCGAGACACGGGTGACTCTGGGCGCGAGGACGCCGGTGGCGGCGCCGTCAGCGCGGGTCGGGCGGGGCTCGAGTGGGTGAGCATCCCCGGCGGCAGTTTCTCGATGGGGTCGAACGACGGTGGCTCGGACGAGAAGCCGGTGCACACGGTGCGGGTGTCCGGGTTCGAGATGGCTAGGAGTGAGGTGACCTTCGGTCAATACCAGGCCTGTGTCGACGCGGGAGCATGCACGGTGCCGCATGTTTTGGACGGGGCCTGCAGGGTGAAGCTCCAGGGGAAGTGGCAAGATGGAAACCTCCCGTCGAGCTTTCGAGGCGAGGATAGTCCCGTGGTGTGTGTGGACTGGCACCAGGCCAAAGCGTATTCGGAGTGGGTGGGTGGTCGTTTGCCGACGGAATCCGAGTGGGAGTACGCGGCTCGCGGGGGGCAGTCGTATACTTACGCGGGGTCGAACACCGTGGGCGATGTGGCGTGGCTCAGCGAGAACAGCGGCGGCGCGACCCACGCGGTCTGTGGGAAGAAGCGGAACGGGTACGGTCTGTGCGACATGAGCGGTAACGTGTGGGAGTGGGTGGAGGATTGGTACCATGGGAGCTACTCGGGTGCGCCGGCGGATGGCAGCGCTTGGCTGTCACCAGCAGGCTCCAGCCGGGTCCTCCGCGGCGGCTCCTGGTACGGCGACGCCAGGTGCGCCCGGGTCGCCTATCGTAGCGGCAACGTTCCCGGTTACCGCAGCAGCAGCTTCGGCTTCCGTCCCGTGAGGTAGACCGCTGGGCCCTCGACCCTCGAACCCTTGTTCCCTTGATCCTGTTTACTCAGCGCCGAGGCGCAGCGGAGGGCCCGTGACCGGGCGCGCGCTCGCGCGCGGGCCAGGCCCCCGCGGAGCGAAGGGGCCGGCCCTTGCCCGGTCACGGAGGCCCGCAGCGCA
>CAZVHW010000604.1:0-4794 GCA_964626835.1 uncultured Enterobacterales bacterium
ACCGGCCGAGGGCGAAGCCGCACCGGCCGAGGGCGAAGCCGCACCGGCCGAGGGCAAAGCCGCACCGGCCGAGGGTGAAGCCGCACCGGCCAAAGCCGCGCCCGCCGCGGCTGAGTAGTCACCTTCCTGGGAGGTCCCGTGTCTCGCACCCCGCTCCGCATCCTGGCATTCCTCTGCGCCACCTTGGCCATGGCGGCTGCCTGCGGCGGGGGCGAGACCACGACCCCTCCCACCCCAGCCGCAGACGAACACGCCGGCCATGCCCACGACCACGAAGGTCACGACCACGAAGCCCACGACCACGCCTCGGAAGACCACGGCGAAGACGCCCACGACCACGGCGAAGACGCCCACGATCACGCGGCCCATGAAGAGCACGACGCCCACGACCACGGCGAAGACGCCCACGATCACACGGCCCATGAAGAGCACGACGCCCACACGGACGATCACGCCAGCCTTGAGCTCTCCGAGCTGGCTGCCACCAACATCGGCGTGAAAATCCAGGAAGCCGAGAGTCGCGTCTGGTACGACCAGCTCAAGATCCCAGGCACGGTCCACGTGGACTGGGATCGGCGCGCCACGCTGTCGACACCGACCACCGTGCGCATCGTGAAGCTGGATGCACCGCCTCACGCCACGGTCCAGGCCGGACAGCGCCTGGCGGTGCTCGAGATGGTGGACCCCGAGCTCCGCGCGCTGCAGATTCGCGCGGTGGAGACTCGGACAGCGCTGATCGAAGCCCGAATCGAACGGGACCGAACCGCCGCCTACCTGCACGCACTCGAAACTGGCGAGCAGGAAGTCAGCACGGAACGACGCCGCGTCACCTCCGACCTCGAGATCCTCGAGGCACGGGTCACCTCTCACAGCAGCACGCTGCACACCATCCTCGCCGCCCTCGAGACGGCTGGCCTGAGCGGCAGCCAGCTCGAAGCGCTCGAGGACCGAGGCGAGCCGGCCACCCACATCACGCTCTACGCACCACGGCTCCCGGGCAACCCCGAGCTCGAGGTCACCGCCCGGGACTGGCACCTGGGCCAGACAGTCGACGCTGGCAGCCCGCTCTACGAGCTGGCCGCGTTGGACCAGCTGCTGGTGTGGGGTGAAGCCTTCGAGGCCGATCTGGACGCCGTGCGTCGTGCGGCCCGCGACGACCTCCCGGTGTCCCTGCTCTTCCCAGGAGAGGGCCGGACCGTGACGGGCCTCGCCATCCGCTCCCTGGAAGGTACGCTGCATGGTGAGAGCCGCACCACCCACTTCTTCGTGGCGCTCCCAAATCCCAAGCTCTCCGAAGAGACCGTGGACGGCGTGAACTACGTCGACAGGGAAACCCGCGCCGGCTCGCGGGTGCAGATCATGGTCGGAACCGAGGAGATGGGGCGACGCATCGTACTCCCCGCCACCGCCGTGGTCACCGAAGGTGGCAAGAGCCTGGTCTACATCAAGCACAGCGGCCACTACGAGCCGATCGAGGTCCGAGTGGAATCCGTGGACAGCCGTCAAGCGGTGCTACCCGAGGGCGGTGGCCTCGAAGCCGGAGACAAGGTGGTGGTGACAGGCGCCCTGCAAGTCCACCTGGCATTCAAGCAGTCCTCCGGCACGAGCAAAGAGCCCGAGGGCGGCGGCGCCCACCACGGCCACTCACACTAGGGCGGCGGGGCCATGCTCGACCGACTGATTCGTTTCTCCCTGAACCAGAGGACACTCGTCCTCTCGCTCGCAATGGCCCTGCTCGTGGCCGGGATTCTGTCCCTCGTCCGCCGCCCCGTAGACATCTTCCCAGACCTCAACCAGCCCGTGGTGACGGTCATGGCGGAGGCTCACGACCTGGCACCCGAAGAGGTCGAGACCCTGGTCACCCTGCCCCTCGAGTCCGCGCTGGGCGGCGTCCCCGGAGTGGAGAACATCCGCTCCACCTCGGCCGATGGGTTCTCCATGCTCCGGGTGCAGTTTGGCTGGGACACCGACATCTACCGAGACCGTCAGCTGGTCCAGGAGCGTCTGCAGCTCGCTGTGAGCGACCTGCCTCCCGACATGGTGCCAGAGATGGCACCCATCGCGTCGATCACCGGCGAGATCATGAACCTCGCCCTGGTGAGCCCCGACCACAGCGTCAGCGCCATGGAGCTGCGCACACAGGCGGACTGGCTCGTGCGCAGGCGCCTGCTGTCCGTGCCGGGCGTCGCTCAGGTGGTGGTCATCGGCGGCGATCTCAAACAGTTCCAGGTGATCCCCGACCCAGACCAGTTGCAGCGACACGAGGTCAGCCTCCGTGGGCTCGCCGAGGCCATCGAGGAGGCCTCGGCCAACACCTCTGGCGGCTACATGGTTCGAGGCAACCAGGAACTCCTGGTGCGCAACCTCGGTCGCATTCAGACGGTCGAACAGCTCGCTGACATCGTGGTCTCCGGGGATCGCTCGCGACCCGTGCGCGTTCGGGATGTCGCCCGGGTCCAGCTCGGAGCGGCTTGGGCGCGCGGCAGCGCATCCGTGGACGGCGAACCAGCCGTCATGATGGCGGTGTTCAAGCAGCCTGGCACCAACACCATCGCCCTGACCGAACAGCTCGACGTGGAGATCGAGCGCATCCGACAGTCCCTGCCGGACGGCGCCACCCTCAGGAGCGACCTGTTCCGCCAGGCCACCTTCCTCGAGCACGGCGTGGACAATGTCATGGATGCGCTCCGCGACGGCGCGATCCTCGTCGTGGTGATCCTGCTGCTCTTCCTGGCAAACGGGCGCGCAGCCTCGATCACGCTCGTCGCACTGCCCCTGTCCTTCGCCGCAGCGGGCCTCGTCTTCCACTGGATGGACTTGAGCATCAACACCATGACCCTCGGCGGCCTGGCCATCGCGGTGGGCGAGCTGGTGGACGACGCCATCGTCGGTGTGGAGAACGTGGTTCGCAGGCTGCGTGAGGCCGGCGAGAGCAAACGTCCCCTGCTCCAGCTGGTAGCGGACGCCTCCTCCGAAGTCCGAGGCCCCATCCTCACCGGCACCCTCATCGTGGTGCTGGTCTTCCTGCCCCTCTTCGCCCTCTCGGGCATCGAAGGCAGGCTCTTCACCCCCCTGGCGGTGGCCTACATCGTGGCGCTCCTGGCTTCCATGGTGGTGTCGCTGACGGTCACACCGGTGCTGGCCCTGATACTCTTCCGTCGGGGTGATGGACATCGGGTGCCGTCCGCTCGCCCCCGCGCCCTGCGCTGGCTGCAACATCGAGCCGATGCGGTCATTCGGCTGGCCATCGAACGACGCCGAACGGTCCTGCTGGGCTCCACCCTCACCGTGATCCTGGCGCTGGGCGGCTCCTTCGCCCTCGGCTCGTCCTTCCTGCCGGCATTCGACGAGGGCACGGTCCTGGTGATGACCTTCCTCCCACCGGGCACCTCCCTGCAGGAGTCTTCGCGGGTCGCCAGGGAGCTGGGCACACGGCTCGAGGGCCTGCCAGACGTGCAGTCCATCAGCCTCTACACCGGCCGCGGTGAGCACGACGAGCACGCCCCACCGCCTACCATCTCGCACCTCATGCTCACCATGGATCCCGAGTCCAGTCACACCCGAGAGGACGCCCTGGGCCAGGTACGAGAGCGCTTCGGCGACATCCAGGGGGTCAACCTCAACGTCGGACAACCTCTGGCCCACCGGATCGATCACATCCTCTCCGGAGTCCAGGCCCAGATCGCCATCAAGGTGATGGGAACCGACCTCGACCAACTCAGAGAGGCAGCGACCCAGGTCCACGCAGTGGCCGACACGGTACCGGGCGTGACGGACCTCTTTCTCGAGCCCCAGGTTCTCGTTCCGCAGATCCACATCGACCTGGACCGGGAGCGGCTCGCCGAGCTGGGGCTGGCACCGGGAGCCCTCGCCCGGGAGCTCGAGATCGCATTGGGCGGCCACGACGTCGGGCAGGTCCTCGAGGGGGAGCGCAGCTTCGACATCTTCCTGCGCCTGGACGAACCGGCGAGGACGTCACTGGCCGCCATCCGCCGTCTGCCCATCACCCTCCCGGGAGGCGGCTGGGCGAGGTTGGCCGAGCTGGCCCGCGTGGAGCAGGCCGCTGGCCCCAACCGCATCCACCGCGACGACATGCTCCGCCGTGTGGCCGTGAGCTGCAACGTGGAAGGCCGCTCGCTGGGGGAGGTGGTGTCGGATCTACGCGAAGCGTTGGCGCCGATAGAAGAAGCGATGCCCGAAGGCAGCTTCTTGCGCTTCGAGGGCCAGTTCCAGTCCCAGCAACGAGCGACACGCCTGGTGGTGCTGCTGTCCCTCATCTCCCTGGCAGCGATGCTGGCGATCTTGTACGGCCAGTTCCGTTCCTTCAACCTCTCCCTCCAGGTCCTGGTGTGTGTCCCGACCGCATTCGTGGGGGGAGTGCTCCTGCTCCTGCTGACCGGCCAGGACTTCAACGTCGCGGCGCTGGTGGGGTTTGTGTCCCTCGCCGGGATCGCGACCCGCAACGGTATTCTGCTCGTGGATCACTACCTTCACCTGATGCGTGAAGAAGGCGTCGAGCTGACGCCCGAGCTGCTGGTCCGTGCAGGCCGCGAACGCGCTGCCCCCGTCGTGATGACCGCTCTGACCACGGGTGCGGGCCTGTTGCCGCTGCTCATCGGCGGAGGCGAGACGGGCCGGGAGCTGCTCTTCCCCGTCGCGACGGTGGTCATCGGAGGGCTGGCCAGCTCCACCCTCTTCGAGTTCCTGCTGCGGCCGGCCCTGTTTTGGACCGTAGGTCGCAAAGAAGCCATCCGCCTGACCACTCCTCGGAGTCGCTGGACGACCGATCAGCCC
>CAZVHW010000605.1:0-4779 GCA_964626835.1 uncultured Enterobacterales bacterium
CCATCTCGCAAGTCACCTTCGCTCCGCGAATCGCTGCTTGGGCATACAGAGCCGTGGGCGCGGCGGCGTAGAGGGTCACGAAGGGGATGCCGGCAGACCCCGGCACGTACCTGGCCACGACCTGCGCCGTGTGCTCCCCAGGATTCGCGCGCAACAGCACGATCTGCTCCCGGGTCGGGAGACCGATGTCGTTGTAGTCCACGTAGCAGTACCCCGTCCCCGAGGTCATCAGGTAGAGGTCGTCTTCGTCGGGGAGCTTGACCAGGTTGCCATACACGTAGTTCTGGTACGCCATGACCTCGAAGAGTGGGTCATCCTCGTCCAGCTCGTTCGAGGGAAAGGCCCAGTCCACGTCTGCGGTTCCCACCCTGGCATCCTCGTCCAGCTCGAGATGGTAGACGATGGCGCGAGTGTGGTTCCGGCGGCCGTCGCTGTCACCGCCGTTGTCGTGCATGCTCACGTAGAAGCTGTCGCGATCGTCGTCGGGGCCGTGACGCACCACGGTCTGGTGGGCCCTGGCGAAGAAGGGAGACTCACAGAGCCCGGGATCCCGGATCTCGCTGATGATGATGGCGTCGTCCGGGACGTAGCCCTCGAGCTCGTGGGTGTCCGAGCCGAAGACCCAAGCCAACCGCTGCTCCACGATGTCCACTCCCCAGATGGCGCCACCGTGGGCGGTGTGGGTATGCACGACGATCTCGTTTCGGACCGGGTCGTAGGCGGCGGAGTTGGCGTAGGTCAGGGTCTTGGCGTGATCGGTCAGGGTCTGAGTCTGGTAGCCCCATACTGTCCAGGCCGAGGTGTCGTCCTGGTTGTCGGAGGTGACCAACCCCTCGTCCCACAAGACGACCTCGGACCGGGCCGTGCCGTCCTCGTTCCTGGAGAGGATGGACAGGTGGGCCGTGCCCTCGAAGCCGATGCCGATGTCCTCGAGCGCCGAGGTGTCCTCGATCACCGTGTCCTGGTATGTCAGGGAGTAGTTGGTCGCGGACAGCGCGGGCTGGGAGATGGACAGCTCGACGCCACCCAGCAGATCCAGGTTGGCCACCTGGGAACGCTCTGGGATGCCGCCACCGATGTGCACGAGGAAGCCATCGTTTCCAGAAGCGTAGTCAGGGCCCCCGCTGACGCTCGTGTGGACCTGGCCGAAGCCCTGGACCTGGTCGGTGGCCACGTAGTCACCCACGAGGTAGCCGTCCGCATCCAGCAAGAACGCCTGGGAGCCGGTGCCGGGCGCACCGTAGTCCGATGCACACAGCCCGATGCTCGTGACGATGGCGAGGTTGCTCGGCACCGCGCCGTACACCGTGGTGTCGAACCAGACGGTGCCCCCATCGATGCCCAGGCGGGAGAAGCCCTCGGGGAGAGGCTGGACCGCCGCGCCGGTCTGCAGCTGCAGGATGGGCGAGCGCGACACGTTGCCGTCCAGGTCGGTCAGCTTGACCACCACGTCGTAGGAGGTGTCCAGGCGCAGGTTGGCAAGCTCGAGGTTGTGTTCCTCGAGGTACCAACCCGTAGAGAGCGCGTGTAGGCAGGCATGGCCCCTGTCGGAGGGGGCGAAGAACACGGTGGCCAAGGCCGGTTGCTCCGTTTTCAGGACCACGCGCCAACCGTGCCCGTCAAGCTCCGGCCGCTCGGACAACTCGACACCCAGGGACCGCTCGGGGACATCGTCGAGCAGAGGGCAGACGAAGTCCGGATCGCCCGGCATGATCAGCAGCTCTTCGCCGCTGTCTCCGGGCGAGGAGTCCGCCACGCTGTCCGGCACCGTATCCGCCACGGAGTCATCCATGGGAGTCTGGCCGCAAGAAGAGGGCCCACAGCCCACCACGAGCAACATCAACCCCCAGATTGCACACCCCGTGCGGAGCGATGGCTTGGCGTTCTTCGGGGCGGGCACCATGGATTCACCAGGTCTCACGAAACGAGCCGGGGCGGCCCGGCACACTATGGGGGCTCCCAGGTATCCCGTCAACAGATCCCTGCACTCGTGACCACCGCTGACAGGTTCGCACCCTTCGGACGTTCAGGGCTGGGCTCCCCGCGTCTACCAAGGCGCCCCAGAGCTCACTTGGAACATGCGCCGCCCGCTGGTACCCACATCGGAACCCACCGCCGCGTACAGCGTGGTGACCGAGGAGGTGTACAGGTTCACACGGGGGAAGTCGTCCGAGCCGGGTACGTAGGTCGCAAGCACCTCGGCGGTCTGCTCCAAGGGCAGGGCCCGCAGCAGCGTGATCTGCTCGCGCGTGGGCATGCCTTGGTCGTTGGTGTCCTCGTAGCAGTAGCCCGTGCCCGAGGTCATCAGGTAGAGATCGTCGTGCTCGGCGATCTTCACAAGGCTGCCGTACACGTAGTTGTGGTAGCTCATGACCTCGTACAGCGGATCGCTCTCTTCGAGCGCGTTCGAGGGAAAGGCCCAGTAGACGGAGGCCTCGCCGGTCCCGGCCTCTTCGTCCAGTTCTATGTGGTACACCATGGCGCGCGTGTGATGACGCCGCCCGTCGCCGTCCCCGCCGTTGTCGTGCATGCTCAGGTAGAAGCTGGAGGGGCGCACGTCCTCGTCGTGCTGGGTCTCGACCCGGTGAGCCCTGGCGAAGAAGGGGCTGTCGCAGCCACCTGGATCCTCGATGTCGCTGATGATGATGGTGTCTTCGGGGACATAGCCCTCGAGCTCGGACGCCAGCGACCCGAACACCCAAACGAGCCGCTGTTCGTCGACGCTGATGCCCCAGACCATGCCACCGTGGGCGCTGTGGGTGTGGACGATGACCTCGTTCCGCTCTTGGTCGTAGAAGACCGAGTTGGCGTAGGTCAGGGTCTTGGGATGATCGGTGAGCTCGGCGGTCTGGAATCCCCACACGGTCCAGGCCTCGGGGTCGTCCGCGTTGTCTTCGGTCACCAAGCCCTCGTCCCAGAAGACGGCCTCGGAGCGGGCCATGTAGTCTTCGTTCCTGGAGAGGATGGACAGGTGGGCGGTGCCCTCGAAGGTGATGCCGACAGCCTCGAGCGCCGAGGTGTCCTCGATCACCCAGTCGAGATAGTTGAGCGAGTAGTTGTTCTCGGAAATGGACGGTTGCACAACGGAAGCCACGACATTTCCGAGCAGATCCACACTGGCCACGCGAGCCTGTTGGGGGATGCCACCGCCGATCTTGACGCGGACCGACTCGTTGCCGCCGGCGTAGCCCGGAACACCCGCGATTGTGGTGTGGATCTGACCGAACCCCTGGACCTCGTCCGATGCCACGTAGTCGCCAATCAGGTAGCCGTGCGAGTCCAACAACAGCGCCTGAGCGCCGGTGCTGGGCGTGCCGTAGTCATCGGCGCACAGGCCGAGACTGAGGGTCATGACCAGGTCGCTGGGCACCTCGTCGTAGATGGTCGTGTCGAACCAGACGGCTCCCCCGTCGATGCCCATGCGACTGAACCCCTCGGGGATGGGCTGGAGGGGAGCACCCGTCTGGAGCGTGAGCTTGGGCGAACGGGTGACGTTGCCGTCCATGTCGGTCAGCTTGACCACCACGTCGTAGGTGGTGTCCAGCCGCAGATTGGCCAGCTCGAGTTGGTGATCCTCGAGATACCTGCCGGTGGACAGCGCGAAGAGGCAGGGGTCGCCCCGGTCGGCGGGGGCGAAGAACACGGTCGCCATTGCCGGTTCTTCCGTCTCGAGGACCACACGCCATCCGTGGCCGTCCAGCTCGGATCGCTCGACCAGCACGACGCCCAGGTTCTGCTCGGGGACTTCCTCGAGATCGGGACACACGAAGTCGGATGGCCCACAGCCCCAGATCAGCAGAACAGAGGCGAGGACGAAGATCGACGACCGAGAGGCCTGGCGGGAAGGAACCATGTAGAAAATCGGCTTTCACCGCGCGTGCGGCGACAATATCGAGCCCACCATGACGGCCAGAAACTGGAATGTCAATACTAGAAAATGGAACACACCAAAGACTCACACGAGCTTGTCGCCCGTCAGAGCCGGGTTCCTATCGACATTCATGCCCCGACGGAGCCCCCTCCATCCGCAGCCCCCGCTGTCGCCAGACCACGGGGACCTCGCTCCAAATGCGCTGGAGAAGAACGCAGTACGGCTCCTCGAGCACGTCCAGGTCCCAGCTGAGCTGATCGCCCATCTCGCTGGCGGCCATGACCATGGAGCCGCGCGCGGCGAGGTGGGCCACCGGACCGTAGAGTTGAACGTCCATCAGCAGGGCACCGCGTTCCACCGACCACAGACCCACCGTGCCATCACCGAACCCCGCAAGCAGCAGGTCGTCCGAGACGGGCTGGAGGGCGGTGACCGGGTAGTGAGGCGCGTCCTCGAGCTCCAGGGCTACCGGGCGACTGGAGGTTCGGGGCAGCAGCACCAAGGAGCCGTCATCCAGGCCGAGGTAGAGGCTCTTGCCCCGCTGGGCCAGCGCCACCACGTCGTCCTCCAGGGGCAACAGCCAGGTGGCCTCGAGGCTGGGGACCGAGAACGCTCGCACCGCCCCGCCCTCGGTGATCAGCAGCTCCCCATCGCCGCCGCCCATCGCGGTGACCCCACTGCGGATCTCCACCGGCTCCGCGCCCTCGGCCAACCAGGCGACTTCCCCCGCCTGACTGAGCACGGCGCATCCTTCCCCGTAGGCGAGCAGCTGAGTGGCCCGTGGGCCGGTAGCCTCGGCCACCACGACGCCCTGCTCGAGATCCCAGTGTTCCACCAGCCCTTCCCAGGTCTGCAGGCAGAGATGCCGCCCCTCCGCGGACTGCGAGGCCAGCCAGACCTCGCCTCGC
>CAZVHW010000606.1:0-4769 GCA_964626835.1 uncultured Enterobacterales bacterium
GATCGGCTACACCTGGTTTCTCGACCAGGTCGAGCAGCCAGACCTGGTCGAAGGCACGGTCCCGGCGAGCGAGACGGACCGCGACCAGCAGTGGATCTGCCAGGTGGTCGTGACCGACGAGTACGGTGGCCAGGCCGAAACATGGTTGCTCGCCGAGATCTCCAACTCCGCCCCGTCCCTGCTGGGCGCCACGGTCTCGCCCCAACCCGCCTACGCGGACGACAGCCTCGACTGCACGCCGGTGGGCTTCGAAGACCTCGACGGCGACGAGCCCTCCTACGAATACATGTGGAACATCACGACCGACGGGGAGAGCTGCTACTGCCACGCCGACGAACCCCCGTCCACGCTGGAGAGCGCGTTCACCTCCAAGGGGACCATCGCGGACTGCGAGGTCACGCCCAGCGACGGCGATCTCACAGGCGACACCGTGTACAGCGCCGAGCTCGTGGTCTCGAACAGCCTCCCCGGCCCGCCCGAGGTGGCCATCGATCCCAGCGAACCCCTGGCCGGAGAAGGGCTGCAGGCGGTCATCACGGTTGGAGCATCGGATCCCGATGGCGATTCCGTCCACTACACCTACACGTGGACCGAGGATGGCGTCGAGGTGAGCACCGCCGATCACATCGAGGAAGGCATCACCGAGGCAGACCAGACCTGGCAGCTGTCGGTCATCGCCAACGACGGCGACGGTGACTCGGAGCCAGCCTACGCCGAAGTGACCATCGGCGACGCAGCGGAATAGGGCGGACTAGAAGTCTCCCTCGCGCACCTGCCCCGCCTTCAGGCCTGCCCGGATCTGCACGATGTTGTCGGGCGTGACGATCAGGTTCTCGGGCAGCGGGTTGTCGCCCTTGTCCTGCCCAAGCTGGGTCACGCTCTTGATCCCTGCCAGGCGATCGCTGCCAGGGATGGCAGTGCCCTCGCCGTAGTACTCGAACCAGGGCAGCCCAGCGCGGGTGTACTGCTCCGCCGTGGGGGGCGGATGGGGAGGCTGAGCGCCGGTGACAGACTGCCACACCAGCGAGTTGCAGAGGTGTACGAAGCAGCGCCCGCGAGCAGAGGCGTCCCAGTCGTCCAGGTCGAAGGGGTCGTCGTAGATCTCCTGGCGCATGCGGCCGCCCGCGGCCAGGCCCATGCCAGCTGCAGGGGCGGGAGCACAGCAGGGCATCGGCGGCCCCATCGAACGAGCGGTCCGTTTGCGCATGGGCGGACGTTCGGGGAAGCGCCGCTCGAAGACAGCGCGCTTCATCGGGTAGACCGCGATCTGAACGCCACCGTGCTCGGCCTGGCCCGTCAGCTGCTCTTCGGCCGAGTAGCCAGAGCCCAGGGGCATGGCCACGAACTGCCGGATGAAGCCCTTCTCGACGCAGTAGCCATCGAGCCAAGGCTGCTTGGGGGCCACCATGTAGTCTTGGGGGCGACGGTGCAGGCCTTCACGCCAGTCCTCGCCCGAGGCCGCGTTGATCTTGCCCGCCGCGATCTTGATGGCGAAGGGGTAGGCGGCCCCATGACGGGGGATGCGGTCGCTGCCAAAGTCCAACCACATCGCCTCGGCCTGGAACATCGGCAGCATGATGCCCCCACGCTCGAGCCAGCGCGGCGAGACCCGCTGGGGGAAGTCGTCCACGTGTTTCAGCGGGAACGCACCGATACTCGGAGGCAAGGGGTAGCTGCGCCCGTCGTCGGGGATACGCAGGGTGCGTTGGAACGAAATGCGCAACCTCGCCTGGGGGTGCACGTGGGGGAAGGAGATGACAAGGGTGTCGTTTCGTAGCTCGATCATGGGGGACCTCCAGGGCTACCAGTTGCCGTCGCGGACTTCGCGCACGATGCGCAGGACCGCGTGATCCGGCAGCTCGTCGAGCTGTCGGATGAGCTGCGCGAACAAGCGAGGACGCTGCCGGATGACCCGCAGCAGATCGGAGCTGACCTTGCCGGCCATGGCCAACAGAAGGTCGGAATCCTCCCCCAGAACGACCGCCAGGGCCTTGACCTTGTCTTCCGACGGGGGGGCCTGCTGACCCCGTTCGACCTTGGACAGGTACGAAGGCTCCACCGCGATGGCCTGGGCCACCCGCCGCAGGGAGTAGCTGCGGTCCTCGGCCCGCAAGGCCAAGCGCCGCTCCCGGACATAGCTACCGAAGGGGTTCTCGCTCATGGTGTGTACCTTGTAGTACACACTCCACATTGTCAAGCACTTTTTCGAGTCGAGACTTGCCAAGGGTCCGACAGGACACGAGGATGGTGGAGTCATGAGCATGCACCTGCTGCTACACGCCCTCCTGCTCGCTCCCGTCGCCACGGCCGACGAGCTGCGCTTCCCTGCGATCGTCAACGGTTCGGTCACCAACGACCCCTTGGCGGTCACCGCCCTGACGGTGGAGTACGATGGCGCCCTGTACGGGCCCTTCTGCTCGGCCACGGTCATCGATGCTGAGTGGGCCCTCACCGCCGCCCACTGCGTGAAGGCCATGGAAGAAGACTACGCTGGCTACGACATCTACCTGGTGTCCGGGGGCAACCTCTCCAGCGGTGTCGACGACTACGTGAAGGTCGAGCAGGGCATCGCGCACCCGGACTTCGACACCGAGTGGTACACCGACGACATCGGGTTGATGGAGCTGGCCAGTGGCGGCCTGTCAGGCGTCACACCCTTGCCGCTCACGGACGAGACGATCGACGCTTCGTGGGTGGGCAAGGAGCTGCGCTACGTCGGCTACGGCATCACCAGCGACAACGCCGAGGACATGGGCACCAAGCGCTACGCCGACATCCCCATCGTCACGCTGGACACCGACATCATGTACGGCTGGGACGAAGAGGACGGCCAGAACGTCTGTCAGGGGGACTCAGGGGGGCCGGCGCTCGAGATCCTGGGCGGTGGCGACTACCAGATCGCCGGCGTCAACGCCTTCGTGGGGTTGTGGAAGGGCCAGGAGGGCGAGGATCCCTGCGTGGACGGATTCGTGGGCGCCACCCGGGTGGACATCCACGTCGACTGGATCAGCGACGAAACCGACGGCGCCGTCTACATCGACACCGGAGGCAACAACGGCGGCGGGTCCAACTGGCCCGGCCGCGACGACGGAGGCTGGTGTGCGGCCGCACCGAACACGGGGCCGAGCGTAGCTGGCCTGCTGGTCGTGCTGGGGCTCGTTGGTGCACGCCGGCGGAACAAGTCGGCGTCGACCTCGAGGCCACGGCACCCCGAAGCCGCGGCACCCAAGCTCGCAGGACTTTTTTTTCCAATGTGACTTTTCCTGTTGACATCACATGTTCCCGCACATAGCTTGGAACCATCACCCAACACGAGACCCGACCGTGACCTTCATCCATGCCACCTCAGCGACCGCCCGCCGCCGACTTTCGAGTCTGTGGTCCCTGGGCCTGTATCGTCGCCAGCCGGAGGTGGGCAGCGGGTAGTCGTTAGACTTCTACTCTTCAAAAGCCCCCTTCGGCACCGACCGAAGGGGGCTTTCGGCGTTTGGGGTTCCATCGCCGTTCCACACGCCCCCGGCCCGAGGCCGAGCTTCCTTGACATTCGAATACTCGTGGACAATCCCGGGCACACCCTCGCGCCACCTGAGAGTTGGATCTCAGGGGTGGTGAAGTGCATCCAACACTCACCAGGGTGGCGTCCAACTTGCGAGCGTGGCGGAACTCGGCAGACGCACCGCTCTCAGAAGCCGGAGTCCGAGAGGACATGAGGGTTCGAATCCCTCCGCCCCCACCATCATCTCTCTCGTTATCTCAACGACTTGCGCCGCCCGCCACGGGCGCTGTGCCCATTTTGGGACGAAACTGGGACCACAGCCTCCCTGGAGAGCCCTTCCACAGGGCCTCCGTCGAGGCACCTGATGTAGTCCCGCTTCGCGACCGGGCTCAGATGCGCGTACCGCATCGTCATGCCCAGGTCCGCGTGCCCCAGGTACTGCTGCACCGCGATCATCGGCACTCCAGCCATCACCAACTGGCTGGCGAAGCTGTGCCGCATGTCGTGGAAGCGAATGCGGGGCAGCTCCGCAGCCTTCGTCGCCCGCCAGAAAGGCTTCTTGACCTCGTGCTGTACCAATATTCAAACCGCCCGTTCTACCCGTGGTTCCAGCCCTTGCCATGAGACGCTGGGTACCTGGAGGATCGGACATACCGCGGCGTCCTCGATGTCGTCCGGGCTCCCTGTTGCGCTCGCCGCCGGTCTCGACCGAAGCTCTTGGCCATGTCGTCTCCCGCCGTACCCATCGCCCTGCAGTTTCTCGTGTTCCTGTTCGTCGGCTGGGCCAGCCGTCACCATCAGGCGGTCATCGCCTACCTACTGGAGGAGAACCGGGTGCTCCGCGAGCAGCTCGGAGGACGTCGGCTTCGGCTCACCGACCGTCAACGTCGACGGTTGGCCGTGAAGGGGAGGGCTCTGGGGCGGCGAGCCCTGTTCGAGTTCGCCGGTATCGTCACACCAGACACCATTTTGCGCTGGTACCGACGGCTCGTCGCCAAGAAGTACGACGGCTCGACCAGGCGTGGTGCAGGTAGGCCTCGAGTAGCCGTGGACCTCGTCAGGCTGGTCGTCCGCATGGCGCACGAGAACCCCAGCTGGGGCTACACCCGAATCCGCGACGGGCTGCACCTCCTCGGCCACGAGATCTGCAGGAGCACCGTGAAGCGAATCCTGCTCGAGCATGGCATCGAGCCTGCACCCGAGCGCAACAGGACCACGTCGTGGGCGAGCTTCCTCGCGGCTCACTGGGGAGCGATCGCCTCCGCCGACTTTT
>CAZVHW010000607.1:0-4364 GCA_964626835.1 uncultured Enterobacterales bacterium
CATCCTGACACGGCTCGTGGAGAGGACGCGGGACGAAGGAGAACGGGAAGCGTATCAGCGCGCGCTCGACAGGCTCGGGGGCTCAGCCCCCGCTCAATAGCGGTGCGAGCTTCTGCGGAGCTATTCCCAGTGGGAGAGCATCTCTTCGACGGATACCTTGTCCTTGCCCATGAGCTCTTCGAAGCGGACGCCCATGCCGGGTTGCATGCAACCGGCTTCTTCGGGAGTGAGCACCCAGCAAACCTCGCCCACGGTGTCGACCGGAGACTCCTTGCCCGGGATCCGAAAACGCAAGCGGAACCGTGTACCGACCTCGAGTGGGTTGGAGGTCTGGATGAACATGCCGCCGATGCTCATGTTGGCGGTGTAGTCGATGAGGAAGTCCTCGCTGGACTCGTACTCCACCAACATCCTGATGGGAAGTCGCTCCGTCGTGCGCTTGTCACCCTGCTTGGACGAACCGGACATCGTGCTCTCCTGGCCACTGGGACGGTAAGTGGAGCGAGGGCGGAGACAGCCAGCTGCCGCACTCCTATCCAACGTAACAAGGTGTCCGGTGGTGCGGCGAAGTTGGTTAAAGGTTGACTTGCACCGCTCCCAGGGAGGGTCATACACTGCTCACCTCACCAGCGGAGGTTCCGACGCCATGCGTGTCCATGCGGCCGCGAGTGCACTCCTCGCGCTCCTGTCGATGTCCTGCAACCAGTACGAGTACTTCCTGCTGGCAGGCTACGAACAGGCCTCGTTCCAGAACGAAGCGGACATCCTCTTCGTCGTCGACAACTCCCCCTCCATGTATGACGAGGCCTCCGCGCTGGGGTTGAACTTCAACGCGTTCGTGGAGCGCCTGGTCGATCCCCAGGAAGGCACGGGAGTGTCCACCGACGGGCTGGCCGACGCGGTGGACAACTACGTGCTCTACGTGACGCAGCGAGGCCGCTTCATCGACTACCAGCTGGCCATCACCACCACCTCGGCCGATCCGGGCGACGACGCAGACCAGGACGGCGACTTGGTGGAGCCCGGCGAGGTCGGCACCCTCACGGGCGACCCGGACATCATCCAGGATGACTTCGTCAGCGACGTGGCTGGCACCTTCGTGGCCAACGTGCTGTGCGACAGCACCTGCTGGCCCGGTGAGTGCCAGGGCGAAGACACCGACGGCTGTATCCCCTACGATCCGTACTTCGAGTGCGGGGACGATCCCGCCGATCAGGTCACGTGGGACTACCTCGAGTGCATCTGCGGCAGTTCCTGGGACCCACCGGACTGCGGCTCGGGTACCGAAGAAGGCTTGGAGTCCGCACTGCTCGCTCTCTGCAGGGCATCGGAGAACCCACCCCAAGACTGCTACGACCACACGGGCTCGCCCTTCGAGGACCTCGACGTGAGCTCCAACACGGGCTTGGTCCGCGACGGCTCGAACGTCATCATCGTCATCGTCACCGACGAAGGCGACGGCTCCCGGCTGTTGGCCCAGGGAGAAGACGATCCACAGCCCTATCTCGACATCTTCGACCAGTTCGACAACCGCGTCACGTTCGTGGTCATCGGCCCCAACTACGATCCGGACGATCACTCCTTCGAGTGCAACTCCGGAGGCGGCACGAGCTGGGGTACTCGTCGCTACCAGCTCGCCACCGAGTCCACCGGAGGATTCTTCGCTTCCATCGAAGTTTGCGGCGCCGACGACGGCTCCTGCACTGGCGACGACTCCGAGTACTGCCAGCCCTCGGACTTCTCCGAGCACCTGGGCAACTTGGGCGACCTGCTCAACTCGCTGCTCAACCAGTTTCCCCTCCAGTCGATCCCCGACCCGGACACGATCCTGGTCTACGTGGATGGCATCGAGATCGCCGAATCCACCTGTCTGGAAAACTGCGAGGTCGATTCGGTGGGCGATCCGGTCTTCGGTGATGGCTGGACCTACGAAACCGGCGAGAACTCCGTGTACTTCCACGGTTTCGCGGTCCCGGACTACAACGCAGACGTCCGCATCTACTACCGCCCGGTCTCCGAGCTTCCGCGCAGCCTCCCCTTCTAGCAGGGCGTTTTCGGCGCCTCACCGCTCTCTCTCGCATCTCCATCCCCGAGGATCCTGTCGATGCGCAGCCTCACCTCCTTCATGCCTTTCGTGGCGGGCCTCGTAGGCCTCCACTTTTCGACCGCGGCTTTCGGCCAGGACACGGTCACCCCCGTAGACCTGGGGCTGCTCCGGGACTCCGAACTCTCGGTCGTCCAGAAGCGCCTGTACCCCATGGAGAAGCGCACGGAATTGGGCGTCCACCTCGGCCTCATGCCCTTCGATGCGTACACCGTCGCCCCGTTCGCTCGGGGCACGTTCGCCCTGCATCGCACCGAGAGCTTTGGCCTCGAGCTCCTGCTGGGCGGCGGCTTCGGGTTCAAGAACCACGCCTACCGCGAGCTGGAGAGCCCGGCCTACGGCATCGAGCCCGAAGCCTATCGCTACCTCGGCCAGGCGGGGCTTGGCGTCGAGTGGACCCCGGCCTACGCCAAGCTCAACTGGAGAGAAAAACAGGTCTACCACCACAACTTCTACGTGCTGGGCGGGGCTGGCCTCACCGTCGAACAGCTCATCATCCCCTCTCACGACATGGCCTTCGGCCCAGGCGCCTCCGTCGGCGTGGGCTTGCGGGTCTTCCGTGGCAGCGCTGGCGCTATTCGTTTCGAGCTTCGCGACGACGTGTTCGTGCAACCTCGCACCCTCACCGGCACCACCGCGGTCAAGCAGAACGTCTCGCTCTCCATCGGTATGTCCCGCTTCGGCAAGGAGCGCTAGCCATGCGGGCGGCACAACTCACGCTGCCCCTGCTGCTCCTGGTGGCCTTGGGCACACCGGGTGACAGCGCCTGGGCGGGCAAGGACGACATCACCTTCGCCCCGTCAGCTGACGAAATCGCCATCGAAGGCGAAGGCGAGCCCACCGAGGAAGAACGAGCGGCAGCCTTTGCAGACTACGCCTCCGAGCTGGAGCGAGGTCAGAAGGCGCGCGCGGCCGATGCTCTGGTGACCATCATCGGCGACAGCGAGCTCGAGTTCTTCCAAGCCGAGGCCTACGCCAAGCTGGGTGCACTGTTGGTCCAGCTCGACCTCCCCTACGCCTCGCTGATGGCCTACGCGAAGGCTCTCGAGCGCGACTCCGAAGCCGAGTGGTCCCCCGAGGCCATCGAGAAAGCCTTCTCCTTGGCGGACCGAGTCGGCGACACCGCTTTACTCCAGCCCGTCTTCGCCAAGAACGTGGGCGGCGACGTGGACAAGCTCACCCGCTCCCACATGGCCTACCTGGCCGCGCGCGAAAACTACCGTGAGGGCAAGTACGGCGTCACCCTGGGCATGCTGAGGTTGGTGGTCGAGACATCCCCTCACTACGCCGACGCCAAGATGCTGCAGGGCGTGGTGCTCAACCAGCAAGGTCGCCCCACCGACGCTCTGAAGCCCTTGCTCGAGTCCTACGACGCCGCCCAGCGCGTAGGCCGGGAAGATCGCTTTCTCCAGGCACTTCTGCTGAACGTCGGTCGGTCCTACTACGCGGCAGGCAACTACCCCCGCGCCATCGAGTACTACGCCAAGGTCGCCCGCAACAGCGACTACTGGCTCGAAGCCCAGTTCGAGCGTGGGTGGGCCCACTTCCGCCTCGAAGACATGAACGGCACCATCGCCCTGATGCACAACCACGGCTCGCCATTCTTCGAGGACTGGTACTTCCCAGAAGGCCATCTGCTGCGGGTCTACGCGCTGTTCCTGCTCTGCAAGTTCCCCGAGGCCTCCTTGCAGATCGACTCCTTCGAGGAGACCTACCAGCCTGTCTTCGACGACATGCGGACCGCCACGGCGGCGCTCTCTCCCCGAGACGCCTTCGAGCTGGCCAGGGTCTTCATGCTCGAAGGTGATCCTGGCCCCTACCCCGAACCCGTACTCCGAACCTGGCGTGGCGAAGCCCGGCTCCTGAGCTCCATCGACGCCGTCCAACATGCCGAAGACGAGCTGACTCGGCTGCGCAACATCTCGGCGAACCCGTTCGTGTCGCAGGTCGCCGGCTGGATCCGCGATCGCCGCGACGGCATCGTCCAGCTCGAGGGCGAGCGCGTGCGAGACAAGCTCCAAGGCCAGACCGACCGCTTGGGCGAGATGCTCGCGAACGTCGAGATCTCCAAGCTCGACATGCTGCAGTTCGAGACCCGCTTGTACGAAGCGGCCAGCATCACCGGCAAGCTCGCAGACAAGAAGCGCACGGTCAACCGGCAGCTCCGCGTCCGGAAGGGCTGGATGCACTGGCCATACCAAGGTGAGTATTGGGCTGACGAGCTTGGGTATTATCGGGTCAACGCCATCCCGGAGTGCCC
>CAZVHW010000607.1:4374-4764 GCA_964626835.1 uncultured Enterobacterales bacterium
AGCCACCGTGACAGGCAGCGATGATCCGCTGGATCGAGCGCTCGCCAAGGACGTCCTCGACCAACGGCCGCCTCGACCAACGCTGGGAGAGCGGCTGTGTCAGCGCATAGGAAGTCGCCGCTGGGAGCGCGCGCCCATCGTCTCCTGCACCGGCCGACTGTTCGAGCGCTACAGCCTGGCCGATCCCTGGGAGCCCGACTCCACCGACCATCCCCTCGCCCTGGGTCCGGTGGGCATGAAGTTCGAAGAGCGCCGACAGCCGGCCCCCCACGCGCGCGTCAAGCAGCCCAAGCAGAAGTCCAGCGGTCCAACATGGACGCCACCCAAGGGCATCCCCGACGCGCCCACCAAGCGCGTGGATCCGGCCCCGACCGCAGCTGAGCGCAGGTC
>CAZVHW010000608.1:0-4761 GCA_964626835.1 uncultured Enterobacterales bacterium
CCCGATCCCGATCCCGATCCCGATCCCGATCCCGATCCCGATCCCGATCCCGATCACCGATCCCGATCCCGATCCCTATGCGCGGGAGGGGATAAGCCTCACCCAACGTTTCCCGGAGTCCTCCACATGTCCAAGCTCCACCTTCGCACCCTGGTCTTCGTCTCCGGCGCTACCGTCATGGCCGTCGAGATGACCGGCCTGCGCTTGCTCGCCCCCTACCTGGGCACCAGCTTGATCGTGACCACCATCCTCATCGGCTCCATGATGGCCTTTCTCTCCCTGGGCTACTGGCTGGGCGGCCGCCGTGGCGACAAGGATCCCACTCTCCGCGGCCTGTGCCGCGTCACCTCCGTGGCGGCCCTGCTCGTGGTGGTCATCCCCTTCGCCGGCCGCCCCATCCTGAAGGCGGCCTCGTCCACCATCCTCTGGGTCGTCGACGGCGGAGGTGCCGACAGCGTGGGCACGGGGATCGCGATCATCGCAGGCGGCCTGCTGGGCATACTCGCCTTGTTCGCCCTCCCGGTCACCCTGATGGGCATGGTCAGCCCCTGGGCCGTCCGCCTGGACGTCGAGACCGTCGAAGGCGCAGGCGGCACCGCGGGCCGCCTCTACGCCTTGTCCACCGTCGGCTCCATCCTCGGCTCCTTCCTTCCCGCCCTGGTGCTGATCCCCCTGTTGGGGGTCCGCAACACCTTCCTGGGCGTGGGCTTCGCCCTGCTCGCGGTCTCGGCGGCTGGCGCCCTGGGGCGCACCAAGGGCCCCGCGCTGGCCTGCCTTCTCCTCCCCCTCGCAATCCTGCCCCAAGGCATCACCCGACCGTCCGAGGGCTTGGTCATGGAAGCCGAGTCCCTCTACCACTACATCCGCATCAACATCGAGTCCTACGGCAAGTGCGATCGCGCCAAGCACCTGTACCTGAACGAAGGCGTGGCCATCCACTCGGTCAAGTGCCTCGAAGAAGGTCAGGAAACCCGGGGCTACTGGGCCTACCTGGCCGCTGGTCCCCTGTACCTCGACGATCCGGAGAGCGTGCGCGAGGTGCTCATCATCGGCCTGGCTGGCGGAACCGTGGCTCGTCACGTGCTCGACGCCTTCCCCAAGGCCCACATCGACGGTATCGAGATCGACGGCGCGGTCGTTCGAGCCGGAATCGAGCACTTCGACAACGGCGACCCCCGCATCACTCCCTACGTCATGGACGGCCGAACCTGGGTGCAGCACACAGACAAGACCTACGACGTGGTCCTCGTGGACGCCTTCCGGCAGCCCTATGTCCCCTTCCACCTGACCACGGTGGAGTTCTGGGAGCAGCTCCGGGCACACATGAACGAGCAGAGCGTGGTGGCGGTGAACGTGGCCTCGGTGCGCGGCTCGTCGGATCGCCTGCTGCGAATGACCTACCGCACCCTGCGCGAGGTCTTCCCCACGGTCCACCAGGTCGCAGCCCTGCGCTCGAACGACATCCTCTTCGCCTCGGCCCATCCCACCAACCGCTACCAGATCACCGATGGCCTGGCGGGCCTGCCCCGGGGCACCAACCTCGACCAGATCCGCAAGGGCCTGCGCAACAAGGTGGTGGGCGAGGTCGACGGCTGGGAGCAAGCCCTGCTGCTGACGGACGACAAGGCCCCGGTCGAGCTGGCGTGGGACCTCATGGCCTTCGAGTACGCGACCCAGTGAGCCCAGGCCCACGCCGCCCGGCGCTGCGAGCGGTCAGGGCTCGAGCACGCGCTCGATCTCGAAGCGCAGAGGGGTGCCCATGGCGACCCCCCATCCAGGCCACGGCCCGTTTGGGACCGCCCGAAGCAAGACCACGTGGGCCGTCCCGAAGCGGACCCGCTCCTCGCTGAGCAGCTCCACCAGCTCACCGACCGACGGGTTGTGGCCCACCAGCATGACCGTATCGGCTTTTCCCCCCCAGGTATCGACGGCGGAAAGATAGGCCGCCGGACCACCGTGGTAGAGATCCAGGGTGGTCTCGAACACACCGGGCACCGGGAGCGCCGGAGAGAGCAGGTTCCATGTCTGCGCCGCGCGCAGGGCCCCGGAGCAGACCACCACCGTGGGGGCCCAGCCCGTCGCGGCCAGCGCGACACCGGCCCGAGCGGCCTGCATCCGACCCCGCGAAGTGAGAGCGCGCATGCGGTCCCCGGCGGCCCCTTCCCACGCCGTATCGGCGTGACGCATCACCACCAGCCGACCTCGATCTCGCACGAAAACTCCCAGGGGGAAAGAACACCTCACTGTCACCTGGCGCGTCGGTACCCGCCAGTGCCCCCACGGTTTATGACCCTCCCCCGAGCGCAGGAGAGTCCATGAGTGAGCTGAGCTTCCAGCTCGACGGCGATGCGGTCAGCGCGCGCTGGCGCGACGGCGACAGCGCCCTCGACCTGCTGCGCCGCCGGCTGGGGATCCGCTGCCTGAAGCGGGGCTGTGGCCAAGGCAGCTGCGGCAGCTGCACGGCCATCGTGGACGGCAAGGCGCGGCCCACTTGCACCATGCCCGCCAGGCGGCTGGCAGGCCGCCGGGTGCTCACCATCCGAGGTATCCAGGAGGCCGAAAAGGAGATCTACGTCCAGGCCTTCGCCACCACGGGCGGTCTGCAGTGTGGTTTCTGCACACCCGGGATGGTGCTGCGCGCCAAGGCCCTGCTCGACGTCGATCCCAACCCCACCAGAGCCACCATCGCCCGCGCCCTGGGGCCCCACGTCTGCCGCTGCACCGGCTGGCACGGCATAATCCGGGCCATCGAGCGAGCGGCGGCCACCCGGCGCGGAGATCCACTCCCTCCCGCGAAAGCCCAGACACTCGGAGCCTCCGCACCCCGCTGGCAGGCCCGCGAGCTGGTGCTCGGAGAGCAGCCCTTCATCGGCGACCTGCAGCTGCCCGACATGCTGCACGGTGCCGTGGTCTTCGTCCCCGCACCCCATTGCCGGCTGTTGTCCATCGACGCCTCCGCGGCCCTCGCCATGCGGGGAGTGCACGCGGTGATCACGGCTGACGACGTACCGGGCGAGCGCTACCAGGGCCTGATCCGACGCGACTGGCCTCCCCTGCTCCCGATGGGACACGAGAGCCGCTGTGTCGGCGACGTGATCGCCGCGATAGCTGCGGACGATCCCGCCCTCGCTCGCGAAGCTGCCAGCCGGGTGGTCGTGGAGGTCGAGGTCCTCGAGCCCGTGCTCGACCTGGCCGAAGCCGCCAGGGACCCCGCGATGGTGTTGGCCCGGTCCATCATCCGCCGCGGCGATGTCGACGAGGCGCTGGGGAAGTCCGCCGTGGTCGTGCGCGAGACCTTCCGTACCCAGCGCGTCGACCACGCCTTCCTCGAGCCCGAGGCTGCCCTGGCAAGCCCCACCGCCCAGGGTGGGCTCCGGCTGCTCTCCTGCGGCCAGGGGATCTTCGACGACCGCCGTCAGCTGGCGTCTTTCCTGGCCATGGATCCCGATGACATCGAGGTGGAGCTGGGAGGTGCCGGGGGCGCCTTCGGTGGGCGAGAAGACCTGAGCGTCCAACCCCACGCCGCCCTGCTGGCCCGTGTGACCGGGCGGCCCGTGAGGGTGGTGCTGAGCATGGACGACTCCCTGCGCATGCACCCCAAGCGCCACCCCCTGGTGCTCGACTACACCGTAGGCGCCGACGACGAAGGACGCATCACCGCCATCAAGGCCGAGATCCTCGGCGACACGGGTGGGCACGCATCGGTCGGCGAGAAGGTGCTCGAGCGGGCGGCAGGCCACGCCGGCGGGCCCTACCACGTCCCCTGTGCGCACATCACCGCCACCACCGTTCGCACCCACAACCCAACCTGCGGCGCCATGCGCGGCTTCGGCGCCAACCAAGCCGCCTTCGCGCTCGAGGGTTGCCTCGAGCGCATCGCCAGCCAGCTGCAGATCGACCCGTTCGAGATCCGCCTCCGAAACGCCGCCCGACCCGGGAGCCGCCTGGTGACCGGACAGCGAGTGGGAGAAGACGTAGGCCTGTTGGCCACCCTGGAAGCCATCAGACCCCACTACCTGCGCGCTCGGGCCGCCGGCCGCAGCGTGGGCATCGCGTGTGGCCTCAAGAACGTTGGGCTCGGCAACGGCTATCCAGAGCAGGGTCGCGTGATGCTCGAGGTTCGGGCCACCGACAAGGTTGTCATCCACACGGGTTTCACGGAGATGGGCCAAGGCCACGCCACCATGCTGCGCCAAGCAGCGGCCGATCTCACCGCGCTCCCCATCGATCTGTTCACCGTCGCGACGAGCACCCTGGCACCGGTAGACGTGGGAATGACCACCTCGAGCCGCGCCACCTTCCTGGGCGGCCAAGGCATCCGCGCTGCGGCGCCCGCCATGGTCCAGGCCCTCGAGGCCGCCGGGGGCTCCCTGGCATCCCTCGAAGGCCAGCGCTTCCTCGGCGTCTGGGACGCACCGACGACCCACCCTCTCGAAGCCGAGGTCGACGATCCCGTCACCCACTGGGCCTACGCCTGGGCCACCCAGATGGCGGTCCTGGACGCAGACGGGCGCCTCGAGCGCATCGTTGCCGCCCACGACGTGGGCCGAGCCCTCAACCCCATGGCCTGCCGGGGTCAGGTAGAGGGCGGGGTGCACATGGGTGCCGGCTATGCGCTGACCGAACAGCTCGCTGTAGAGCAGGGATGGCCCGACACCCGCTACCGCCGCCTGGGCGTGCTCCCCGCCCGCCACACCCCCGAGGTCGAGGTCATCCTCGTGGAGGTCCCAGCCGAGCACGGCCCGTGGGGTGCCAAGGGCA
>CAZVHW010000609.1:0-4715 GCA_964626835.1 uncultured Enterobacterales bacterium
TCCCGCAGCAGCCGCAGGCAGCCGTAGCGAGCCATGGTTGCGCGGATGGAGGTGGGAATGTTCTCGGGCACCGGGTAGCGAGCCAGCCGCTCCAGCGCGCCCACCACCTGATCCGCCGTCTTGCCAGCCGCCGCGGCGTTCCACAGCGACAGCTTCGTGATGCGCCAGGTGTGTACGTACTCAGGGTTCTTCACGAGCTCGGCGAACGCCAGCAGCTCGTCCCGCGCTTCCTCGTAGCGAGGGCTCATGGTCTCGAGCAGGACGGTGTGATCGCCCTGCACCACGAGGGGATTTTCCGGAACGTAGCTCATAGACCGCAGGATAACGCCGCCTGGGACGAGTGGATCCATGAACCCGTGGGGCTGTAGGCAGCCTCCCGGACAAGAGAACGCCCCCAATTGCAAGGCGGAAGCAAGAGAACCCACCTATGTGCACGATCTGGTCAGCGAGAGAGACCGAAATCGGCGATTTCCGACCGTTTCGGACCCTCAGGCGCTGTCGAGAGCGGGGAACCTTGCACTCATGCCGCTTCTCTTGTCACCGCATTGCACTCAGGCCGCTTCTCTTGCGGAGTGCTCCTGGGGGAGATCCCACCCGGTGCTCCGTACACGCCTGGCTCGAAACCCTCCGCCGCCAGGACGACCGGGACGCTCCACCTCGCGGGGCCGGAGGGCCTCCACCCGACACCGCTGTTGAACGGTGGAGGTAGTAGACTTGGCTACACCGCCGCGATGGCGTAGCTATCCCGGGCGATCATCAGCTCTTCGTCGGTGGGGATGACCAAGATGTGTACCCGGCTGTCGGCGGCCGAGATGCCCACCTCCCGTCCTTTCGCGCCCAGGTTCTTCGCAGGATCGAGGGCGTAGCCCATGGGACCCAGGCCTTCGAGCGCCCCGGCCCTCACCGTAGCGGAGTTCTCTCCGACGCCGGCGGTGAACACCAGGGCGTCCACCGTGCCCAAGACCGCGGTGTAGGCGCCGACATACTTGCGGATGCGGTAGCAGTACACGTCCAGCGCGAGCCGCGCACGCTCGTCGCCCTCGGCAGCCGCTCCCTCGATGCTGCGCAGATCGTTGCTCCGGCCCGACAGGCCCAGCATGCCGCTCTGTTTGTTGAGCAGCCGATCCACCTCGTCCACGGACAACCCCCGCTCGCGCTGCAGGAACCCAGGCAGGGCCGGATCGAGATCGCCACAGCGCGTGCCCATCACCAGACCCTCGAGGGGTGTCAACCCCATCGAGGTGTCGACGGCGCGCCCCCCGTCGATGGCCGTGATGCTGGCCCCGTTGCCAAGGTGGCAGGTGATGAGTCGCAGCTGCTCGACGGGGCGCCCGAGCATGGCGGCTGCACGCCCGGCCACGTAGCGGTGAGAGGTGCCGTGGAAGCCATAGCGGCGCACCCGACCCTCGGTGTACAGCTCGTACGGAAGGGCGTAGAGGTAGGCCCTCCGGGGCAAGGTCTGGTGAAAGGCGGTGTCGAAGACGGCCACTTGGGGCACCGCGGGCAGCACCTCGCGTGCGACGCGGATGCCCAGCAGGTTGGGCGGGTTGTGCAGCGGGGCGAGCTCGACATGGTCTTCGATGGCGGCCTCGACCTCTGGGGTGACGATCACCGTCCGGGCGAAGGCTTCGCCCCCGTGCACCACGCGGTGGCCCACAGCGCCGACCTCGCCCAGGTCGGCGAGGGGCGCGCACTCCCCCTCGGTGAGGGCTTCGAGGATCAGCCGCAGGCCGACGGCGTGGTCCTGTACAACCCGCTCTACCGTCATCGACACCGTCCCGACGCACCACGCCAGCCGGCCACTCGCCTCACCGATGCGCTCGACCACACCGCTGGCCAGCACCCGCTCATCCGGCATGTCGAACAGCTCGAACTTGATGGAAGAGCTGCCCGCGTTGATGACCAGAACCTTCATGGCCTGCCTCCTCGCGCCCGCGAACGGGCGATGGTGATGATGATAGCGGGCCCAGCTAGCGAGGGGGGGCCCACTGCCCACCCGAACACTTGCTGGGATCCGCATCTGGACCAAAGGCTCTGTCGCAGCTCGAACCAGGAGCCCCCATGACCCGTGCCCTTGTCCTCGCGCTGCCGATCCCCCTCGCCTCGGCGCAGATCGCCCCGGACAGCCCCGAGCACGCCAACCACTTCCAGGGCGAGCCCATCTCGTCGGGCAATGTCACCGCCACGGCCAGCACCGCCTGGGCCCGCCAGGCAGAGGCCAAGCTCGAGGTGAGGTTCGAGATCGGCACCGACGACTACCTGTTGGTCCAGAAGAACGGTGGCCGCGTCGGATCCCGCCTGGGCAGGCGACCTCGAAGCGTGGTTCGAGGAGGTGCTCGAGACCATCGGCTCCAAGCAGCTAGTGCAATGCGGCGAGCTGATCCTGCCGGTGGCGGACGCGCGACACCACGAGCGCCTGCTGGGCACTCTGATCGAACGCGGCGACGAGCTGCCTTCGGCCAACGCACGCAAACGACTGCAGAAGCTGGTCAGGAAGTTCGGCTCATAGCTCGAGCCCCAGCCGCTGGATGCCCCGTTCTACGGGTGTGGCCACCATGCGGGCGTGATCCACGAAGGCGTCCTGGGGGTTGGTGTCGCTGGCCAGGGTGTAGTTGATCCCCACCCAGCGACCCTGCACGTCGAAGACCGGCCCACCGGAGTAGCCGTTGCAGCTGTCGTAGGTGGTCAGGAAGGCACCGTAGGCGATGGGCCCTTTCCAGGTCTGCTCGTCACCCTCGCCCACCTCGCCTGCCGGGCAGGGGCTCCTCAGGGCCCAGGTTTCCTGGTTGCCGTCCACGTTGCACAGCGGGGCTCCGGCGAGGTTGGGATCCGCCAGTCGGCCGAAGCTGACCGAAGGCGTACCTGGCACCAGCGTGTAGCCGGCCGCCTGGACTGCGGCGGGAGCGCGACCCTCCACCCGTGGATACCCGAGGACGAACAGGAGATCGCCCTTGGCTGGCAGCGACGCTCGCGCGAAGGGCTCGAGCCCGCCGTCTTCGATCCGCACGGCCGCCACGTCCACGGGATCCCGATCGTCCAGGGCCACCCAGTGGTGACTCCAGTCCTTCTTGCCCGAGACCATCTCGCCCAAGGAGAGGCGCTGGGCCGGCAGCCCGTCCGCGCCCGGGACCAGGATGGCCGACGCCGAGGCGAGATCCGGATCGGTCTCGAGACCCGAGGTGCAGTGCGCCGCGGTGACGAACCACCCGCTTCCCGCCAGCAGCCCCGAGCAGTTGCCGAAGTGCTGGTAGCTGCACTGCCCGTCCTGGCAGTCCAAAGCCTCGAGCCCCCCGCACCGGTCTTCGTTCCACGCACGAGCCACGGGATCGCCACAGTACTGGGCGTGCAGCTTCCCGAGGCCCTCCTCGCTCGCCTGCTGGGTGCCGCTCGCGATGACGAGCTTGGCTACGCGCGGCGAGGCCTGCCGGATGGCTCTTGCATCGAAGGGCAGGGCTCGGTCCGCGAGCCAGGCGGCGTTCGTTTCGGCCCAGGAGAAGAAACCTTCCCAGCCCGAGACATCGACAGGCGCACCGAACAGGGCCTCGGGCGGTGGGTTGGGCATGTCCGGGACCGGCGGCGTGCCGCAGCCCGTTACCAGGGCGATGGCGATGATCGAGGTACGCATGGGGAATCCGGCGACAGAGGGCGACGGGGTTCCTATCCTCCGCAACCTCAGCCGGACAGCGCTGTACAATGGCCCCAACCCCGGAGGCCCCATGCAGATCATCGA
This sequence comes from uncultured Enterobacterales bacterium, assembly GCA_964626835.1. Taxonomy (GTDB): domain Bacteria; phylum Myxococcota_A; class UBA796; order UBA796; family JAFGLY01; genus CALDOK01. The sequence continues at coordinate 3,731 of CAZVHW010000609.1, forward strand.
CCTCGGCCCCGAGCACTCTCGGACACCCTAAATCGGATCCGTCAACACCCAGACAGGCCGCGGGCCCACTCGGAGGGTCAGGCTGCCCCCCTCGATCGTGTGGGTGGCCTCTGGGAACACGGGCTCGCCCTCCACGACGTCTGCACCCGACTCTGCGTCCGGGATGGCGTCGATCACGGTGGCCACGCTGCCCGTCAGCCCTTCCAGGGTGAAGTCGACCTCCTCCTCGGACAGGCTACCGCCCACCTCGTAGCTGCTCAGCGAAGCGGGATCGAAGAGCAGTAGGAACAGCTCGCCACCACCCCGCCGAGGCAAACGGTAGGCGTAGCGACCTTCCTGGTTCTCTACCGGGACACCGTACAACGCCCCGGCACGCAACTCTGCGACGCAGAGCCCGTGAGCTCCCAGGCACCGTCCGTGTCGGTGTACCGCTCGTCGCCGCCGAAGCTTACCCGGATGCCCTCGATGGGATCGCCGCTCTCGGCATCCAGAACGTGTCCCTCGAAGGTGAACTGGGCGATCTCGATGCCGTACATGGGCACGGCCCCCCATCCGCATCCCCCGAGGGCTGCCAGGGAGCCGGCCAGCAGGCGCAACGCCCGCGCGCGTCTGTTTGTTCGCATGGTTTTCTCGACTTCGCGCCGGCCCGACAGCGAGCAGCATAACACCAGTTCGCTCGGACTCGACCCGCGATCGCTGCTACCATGGCCAACGGACGCACGCATCTGGAACCCCCATGCGCACCCTCGCCCTCCTGCTCGCCCTGCTGGCCCTGGGCTGCCGCACCGAAGTGAAACCCGACGACAGCACACCGCCGAGCGATACCGCCCCCCCCTGTACGGACGCCGACGAGGACGGGTCCTGCGACGACGTGGACTGCGACGACGCCGACGCGAGCGTACACCCCGACGCCGAGGAGGTCTGCGACGACCTGGACAACGACTGCGACAACGAGGTGGACGAGGACGACGCCGTCGACGCCCCG
>CAZVHW010000610.1:0-4712 GCA_964626835.1 uncultured Enterobacterales bacterium
CTTCGCCGCAATGGCCGTCGTGTCCTTCTTGGGGGTCTTTCTCACCGCATGGTGCTGCCATCGGTTGGTGCGGGCGCTCTTGGGTCCAGGCCCTCACTGTTGGGTGGCGGCCATCGCGGCGGGCTGCCATCCGCTACACCTACTCCACGCGCAGCACGCCAACCTGCTCCACCACGAGTGGATGGTACTGGGGGCGCTGTTGCTCGGGGCGGGGCTGGCCATGCGGCGCGCGGGGCTGGCCTTTGGCGGCGGCGTGGTGCTCCTGCTGGCACCGTGGTTCGGTCTGTACATGGGCCTGCATGCGGCCTTGGTCGCCCTGACGGTGCTGGGTGGAGCAGCCATCGCGCGCCTGGGGGATCGCCGCTGCTGGCTGGCTGCGCTGGCGGGTCTTTCGCTCGGGACGCTGGCCTTTCTTCCTGTTCTTTCCGTCTACGCCCGTGCGGGCTTCCTGTTCGAGGTCTGGACCGATCCGTCGGAGCTGGCGGCGTGGTCGTGGGATCCGGCCGCCACCCTCGCCCCGGTAGCTCGGTCGTCGCTCCACGCAGCTCTCTTTTCCCTGGAGGGCGCCACGACCGGCTGGACCGTCAACAACCCAGCCAACCCCGGCTACACCGCGTTTGGGCTCGCCTTGGTGGGGTTGTCGAGCCTGCGCAGTCTCCCCGGCCGCCGCTGGGCCTGGGGTGTCGGGCTTGCGGTGGTGGTCGCAGCGGCGCTGCTGGCGCTGGGGCCGGTGCTGGTTTGGAAAGGGCAGGCCACCGCGTTGCCGGGACCCTGCCGCCTGGTGGACTGGATCCCGGGTTTCTATGGGCTGCGCGATCCCGTGCGTTGGCTGGGTGTGAGCTTCACCGCCCTGGGGCTCTTCGCCGGTGCCGGGGCATGGGTGCTGGCCAGGTTCGCCCGGCGTTGGGGGCGGCTGCCTCCCGTGCTGCTCTGTGGTGGCTTGCTGGTCTTGCTTCTAGCGGAGCGCGCCTCGCCCAAGACGGGGGCCGATGGGCAGCTTCGCCTCCACCCGGTGTATGGAGAGCTCGGTTTGCTGGAGGGGGAAGGGCCGTTGTGGGACAGCGTCCTGGCTTCCTGGCCGGGGCCGCGGAGCTGTCGCTGCACCGCCACCCAGGCGTACCGGGCTGCCCTGGAACACGACCGGCCACTGGTCGGGGGCATCACCGCCCGCAAGACCGGCGCGCTGGATCTGTTGGAGCGCCAGCTGCGGGACTTTCCGTCTGACGACTCCGTGGAGCTTCTGCGCATCCTCGGCACCCGGGCCGTCCTGGACCACGGTGGCCGGGCCGGTGGGGCGAGCGAGCACCTGAGCTGTAGACCGGTGCGGGGTCACGACCTCTGTGTGCTCGAACCTCGGGCGCCACTGCCTGCTCCCAGCGCGGTTGGCACCGTCGGGGAGGGGCCCGTTGTTGGCTTGCGGTGGCCCGAGCGGCGGGTCACCACCCTCGAGGTCCGCTGTGGTGACCGGGTGACCCGCAGCTCCGCCATGACCTGGCGCGTTGCGACGGCCCTGCGCATCGGCACGGCGGGCAACACGGTAGACTTCTTCTTCGAGCGGCCATGCGATGACGCCCTCGAGGCCACGCCCACGGGGTGGGTGCCCCTGTACGCGGCCGACGACGCCAGCCCTTGGCCCGACAGCTGGGAGCACGTTTCGCAGTAGACTCCCGGAGAGCCGAGCCCAATCTCCATGGGAGTCCCATGCCCCCCATCTTCCTCGTCTGGATCCTCATCCCCTTGCTCGTCGGGCTGTCCCAGCCCGTGCTGTGGCAGATGAACCTCCGCGTGGCTCAGACCACGGGGTACATGGAGGCCGCCGTGCTGCTGCACGTGGTGGGGGCCGCGGCCGGGTTCGGCTTCGTCTTCGCCGGCATGCGCGGCGATGGAGGGCTGGTGGGCATGCAGCAGGTACCCTGGTGGGCCTGGACGGCGGGCGTCATCGGCGTGGCCGGCATGGCGGCCATGAATCGGGCCCTCCCGGAGCTGGGGGTCGCGACGCTGTTGGCGTTGACGGTGGCCGCGCAGTTCATCGCCGCGCTGGTGTTCGAGCACTACGGGCTGATGGGCGCCAAGGTCCACGCCGCGACCCTGACCCGCTGGTTCGGGGCCGCGCTCCTGGTGGGCGGGGCCTGGCTGGTGTCCAGGTAGCGCCGGGGTCCGGAGGTTATCTGCCTGACGGAGTCCCCCAGGAGGACGAGCCATCCCCAAGACACCCGGCCATCGAAGCGCCCCTCCCTCCGGCCTGCGGGTCGCCAGGGAAGCCCTGCTGGTGTGCGCGGCTTGGTGCCTGCTGGCCCTGGCACGCATGCCCGATCTGGCCATGTCGCCAGCACGCCGGCTGTGGGGTGACGTGCAGACCGACGTGCTCACCGTGCCCTGGACCCTGTGGCACGTGGCCTGGCAGCTGGTGTACGAGCGCAGCCTCGCAGGCCATACGGCCTTGGTGGGATGGCCCGACGGGGGGACCTTCTGGCCGGCCTCTCCCCTCGAGAGCGCCCTGCTCACACCGGTGACGCTGCTCGGGGGTGCCGTCCTGGCTGCCAACCTGCTGCAGCTGCTCCACGTGGGGCTCGCCGGTGGCTGCACCTACGCGCTGCTCCGGCGGATCTCGGGCAGCTGGCCGGCGGCTCTGGCGGTCAGTCCGGTCCTCGCGCTGTCTCCCGTGCTCCTCTGCTCCGCCCACAACGGCAACCCCGAAGCCGCCCAGATCTACTGGTTGCCCCTTGCCGGGCTGGCGGCCTGGGAAGCCATGGGCCACCAACGTGCGCGCTTCGTGCCCTTGGCGGGGCTCTCGCTGGCCTTGGCGATGATCTCCAACATCTACGTGGGGCTCGCGACCGGCGTGGCGGTGCTCGGCATGATGGCGCTCGCCGGGACGCGATCTTGGTCCAGGGCTGGCGGGATCCTCGGCGTCGGCGCCCTGCTGTCTGCGCCTGTGTTGGGCTGGGCGGCGTGGATCAGCATGGGCCAGGGCTCCATCCTCCAGCGCAGCGCGGATGTCGTCGCGCGTCAGCGTCTGCTCGAGGGTCAGGCCAGCCTGCTCGACCTGGTCGTGCCGGGCCCCTCTCTCGCTCTCGGCCCAGACCTGGCTCCGACCGCCTTTCTGGTGGGCGCGTCCGCCGGGATCGTGGCCAGCGTACTGGCGCTGGTGGCGCTGGTGGCTCGGGGTCCCTCGGCCCTTTCACTCCGCGCGCGGGTGGTCGGGCTGACCTTGGTGCTCGTGGGCGCCTTGATGGCCCTCGGGCCTTGGCTGAAGATCGGGCCGGGCGCTGAGGGGACGGGCATCCCGCTTCCCTGGCTGCTGCTCGACTGGGCACCCCCCTTCTCCCACCTCATCGAGCTGTGGCGCTTCGCCATGGTCATCCACCTGGGCGTCGCCCTGCTCCTTGGACTCTGGCTCGCGGGTCGGACGCGGTGGTTGGCCCTCGGTGTGGGGTTCGCCCTGGTCCTCGAGGCGGCGGTGATCAATCCGGGCCCGAGGGCCTGGAGCACGAGTGCTACGGCGTGCCCCGACATGGTCTCGCTGTTCGAGGGGCTCGATTGGGGGGCGGTCATGCATCTGCCCGCGCGTCAAGGCTACTGGCCGCTGTACTTCCAGACCCAGCACCAGCGCCCGGTGGGCTCGAGCACGGAGCAGCCCCTCGACATGGCTCTCTTCAGTAGGCTGGCGGCGCCGAGTTGGTCTCTGTCCACCCTACAGTCCCATGGCCGAGAGCAAGGCTTCCGCTGGCTGGTCGTCCACGTCCGTTCCGACATGGAGGCCCTGCAGGACGTGCAGGCCATCGCCTCGGACCTCGAGCGGGCGGGTCTGGTCACGCGCCGGCTCGACGAGCTGCTGTTGGTCGACCTGCAGGCTCACGGCTCTTGGCCACGCAGCGAGTACCACACCCTGGCCCGCCCCGACATGGCGGCCGGTGGCCAGCCCGGGGAGCTGCGCCTCGACACGGGACGCACCCTGAAGCTCTACCAAGACCCGTCGCCCTGACGAAAGCGGGTATCATCCCGGCTGCCATGTCCTTTCCACTCACCATCCACCTCGACCCGGCAGGTCAGCGGCTGCAGGATCCCTTCTCCGTGACGGTGACGGCCCTGGGAGACGATCGGGCCCTCTCTCTCGTCGCGGATGGCGACACCTTGGTGGGCACGCTCGAGCTGCCTTCCGCGCCACGCTTCGTGCGGCTGCAGGGTGAGTTCGAGCAAGACGGGACCGGCAGCCAGTGCCTCGACCAGATCGTGTTCATGAGCGCCACCGACCACGAGGCCGTGTGGCTGGTGGCCCAGGGCAGCGGTGCCGACCTGGTCCTCGAGCGGGTCTGCCCGTCGGGCCACGCCACCGGGGCGCAGCTCGGCTGGGGGGTGGGATTGTTGTTGGTGTTGGGTCTCCTTTGGCTACAGCTGGGATCCCGTGCCCGGACCTGATGTCCAGGCGCAGCCGTCCGCCGGTCCCGTTGGGCCCGCGCCTGCCGGTTCGGTCGGGCACGCGCCTGCCGGTCCGGGGGCACCTCCCGATCCCAACACGCTGACCGCATCCGTGCCCGCTGGACTTCCGTCCGAAGATCTCTACGTTCCGGCGCAGCTGGCCGACCACGGTCCCGTCGTCGTGGGCTGGGGCGTGTTCTTGGCGCTGGGTCTGGCGCTGGGGGTGCTCGCTTGGAAGCGACGCCTGCCCACACCACCGCTTCCGAGCCTGTCCGCCAGCATCTCGCGCCGCG
>CAZVHW010000611.1:0-4680 GCA_964626835.1 uncultured Enterobacterales bacterium
ATGTTCCAGCAGAACGGCCTGCTGTATGGCTTCGCCTTCACCCTCCTGGGCACGTCAACACTGGTGGGTGGTGTCAGCTTCACGCTCATCGAGAAGGGCTCCAACCCGGACATCACGACCCTGGGTGACGGTATCTGGTGGGCGCTCGTCACCCTCACCACCGTAGGCTTCGGGGACATCACGCCCATCACCCCCCTCGGCCGCGTGGCGGGCGGTGTGCTGATGGTCGCCGGCATGTTCACCCTGGCGCTGTTCGCTGGCATCGTCAGCCGCACCCTGCTGCACGCCGTCTGGCGCCTGCGCGAGGAGCAGATCCGCATGTCTACCTACCTCGACCACCTCGTCATCTGCGGCTACGACTCCGGCGCCCGCATGCTGATCGATGCCATCCGCAACGAGATCGATCCGGACCTCACCTCGGTGCTGGTCTTCGCCGATGGCGAGCGTTCTCAGGACTTCCCAGCGGACATCACCTGGATCCGAGGCGATCCAACCAAGGAGTCCGAGCTCGAGAAGGTGCGCCTGAGCCACGCCCGAGCCGTCATCATCGTGGGTTCCCGATCCGTGCCACCCCAGCACGCCGATGCCAACACCATCCTCACGGCCTTCACAATCCGCTCGTGGCTCGGTCGTCAACCCGAGACCTCCAGGCGCCGCAACAAGCTGTACGTGGTCGCAGAGATCCTCGACTCCGAGAACGTCGAGCATGCTCGAACGGCGGGTGCCGACGAGGTCATCGAGACCACCCGCCTGGGCTTCTCCCTGGTGGCCCACGCCATCACCATGCCCGGCACCGCCGACATCATGGGCCGCTTCGCGGTCGCTGGCTCCCACAACCTCTACATGGGCAAGCCGCCCGATGACCTCGAGCTGCCGGTCGCCTTCGAGGATGCCGCGCGCTTCGTGAAGGTCTACCAGGACGCCTTGGTGATCGGCCTGCGCGACCCAGGAACCGACACCGACACCATCAACCCGGCCCGCGACACCGTGGTCACCGCCAATCTCCGGCTCATCTACCTGGCGGAGAAGCCGGTCCTCGAGGCCTGAACGAGGACGTCGAGATAGACAGGGGGCGACCTCCGCGGCACCCCCGCCGCACGAGACGGGGCGGCAGGCCGCGTTGACCTGGTGCACCAGCCGGAAGCCAGGCTGGCACTCCGTCCGCCAAAAGGGTAATTCACTCCCGCTTCAGCGAAGGCGTCGTTCACCCCGACAGCGCGGCGCCCAGGGAGGTTGCGGCCATGCAACTAGCGAAAAAGGAAGAGACCTTCCTCGGCCACCCCAAGGGCCTCTACGTGCTCTTCTTCACCGAGCTCTGGGAACGTTTCTCGTACTACGGGATGCGCGCCATCCTGGTGCTCTACATCGTGGCGCAGGTCAAGGAAGGCAGCCACGGCGGCCTGGGCTGGACCCAGAAAGAAGCCCTCGCCCTGTACGGCTGGTACACCATGCTCGTCTACGTCGCCTCCATCCCCGGCGGCTGGCTGGCCGATAGATACCTCGGCCAAAAAAAGGCCGTGATGTACGGAGGCCTGCTGCTCTGCGCCGGCCACGGCATCATGGCGATCCACGGGCAGCCGTTCTTCTACACCGCGCTGGGGCTGATCATCGCCGGCGTCGGGCTGCTCAAGCCGAACATCTCCACCATGGTGGGTGGCCTGTACGCACCCGGCGACGCCCGCCGCGACAAGGGCTTCACCATCTTCTACATCGGCATCATCATCGTCGGCGTGATCGGCGAGAAGATCGGCTGGCACTACGGCTTCGCCCTGGCCGGCATCGGCATGCTGCTGGGCCAGGCGGTCTACGCCTGGGGTCAGCGCTACCTGGTGGGCGTCGGTGAATTGGTGGTCAACGTCAGCAAGAAGACCAAGGAAGTCGTGGCGTCCAAGCCGCTCACGGCCATCGAGAAAGACCGGATCAAGGTCCTGCTGCTGTCCTTCCTCATCGTGATCGTGTTCTGGGGCGCCTTCGAACAGGCTGGCGGCCTGATGAACCTCTACACCAAGGAAAAGGTCGATCGGGTGCTGTTCGGCTACGAGATCCCCGCCAGCGTCTTCCAGTCCCTCAACCCGCTCTACATCATCATCTTCGGGACCATCGTGGCCAACTTCTGGTATCGCCGCCAGAAAGCCGGCAAGCACTCCTCGTCCCTGTTCAAGATGGCGATCGGCACCATGATCATGGGCACCGGCTTCCTGTTCATGGTCGGAGCCACCAAGCAGGTGGAGACGTCCGGTTCCGCGGCCATGTACTGGCTGTTCGGCGCCTACCTGCTCCACACCATCGGCGAGCTCTGCGCCTCACCGGTTGCACTGTCCTTCATCACCAAGCTGGCGCCAGCCAAGTACGCCTCGCTCATGATGGGCTTGTACTTCGCCACCAGCGGCTTCGGAAACAAGGTGGCTGGCATGCTGGGCGAGGCGGCATCGGAAGCTGGCGAGATGACCATCTTCGGCGGCATCTTCGCCACCACCTTCCTCTTCGGGCTGCTGATCCTGGCTCTGCTCAAGCCGCTGGACCGGCTCACCCACGGCGCCGAGGACGACGAAACGGCAGCGGCCGAGGCCAGCTGACGGCTACCCGGGGGGCCAGCGCCTACGGCTATGGCTTGTAGTCGTAGCTGGTGCTGGCCGACTGGTAGTAGGAGCCGTAGACCGTCGAGTAGCTGCCGCTGGTTTCGTTGTAGTAGCCGCCGAGCACCGAGGAGTAGTTGCCGGACGCGTCGTTGTTGTATCCACCCACGACCGTAGCGTAGTCGGCCGAGGCGTAGTTGTACATGCCGCCAACCACCGCCGCGTAGTAGTCCGTGGCGTAGTTGTAGTAGCCGGCCAGCACCGCCGTGTAGTAGCCGTAGGCGTAGTTGTTCTTGCCGCCGACCACCACGCTGTCGGTGTACATGGCGGAGTTTCCGTAGCCCGACACGACCGCCGCGTAGGTGCCACTGGCGCCGTTGTATTCGCCGGAGATCACGGCAGAGCCCGTGCCCGAGGCATCATTGGAGATGCCGGCGAGCACGGTGGAGTAGCCCGCCGAGGCTTCGTTCGAGTAGCCGGCCACGACCACGGAAGCCGAGCCACTGGCTTCGTTGTAGTAGCCACCGACCACGGCCGAGGCGTATCCGCTCGCCTCGTTGCCCGATCCGCCCAGCACCGAGCTCGACTCGTCGACCACCGAGTTGTCGTAGCCGAAGACGACACCGCCCCAGCTGGTGTAGCTGTGGTAGGCACCGACCACGATGTTGTGGGATCCGGACTTGGTGTCGGACCCGTCGTCTTCGTCGTAGCCGAGGATGAGGTTGCCCTTGCCGTTTTCACGCCCGTCCGTGGCACCTGTGCCGCTCTGGATGTACAGGTTGGCGCCCTGGATGACCAGGTCGCCGGCGGTGTCCACCGACAGAGCGGCCGTGATGTCGCTGACCCCCGTGATGTCACTCTGGATGTCGAGGATGTCCTGGGCGTTGTCCAGGACGTCGGACTCGAGGGAGGCCACGTCGGACTCGATGGAAGCCAGTTCGCCCTGCAACGAGCCCACGTCGCCCTCGACCGCGGTGAGGCCACCCTCGGCGGCCGAGAGGTCACTCTGCAGGCTGCCCACGTCGCTCTGGAGGCCGGCCATGTCACTCTGCAGGCCCGACACCGAGCCTTCGAGAGCCGCGATGGAGTCGGCGTGGGAAGCCGAAGAGGTCTCGAGGGCGGCGAGCCCGTCCTCGAGGTAGCTCAGATCGACCGTGCCCGTGGCGGCCTCGAGGGAGAGGATGCGGTCGTCGTGCTCGGCGAGGGTGTCCCCGACATCGTCCAGTGCCGTGGCATTCTCGGAGACCTCGATGGAGTTGATGGCGATGTTGGACGTGTTGCCGTCCACGTCGGCCTGCAGATCCGAGACCTCGCCCTCCAGCGCTGCCAAGCTCTGCTGGAGGGTGCTGATGAGCTCGCGCTGTGCGCTGACGGTCTGGGACAGCTCGTCGAGCTGATCCTGACTCGCCGACTCGCCACCACAGCCAACCATCAGGACAAACAGGGGAAGGAGAAAGCGCTTCACGGTGCCTCCACGGGGTTCTCGACTTGGACCGCAGGAGAATAGCTGCCAGTCGAACCGCCGTCACCACTTTGTGTGCCACGCGACATCGACGCCCTCCGTCGTGATGTATGCTTCCGCTCCGAGTGTCCACGCCGTCCATACGTAACGAAGGGAAGCCCAATGGCGTTCTTCGGGATCGGCAAGAAGAAAGGCATCCTGCAGCAGGCCCAGCGCGGCACCTTCACCAACGTGAAGGAACGCGAGGAGGTCATCAGGAACCTCAAGGAGTTGAAGCCCAGCGCCTCCGAGGCGGTTGGTCTGCTCTGGAGCCGGGATTCCACGGTGCGGCAGATCGGTGTCGAGGCCTTCCTGAGCAAGCCCGATCAGGCATCCATCAAGGCGATGGTCTACCAGATGGTGGATCGGCCCAGCCACGTCAAGGCCTTCGCCCTGCGCATGATCCCCAAGCTGGACCGCCGCATGGTGGAGAAAGTGGTGGACGCCTGTTGCAGGACAAAAGCCCCGCGCGCCAGCGGCAAGGCTGGGAGCTGGGCCTGGAGATGAAGGGCGAGGCGGGCGTCAACTACATGGCGCGCGCTGCGAAGGAAGCCTCGGGTGAGCAGCGGGTCACGGCGGTGCAGCGCCTGGTGCGGGAATCGA
>CAZVHW010000612.1:0-4679 GCA_964626835.1 uncultured Enterobacterales bacterium
CAAGACGCCGACGGCTACGACTCGGACGCGTACAGCGGCACCGACTGCGACGACACGGATGCTGCGGTCAGCCCCGGCGAATCCGAGACCTGGTACGACGGCGTGGACACGGACTGCTCCGGTGGCTCGGACTACGACCAGGATGGAGACGGCTACGACTCCGACGACTACGCGGGTACCGACTGCGAGGACACCGTCGCCTCCGCCAACCCCGGCGTTTCGGGCGACGATGCCACCACGAACAACATGGTGGACGACGACTGCGACGGATGGATCGACGAAGACGATGTTGGCAGCGGGGCGCTGATCTTCTCCGAGGTCAGCCGCATGTCCACGGCGGGCAGCGCCAGCAGCTACTCCACCAATCGCTCCGCCAACTGGTTCGAGATCCTCAACACGCAGACCTTCGACATCGCGCTCGACGACGTCGCCTTCCGGGTCTGTGACAAGTTCGGCACCAGCTATGATGATGGCTTCACGGACGACGAACCGGCGTGGGGCGAGTGCGACACCACCGACTGGTTCGCCATCTCTCCGGACGCGGGGCTGAGCATCGCGGCCGGCGGCTACGCCACCTTCTGCGCCGACGACACCGTGTGGGACGATCCCACGCTCTGCGACTACACCTGGGCCGACACCACCACCTGGACCGGCAGCAACCCCAGCGGGCGCGCGTACTCCGTCGATGCCACCCTGTACAAGGACGAGAACGGCATGCTCGGCGTGTACTACGCTGGTTCGTTCGTGGACGATGTCGGCTGGTACTACGGTAGCGATGGCACGACGGACTGGCCGCTGAGAGTCCGCTACACCATGAACCTGTCGCTGTCGGTCACCACGTCCGCCGACAACGACGACCCGGACTACTGGTGCGATGCCGACAGCGGCAACACCTGGGCCACCTCACCCATCGACAACTACGGCACACCGGGAACGGGCGACTCGAGCTGTCCCTAGGCTAGGCTCGCCGCCGTCATGGGTTTTCCCGTTCGCGACGGGCAGCGCTTTGTCTTTGCCGGCGCGTCGATCACCGATGCGGACCGAGGGGTCTTCCCGCCCTGGGGCCGAGGATACGTGCGGCGTCTCATCGACCTGGTGTCCTACCACCACCCCGAGCTGAGCATCGAGTGGGTCAACCGGGGCGTGGGGGGTGACATTGTCCGGGACCTGATGGTTCGCTGGGAGCGAGACGTGCTGCGGCAAGAGCCCGATTGGTTGGCGGTGTTGATCGGCATCAACGACTGCGTCGGGCTGATGGAGTACCCCGAGGACGAAGTGGTGCCCCGCTATCGGGACGAGCTGGGTTCGTTGCTGCGGAGGGTTCGGCCCCTGGGGTCCCGGCTGGTGCTTCTGGATCCTTTCTACGTGGCCACGCCCGCGGGGCCCTGGGCCGCCACCCCCGAGCAGCTGGCCGTGCTCCGTCGTCTGGTGGGCTACCAGCGGCAGGTGGCCGATCTGGCGGCGCAGTACGGCGCCTTCCACATACAGACCCAGCGCGTCTTCGCGCGCCAGCTCCAACACCGCCCTCCGGGTCTCTTGGCACCCGAGCCCGTACATCCGCATCCTTCGGGCCACCTGCTCATCGCCCTGGAGCTGTACCGAGTTCTCTGCCGACGGCCGTGAGCCGCGACACTACTGGGAGATAGTGCCGTCGGTGTAGACGGTCTCGGCACGCTCGCCCAGGCTGGTCATGGACTCGATGAAGTCCGGTGCGAGCTGCCAGCCGGCGGCGACCACGGCCACCACGAGCACGGCTATCACCAGCATGTACTCCGACGTGGTCTGCCCGCTGCGCATGAGACGCTCCTCTGGGTGGATCGTACGGGAGGAGTTGCAAGCTCCGTGCCACGGGAAAGAGGAGGTTCGAGCGTCCCTGGCATGGCCGAGGTGGGAGCCCGGTACCCCATTGTCGGGGCATCCTCGCCCCCATCTCGCGTGATAGGGGGGTAGAGTGAGAACCCCGCCACTCGGAGGCACCCATGCGCTGCGTCTCGATTCCCGCCGTCCTGTTCCTCTTCGGCCTGTCCCTGGCCTGCAACCCCAACAAGGTCGATGGCGACACCTCACCCCCCGAAGGCGACACGGACACGGACACGGACACCGACTCGGACAGCGACGCCGACAGCGACGCGGACTCGGATGCCGACAGCGACGCGGACTCGGATGCCGACAGTGACGCAGACTCCGACGCCGACACCGATCCCGTCGGCGACTACTACACGGGCGACTTCGAGGTCAGCATGTCCGAGGCCAGCTTCGGCTTCGAGGACAGCTGCCTCGGAACCATCGACCTGTGGCACAGCGTCAAGCAGGACCCCAGCATCCAAGGCGAGTTCGAGTGCCTGTTCCAGGGCATGCTGGCCCATTTCGGCACCCAGGCAGGTGCCGTCGAGGCCTCGGGCGAGGGGGATATCGAGGGCATCGTCGAGATCGCCATTCCCCACATGGACGCCTACGAGGTGCCCTGGGAAGGTACCTTCGAGGACGACGCCATCACCGGCAGCGCCGAGTACGCAGACACCATGGACTTCCACGGATACAAACTGACCGTGGACATGAGCATGGCCTTCACGGCGGTCTACACCGAGCAGTAGCCCTGGTCGGCATGAACGCTGGTTTCCCTCCTCGTCAGCGCCGAGTGCGCAAGGCCCTGCTGGGCCTGGGGATCACGTTCTCGCTGCTGGGGGCCATGGAGCTGGGGCTGCGGCTGACCCTGGGACCCCCCACGGGTCCTCAGCCCCTGGTCCGAGCGCGTTGGAAAGCGGGCACGCCTGCATTCCAGGAGCGGGATGGCATGGTGGTGACCGGCTTCCAGCAGCGGGACCTGGTGGCGCCTTTCACCCGGGTTCCCAGCGCGGGTGTGCCACGTGTCTACGTCCTGGGTGGCTCGTCCGTCCGCGCTGGCAGCAACCTCCCCGCAGAGCGCGAGTTTCCTGCGCTGATCGAGGCGGGCTTGCGGGAACAGGGGATCGCCGCGGAGGTGCTCAACCTGGGGCGCCCCTCGCTGGACAGCCACCACAACCTCGAGATCCTCACCGAGGCCGTCGCCTTCCAGCCTGGGCTCGTTGTGCTCTACATGGGACACAACGACCTCGGAAACGCGGTACAGGACCGATACTACGGTGACCTGGGGGGGGTGGTGCAGCTGCGGACGCGGCTCGCGCTGGGCCGGCTCGCCATCTACGCCCTGCTGCGCGACCGCCTCTCGAGGGAACCGCTCGCTCGAGAGGAACCGCCAGCGGAGGGGGAGCGCCTGCAGGCTGATCAAGGCTGGTCTCTGCACGACCCGCGGCGTGTGCTGACGGCGGACCAGCTGGAGCGTAACCTCGAGCAGATGGTGGCTCTGGCCGACGGAGTGGGCGCCCAGACCCTCGTGGTGACCCCCATCTCGAACTGGGTCACCGCCGGCCCCATCGGACGTTCCTGTGCCGATGTTCTCCCTGCCCACCCCCAGGGCAAGTCCAATGCTCCCCTCGAGTCGACTCCCCCCAAGCTACGTGAGCAAGCGCTGGCGGATGCCCTGGAGCGCTACCCAGACTGTCCCGACCTGCTCTTCGAGCGCGGTCTGGCCCGGATCCGAGGCCAGGACGAGGGCGGGTATTCCGACCTGCGCGAGGCCTTGGAAGGGGACGTCCTCCCCATGCGGGCCACCCGGGTCATGACGGATGCCGCGCGGCGGGCGGCTGCAGACAGCGGTGCGGCCCTGCTCGACATCGAACGTCAGCTCGAGGCCGAGCGGGTCGCTCCTCCACCTGAGTGGTTCCGGGATGCGGTGCACTTCTCGGAAGAGGGCCATCGGGCCATGGCCGATCTGCTGCTACCCACCGTCGCCGACCTGCTCAGCGCACGTACATCTCCGCCCAGGTGACCTTGCAGCTGCTCTCGTAGCAGTTCGAGCCCGCGTTGTAGTAGCCGGCATCGCTGCAAGGGTACGATCCGGCGGTGCAGGTGCCGGCGGAGAGTCGGGACAGCTCCAGCAGGGAGTTGTCGTAGATGTCCCAGGTGGAGTAGCCGCTGGGCGTGTTGCCCAGGCCGTTCGCCCAGCAGCAGCTGGAGAGCTGGAAGCCCAGGATGGCGTTCTCGTTGCCGCTGGGGAAACAGGCTCCGTAGTTGTCGTCCAGGGGGCGCACCACCAGCACGTGCAGCAGGGCCTGGCTCGAGGTCATCGTCTCGTACCAGTCCGCGCCGTTTGCCAGGAAGGTCTGGGAGCAGGACGTGGTGTACTCGGTGCTCATGAAGTCCAGCATGCTCTGGTCGTCGAGCACGTCGTAGAAGCCGAAGCCGTACTCCTCGGTGACGACCATGAGGTCCCAGCCCTCGGTCTCCCAGTAGGCGTCGATCTTGACGTCCTCGGCCTGGCGGTCCGCGAGCGTGCCGAAGGCCGTCGTGTCCGTCAGCCAGACCGCCTCGCTGTCCCAGCTGCGGCTGCCCTCGTTGACCACCGAGCCCACGAAGGTCCAGCCACCCCCGTCGCGGGTCATGTCGCAGTGGTTCTCGAAGTCGCCCGTCGAGCCGGTCAGCCAGTAGGTGCCGTCGCCCGTGGATGCGCCGTCGGCCAGGATGGCCTCGCAGCTCTCGGCGGCACAGGTGGCGTCGCTGCTCAGGGTGCCGTCGTCGGCGGTGCCGTCGCAGTCGTCGTCCACGCCATTGCAGGTCTCGGCGATGGGCTCACAGGTCGT
>CAZVHW010000613.1:0-4672 GCA_964626835.1 uncultured Enterobacterales bacterium
AAATCCCTGCGAAAACCGCCGCCCACATCTTCGACCTGCTGGCCAAGTTCGCCGGCTACGGCTTCAACAAGTCCCACTCAGCCGCCTACGGGATCATCTCCTACCAGACCGCCTGGCTCAAGGCCCACCATCGCGCAGAGTTCATGGCGGCCTTGATGTCCATCGAAGCCGACAACACCGACAAGATCCTGCTCTACATCCGCGACTGCGTCCGGGCGGGTCTCGAGATCCTCCCCCCGGATGTCAACCAGAGCCTGCCAGCCTTCGACGTCCCCGCCACCGCGCGCAACACCGTGCGCTATGGCCTCTGCGCGGTCAAGAACGTGGGTTCCGCGGCGGTGGACAGCATCATCCAGGCCCGCGATGCCCAAGATGGGCCCTTCCGCGATCTCTCCCACTTCCTCGACTCGGTCGATCTGACCAGGCTCAACAAGCGGGTGCTCGAACACCTCGTCAAGGCCGGGGCCTTCGACTGGTGCGACCTCTCCCGCCAGGCGATGTTCGAGGGCATCGACGGCGCCATGCGCGTGGCACAGCGCGCACAGGAAACCCGGGCCAGCGGTCAGGTCAGCCTGTTTGGTGGCGGTGCGGCACCGATCCCCACCTACCGCTTCCCCGATCTGGGCGAGTGGCCCACCGCACAGCGGCTGGCCCACGAAAAAGAAGCCCTCGGGTTCTACCTCTCCGGCCACCCTCTCGAGCCCTACATGGGCGATCTCGCACGTCACGTCACCTGCCCTCTCGAGCGGCTGGCCAGCCACGCCGCCAACCAGGGTGGCAGCCGCAAGGGCTACCGCCGGGGGGTCGTGGTCACCGTGGCCGGGGTGGTCTCGGCCTCCCGGACCACCCGCAACCGAAGCGGCAACCGCATGGCCTTCGTCACACTCTCCGATCCAGGGGGCACGGTCGAGTGCACGTTCTTCTCCGACGCATGGCAGAAGTCCCGCGAGGTGCTCGGGTCCGAACAACCCGTGCTCATCCGCGGACGCCTCGAGCTCCGCGAAGGCCAAGACTTCCCCGGCATCCGCGCCGAGTCTGCCGAGCTGGTGTCCGACCTCCTTGGCCGCAGCACCCAAAACGTCCACCTCCGGCTCGAGCACAGCGAGCTGTCCCCCAGACGCCTCCACGCGTTGGTGGCTCTGCTCCGCGCCCACCCAGGGCGCTGCGGGTGCATCCTCGACCTCGACTACAAGGGCCGTGCCAAGCTGGGCCTGCGCTTCCCCGAAGACCGGGGCGTCGCAGCCACCGACGACCTGCGGACCCAGATCGAAGCTCTCTTCGGCAGACCCGACGTGGTCCGCTTCGGCTAGCCCCCATCCTCCCTTGAAGCCAACACCGGCCACGGCTACTAGGTTCGACCGTCCCGCGAGGCATCCATGCAGGTGAAGTGGCTGGCATTGGCGACCATCGCCTCCTTCACGTCCATCACCAAGGCGAGCGAACCCGCCGAGACTCGCTTCGCGCACGTGCTCACCCATGTCCAGGGCGCCACCATCGACTGGACCTCCATGCGGCTGAGCATCGAGGACCAGGCGCAGCCCACTCCCGGCTCCCACACCCAGGCACAGGTTGTCGAACAACAGGCGCGCGGCAAGCTCGGCCCGCGGGTGCTCGAGGCCGCGGGTCAGGTTCGGCTCGACGCCGACGCACGCGTGCGCGACCTCATCGAAGCCCAGACCAGGCTTGGCGAGCACCTGGGGCAAGAGTCCTCTTCCTGGCACGTCGCCGAAGCCCGCTACTACACCTCTGGCCGTGTGGAGATCACGGGGCAGCTCGACCTGGGCGCCTGGCTTAGGCCCGTGGCCTACGCCCGTGCCTCCGATGACGAACCGCCCCAGGGAGAGAACTCCCGTTTTACGGGGGTCGTGGTGGATGCCCGGGGGCTCGACGCCCAGGGGGCGCTGGCACCCCGCGTCTTGTCCTCCACCGGACAGGTTCTCTACGCCATCGAGCACGTACACAAGGCCGTGTCCCGCAAGCGCATGCCGGTCCAGTACGTGACCGACCCCGCAGATCCGCTGGCATACGAGCGGGCGGGCGACAACCCCCTCTTGCTGCGCGCCGTCCAGGTGGAGTCCGAGGTCGACCTCGTGCTGTCCCCCGAAGACTCCGTACGCCTGCAGACCGTCTCCCGCGACGTCCACCTGCTCACCGATGCCCTGGTGGTGCTGGTCCTGGATCCGTGAGCCGGTCGCAGCCACCCGACTCCGCTCTCCCCCGCTGGGAATGGCTCGGCACCGTCCCCTACCGTCAAGCCCTCGAACGCCAGAGAGCCCACCGACATGCGGTCCGGAGCGGGCAGGCCGCACCAGCCTTGTGGATGATGGAACACCTGCCCGTGGTCACCGAGGGCCGTCGCGCGCCCCCCATCCCCACGCCGGTCTCGGTCCTGGCCCAGCGAGGCATAGACTGGGTCCGCACCGAACGCGGCGGGCTGGCCACCTACCACGGTCCAGGCCAGCTGGTTGGCTACCTGATCTGCGACATCTCTCGGCTGGGGCTCTCCATCAAGGCCACGGTCGCGAGCCTCGAACAAGGCATCATGAGCTGGATGGGCGAACACGGCCTCGGGTCGCGGCGTCGGCCTGGCTACCCTGGCGTATGGATCGCTCGAGCCAAGATCGCCGCGGTGGGCATGAACTTCCAGCGCAACGTGAGCATGCACGGCTTCGCCATCAACCTCACCGTAGACCTCGAGCCGTACTCTCTCATCGTCCCATGCGGCATCACCGACGGACAGATCACCAGCCTCGAGGCGCTGGTTGGCGAGCGCGCACCCACACCGGCACAGGCCGCGCCCTCCGTGGCCTCGCACGTGCTCGACGCCCTGACCACCGCCTCCCTTGCTCCCCTCCCGGGCAGCCCATAAGAGAGCCGGTCCGTGGCCTCCCCCCGGCCCCCGCAACCCACTGGGAACCTACACGATGACCAAGAGCGAGCTCATTAGGGTGGTAGCGAGACGTGCTGACGTACCCCACGCCATGGCCGCGAGTGTCGTCAATCTGGTCTTCGACCAGATGCACGACGCGCTCTGCGATCAGCGTCGCGTCGAGATCCGTGGCTTCGGCACCTTCCAGGTTCGGCAATACGAATCCTATCAAGGCCGCAATCCCCGCACGCGTGTGTCCATCGAGGTCAGGCCCAAGGTCCTGCCGGTCTTCAAGGCCGGAAAGGACATGAGGGAGCGTCTGAACAACAAAGAGGACTGAGCGCCATGTTGGCTCCGCTCCTCGCGCTCTGCTCCCTCGCCTTGGCGGGCGACCTCTATGTCAACGGCGTCAAGGCCACGGGCCTGCGCGGACAGACCTTCGATAACGCGGACGTCCGCATCGATGATTCCGGTGACATCCACATCACGGCCCCCAACTACGTTGTCCGCACTATCGACCCGCTGCCCGCCACCATCCCGGCCACCGCCCCCGATCAAGGGGCCGTGTCAGCCGGATACTACTGGCTGGTCACCGAGGACAACCGTTCCAGCGGTCACACCGTGGAGGTCTTCATCAACGGCAACCTGGTGCGCAGTGTGCGCTCCGGCGAACCCCAGATCATCCTCGATCTGTCCCCATGGCTCACACCGGGCATCAACAACGTCACCTTCTCTGCGCTCCCCGGTCCCCAACCTGCAGGCGGCGTCCTGCACCTCTACATGGGCACCGGCTACAACGACGCCGGTGTCATCCGCATGCACGCTCCCCAGATCGACTACGCTCGTCGGTCCTCCGACCCCCCAATGGGCGGGATGACGGAGTTCGACCTGACGGCCAAGTGAACCCCGCCCACCCAGTGAGACCACCGTGAGCAAGAACACGCCGATCCCATCCCAAGAACACCGCACCTACGTGCTCGACACCAACGTCCTGCTCTACGACCCCAGCTCACTGCACGCGTTCAACGAACACCATCTGGTGCTCCCCATCACGGTGATCGAGGAGATCGACAAGTTCAAGCGCGACTTGAACGAGACGGGTCGCAACGCGCGCACCATCTCGCGGACCCTCGACCGGCTGCGGGCAGACGGCAGCCTCTCCAAGGGCGTGCCCCTGCCCCGGGGAGGAACCCTCATGGTCGACCTGGGCTTGGACAACGACCAGCTGCCACCCAACTTCGAGCCCAACACCAACGACAACCGCATCTTGGCCACGGTCTACAGCCTGTGTCGCAAGTGCCCGCTGGGCTCGGTGATCTTCGTCACACGCGACGTCAACATGCGACTGAAGGCCGACGCCCTGGGGATCCAGGCCGAGGACTACCAGCACGCCCACATCCAGGTGGACGAACGTTACAGCGGCGTCACGGACCGTGAGGTCCCCGAGAAGGTCATCCAGGATCTCTATCAACGTGGCTGGGTCCACTTCGAGGACGAAACCCTCCACGCCAACCAGTTCGTCATCCTGCGCGCAGCCGACCGAAGTGACAATCAGAGCGCGATGGGCCGCTACGACGCCCGGCAGAAGCGGCTGGTGCGCGTACAGCGTCAGAAAGACGCCGTGTGGGGCATCTACCCCCGCAACAAGGAGCAGATCTTCGCCCTCGATCTGCTGATGGACGACACGGTCCGACTGGTCACCCTCGACGGCATCGCCGGCACCGGCAAGACCCTGCTCGCCATCGCCTGCGGGCTGCACAAGGTGGCGGACGAAGGTGCCTATCGCCGCTTGGTGGTGGCCCG
>CAZVHW010000614.1:0-4668 GCA_964626835.1 uncultured Enterobacterales bacterium
CCCAGATAGGCCTCGGCCGTGGACTTCATGGCCTCGAGCACGATGGCGCTGATCTCGGGCGGGCTGTACTCGCCGTCATCGACGCGGATCCAGGCGTCTCCTCGGTCGTTCTCGATGATCTCGAAGGGCAGCAGCTTCTGTGAGTGCCGGACCTCGGGATCCTGAGCGCGTCGGCCGATGAGACGCTTGATGGCGAACAGGGTGCGCGTCGGGTTCGTCACCGCCTGGCGGCGGGCGATCTGCCCCACCAGCCGCACGCCGTCGTTGGTGAACGCGACCACGGAGGGTGTGGTCCTCGCGCCTTCTTCATTGGGAATGACCAGGGGCTCGCCGCCCTCGATGATGGACACGCAGGAGTTGGTCGTGCCCAGGTCGATTCCGATAACCTTGCCGGTAGACATGGATTCGGACTCCTCGGTATGCGGGGTTCTCGTTGTCGAGACGGGATAGTCTACATGAAACGGGTTCGGGACAGGTGCGCGGGGGCGCCTACTCCTCCGCGCCAAGCTTGGAGGGAGGCCGAGCGTCGTCGGCTTCGGGCGGTACACTGCGCTCTGGAGCCTTGCGGGGCGGACCTGCCACCGTGACTTGGCTGGCCCTTAGCAGGCGGCCGTTGAGGGTGTAGCCGGAGCGCACCTCTTCGGCGATGGTACCAGCGAGCAACTCCGTGCTCGGCATGGTGAGAATGGCTTCGTGCACCGCAGGGTCGAAGGGTGTGCCCACGGAGGCCTCGATGAAGCCGACTCCCAAGCGCTCGAGGCTGCGCTGGAACTGGTCCGACACCATCTGGACACCGGGCAGGAACTTGCCCAGGTCGGTGTCGGCGTGACCGAGGGCGAGCAACAGGTTGTCCAGCACCGGGAGAATCTCGCGGATGGTGGAGTCGGCCGCGAACATGCGCGTTTGTTCGATCTCGTGGGAGGATCTTCGCTGGAGCCGTGAGATTTCTTCTTCCTCTCCTTGGAGTCTGCTGCGCAGCGAGCGCGCGAAGCGGTCGATGTTGTCGCGCTGCTCTTCGGCTTCCTGGCGCGCGTTGTCGGTGATGCGGAATCGCGAGCGCGAGAGCTGGTGGGCTTGCCGTTCCCGGTCGAGCTCTGCCTTTAGCTCGTCCTTTCGACGCTGCAGCTTGCGGATGCGCTTTCGCATGCGCGAGACACGATCGAGCATCTTTGGATCGGCCGTGATGGGCTTGGCCAGGCGTTGAGGGCTCGTCCGTGGCTTGATGCCGGAGGGGTCGGTGCGCTCGTCTTCCGGGTCCATGTCTTTCGGTGCCGCACCACCGGTCGCGTCCGGTGCGAGCAGGTCGGCGGGGATCTCGAACATCGATGCGGACTCGATGTCCGCGCTGGCGCGCCGAGGCTCGACAGGCTCCAGCTCCATCACCAAGTCGTCGGAGAGGGTCTGGATCGTGATAACGCCCAACGCGTCTTCTTGGTCATGCTCGGCGATGTCCACCGCGATGTCCGATCTGGCCTCGTCGTCGCGGAGGGTGGAGGGTGCGGGGGTAGGGTTGTTGCGCGACTCGACGGCCGCCAACGCTTCGCTGAGGAGTTCGTCGTCGATGTGGAGCGTAGGACCGGCCTTGAGGTTGACGGTCTTGGGGGCGTTGCGTCTGGCCACCGCATCTCCGTGTACACCGCGTCGCGCGGGCATTGGTCCACCAGCGGCGTAACCTGCCACCAGGGGTGAGGCCCCCCGCTGCCGGGCAGGCTGACGGCAAGGTCCGGTCGTGTCGACATTGGGTTAAGGGCGCGGGGTTCTACGTCGTCGACGGAGGAAGGGTGCTGACCAGCGAGCGACTCCCGAGTGGGCTGCAACTGGTTGTGGAGCCCCGCAGCGCCGCACCGGTCGTGGCCATGTGGTTGCGTGTCGGGATCGGAGCGTTGAACGAAGCCGCGGGCCACGAAGGTGCCGCGCACTTCGTGGAACACATGCTGTTCAAGGGCAGCCGGCGACCCGGAAGCACGCGTGGGCTTCGGCCGGGCGAGATCGGGCCCCTCATGGACGCAATCGGCGCGGACCTAAACGCGTACACCACCCATGAAGAGACCGTGGTCCACTGTGTTCTTCCTCGCGCACACGCGCAGGAAGCACTGCGGCTGATGGGTGAGCTGGTCTTCCGCTGCTGGTTCCAGCCAGAAGAGCTGGCCCGCGAGCGCCTGGTGGTCCTCGACGAGATCGCGCGCAATCGCGACGAACCGACGCGGGTCCTGGGCGACGCCATCGCTCGACGGGCCTGGGGGCGCCATCCCTACGGTCGCAGCGTCCTGGGGACCCCGTCCTCCATCGGCGAGCTGGACGTTTCCGCCCTGACCGCATTCCACAGGCGCTGGTATCACCCAGCAAACGCCAGCTTGGTGGTCGTAGGTGACATCGATACCGCGGCTGTCAAGAAGGCCGCCAACGAGATGGTCGCAGAGGCCCGTCCTGGCAGCGGGCGTTGGATGGAACCGAATCCCCCGCGCCCTGCTGCGCCGGCAAGAGAGCTGGGTTTCGTGCGCATCACCGGCAGCTTCGAGGAGCAGATCCTCGAGCTGGCCATGCGCGTGCCTGGCCACGGACATCCCGACCTCCCAGCCATCGATCTGCTCTGCTCGGCCCTCGGCGAAGGCGCCAGCGCGATCCTCCCCGAGCGCCTGCACCTCCGTTCGGCTTTGGCACACGAAGCGTGGGCTGTCACCGACATCGGGTCTGTTGGCGGCCTGCTGATCTGCGGTGCGTCCCCCGCAAAGGACGATCCCGGCCAGCTGCTCGAGGCCCTCGGTGCGGCCTTGCGAGACATCCGGGAAGCCGGGCTACCCGTGCAGTCCTTCCAGCGCGCCAAGGCCTCCATCCTCGCCGACCGGGCCTATGCGGACGAAACTGCAGAGGGTCGCGCCTCGGTCCTTTCCTGGTACCTGGGACACTACGGGAGTGCCCACGAGGAGCAACGCTACCGCGGTACCGTAGAGGCGCTGCGCCTGCGAGACGTGCAACGAGCTGCCCGGCTCTATCTCTGGCCCGAGAAGGGCACGGTCGGCCTGATGGGTCAGGACGTTTGTCTGAGTCGCGGTGATGCGCGCGCGCTCTTGGCGCCCAGGAAACGGCAACTCAGGCGGCCGGCACCAACGGAGCGAGCGGTCGTTCGCAAGGTGGTTGGCCCGGGAGTCCGCGTCCTCGTGGAGTCTCGTCCAGAAGCCAGCGTGACGGCCGTCCGAGCACTCTCACTGGGCGGGACCATGGTCGAGAATCCCGCGTCGGCGGGGCACTCTCGTGCGTGGGCCGATCTGCTGGCCGAGGGGGCTGGGCACCTGGATGCCTCCGCCTACGCCTCTGCAGTCGAAGGCCTCTCCGGGTCCGTGTGTGGCTTCTCCTCCCTATCGCTCGCGGGGTTGTCGGCTGCGTTCCCTTCCGATCGCTTCCCCGTCGCGCTGCACCTGGCGGTGCTGCCATTGCTCGCGCCGCGGTTTGACGATGACGCCGTCGATCGTGTCAAGAGCGGCCTGGTGGACGCGGTGAGGACACGGGGTGATAGCGGCTCCGCCGTGGCGTGGGACTCCATGTTCGAGCTCGCGTTCCCCGGTCACCCCTACCGTCTGCCCGGCATGGGGAGCGAGAAGAGCCTCGCTCGGATCGACGCCGCCGCAATGCGGAGACAACACCGCCGTGTAGTGCGCGGTGAGAGCATGGTGATCGCCGTGTCGGGGGCGGTCTCCCCTGACGACGTCTTTCGTTCGCTGGAGCGCCTGCTGGCCGGCCTACCCGGGGGCAAGGTCTCGCGGCCCGCCCCACCCCGCTCGGGTCTACCCCGCCGGCGCCAGCGTTTCCTCGACGGCAGCTGGCAGCAGGCCCAGCTCGTCGTCGGATTCCAGGGGTGCCACGCACTCCACCCCGACTGCCCTGCACTGGACGTACTCGGGGCCCTGCTCGGTTCTCCCGGAGGCAGGCTCTTTCAGCGCCTGCGAGAAGAGGAAGGGCTGTCGTACGACATCCAGGCTTTTCACCTCTCCGCGCTACAGGGGGGGTTGATGGCCTGCGCGCTTGGCACCGCTCACGGGCGGCTGATCGAGGCCGCCCGGGCGCTACGCGTGAGCCTGCACGAGCTGCGAGCGAGCCCTCCCGACCAGGAGGAGCGGGATCGGGCGGTCGCGGCTCTCACGGGTGGGGCTGCCATGGACATGCAGCGTGCCGCCTATCGAGCGCAGCGCATGGCCCAGGACGAGTGTTTCGGATTGGACGGCCGCGCGTTCCGCCGCGCCGCGAGGGATATCGAACGGGTCAGCTTGGCGCAGCTCCTGGCCGTCGCCCGGACCTACCTGGACCCCGCGCGTGCCCTCCGCGTGGTGGCCAGGCGGACGCCCAGCGGTCGCTAGTCTTCTTCCTTTTTCTTGCGGCCCACGCGCTTGTCCCGACCGCCTGCACCGAGACTGCCGAAGAGATCGTCCAAGGACTGGGGGGCGGGGGGCGGTGGGGAGTCTGGCTGCGGGGCTGGAGCGGTGCGCGAGGGAGCCTCGACCACCGCCGGGATGCGACGGATCCTGGGGCCCGAGGTGGTGGTGGGCCGCATGCGAAAACGTCCAGCGGATGTTCGAGCCTTTCCCTTGCCGGTAGCAGGCCCGACGGACGAAGGTTGGCCGGGCTGTTCCGCGTCGTCGTCAGATGGTTTCGGACGAGTGGGAGTCGGGAGGG
>CAZVHW010000615.1:0-4666 GCA_964626835.1 uncultured Enterobacterales bacterium
AGAGGGTGGCCGCGGGTCTATCGCGCGCTGTCGTTCCCGTCTCCTCTACGCCGCCGAACCAGCAGCCCGGGCGTCAGCAACAGCCAAGCCAACCCGGCCGCGCCGCCCGATGGGTTGGAGCAGCCGCAGGGCCCTGGGTCCTCGCAGCTCTCGCATTCCTCGGGGGTCTCGCAGGGACCGTCCGTGTCGGGGGCCGAGCCGGTGTCTTCCGGCGGCTGGGTGTCGACCGGGGGGGCGTCATCCGGGATGCCACCTTGGTCGCCATTTTCTCCCTCTACCAGGTCGAGCTTCCAGTCGTCGCCATCCTCTCCTGCGGCGAACAGGGCGTAGTGGTAGACCTGACCGGGCACCACCTCGCTGTCCTCGACCTCGATGACCTCGCCAGGTTGGGGGGCCGAGTCCTGGTGCACGATGACACCGTCGTCGGTGGACTCGGGCCAGCCGTCGAGGCTGCGCACGAGCACGGTGCCCGACAGCGGCACCATCCACGGCTGGGTCCAACCCACGGCGACGTGGTCTCCGAGGTCGTCGCTCGCGTTCAAGTCGGACACTCGATAGTGACCGGGCACGTCGGCCAGTTGGACCACGCAGACTTCGTCCAGCGCCCAACCGCCGTACTCGAGGCCGGGATCCGAGATCAAGGTCCAGCTGACCGTGGCCTGGCCCTCGTCGTCGAGCAAGCTGGCCAGATCGACCTCCTGCTGGGTCCACTCGGTGTCGAGGGTGTGGCGGGAGCCGTCTTGGGAAGCTGGATTTTCCCACGCCAGCGTGTCGTTCACGAACAGCCGCGCGTGGTCGTAGATGCCGTCTTCGACCGTGAGCCAGCGGCGGGTGGACAGCAGCAGCATGGGACCCGGATCGTCGACGTCGAACGCCGGGGACTGAAGGTACTGCACGTTGTTCGGCCCGTAGAAGCTGTCCAACCCGGTCGTGGCCACCATGGAGCCCTCGAAGGGCCCGTCGGGCACGAAGGTGCCGCCGCCAGGTGTGCCGTAGACCCATTCGTCGGTGAAGACACCCGACAGGTCTGGCTCGACGGGTGTACCCGCGCCATGCTGCCACCCATCGGCTCCGTGCTCGAAGCCTTCGCACCACAGGGCTTCGCGATCACCCACGCGGAACCGGTACACCCCGCTGTCGGAGCCAGCGTGGGTATAGACCGTCTGGCTGCCGTCGGTGGAGCTGGCCTGCATGAAGTAGCTGACCTGGCGGGTGGCGGGTTGCCGTGGAATGGTCCCAATCCAGCGGTCCTCATCCCGCTCGAGGGCCACCGATGTCCAGCCCTCGTAGGGGTCGATGTCCAGCCCGGTGTCCTCCTCGACGCTGGTGTCGCCCACACCGCCGGTGTCGCCCGCACCGCCCGTGTCACCCGTGTCGGGCTCCTCGGGCAGGTCCAAACCCGGCGCGAAGGGAGCGTCCACGGTGTACCAGAGCTGCACCGAGTCTTCATCCAGATCGCCACACTCCGGCGTCACGGCGACCAGCTCGAAGGCGACTTCGTAGCCATCGGTGGCCGAGGCCTGGGCCTCGAGGGGTTCGTGGTCGAAGAGCACCACGCCGATGGGCCCCGGCCCCAAGCCGTGCTGGTCCAGCAGCTCCACCAGCTCGCACGCGTGGGGTGTCCCGTTGGAGAGATCCCCATCGTCGTCGTCGGCCATCACGACTGCTTCGTATACGTCGGTTAGGGTTGGGCCTTGCTCGAGGGCACCCAGGAAGATCAGATCCGCCATCTCCACGCCCGTGGTCTCTCCGTACTCGTCCAGCCACCGCTCCCGCAGGTTCCACAGGAACGAGCCCCAGATCAGGCCGTCGGTGTGCACCTCGCCCTCGATGTCGTCAGGGTAGACGCGGTCGGTCTCGATCTCTCGCAGGTAGGCCGAGCCGGGGTAGAATTCCGGTGCGAGATAGGGATCCCCCAGGATGGTGGCGGCGGTGTAGTCGCCCGAGCCTTCCGAGATGTCGCCGGCGAAGGTGCCGGTCTGCAGGATGTAGTGATGCACGCCGTGGCCCAGCTCGTGGTACACGACATCGGCGATGCGGCCGGGGTTGTTGCAAGTGTCTTCCCAACCCACGAGGAAGTTGATGGTACCCGAGCTGTAGAAGGCGTTGCACGCTGAGTCGTCGATCTCGACCGTGGCCGGAACCTGGGCCTCGAGCCAAGGGTGCGATGGCCAGCGGTCCTCGAGCCAGTCCCACGCCAGGTGAAAGGCGTGCTGCACCTGGGTTGCCGAGCACGGGAGATCCTCGCCGCAGTCCAGGAGCATGTCGTCCGTGCCCGAGACGGTGATCGCCACACCATCGTTGAGGATCCGCAGGCCAGGGCCCTCGAGCGTGACCTCGAGATCGCCCGAGAGAGCGTGGGTACCGTCATCCGCGGTGGTGTCAACGCCGCCGCTGGTGTCGGTGACCGCGACCTCGCGCGCGGGGTGTTCGACCATGTCGTCGCCCACCGTGCGTTCGTCATGGGTGAGCGTGACCGTGGCCCAGTGGCGGGTGTCGTAGCGGAGCACCTCTGCACCGGTACGGTCGGTGAAGACGACATGGGAGCCGTCCCTCGAGCGCCGCACGATGGTGGTGCGGAGGCCCGTGGACTCGCCCTTCCAGGGCTCACCCTTCCAGATGGGCAGCGGCAACACGATCTCGCCCGGCCCAGGCGTCTGGGTCAGCGACACGGGGGAGAGCTGTACCCAGACACCACCGATGCGTCCGTTCCGAGCCACCACGGTGACGTGGTCACCCAGGACCTCGGCCCCTCGCCAGTGACGATCGTAGCGCAGGAACAGCACCTCGCCTCTGTCGTGTCGCCTCTCGAGGCGCAGCTCACCCGGATCGACGCCCGCCAATCGCGCCACGTCCTCGACCAGGGCCCGTGCATCGCCCACGGAAACGCCAGGTGCCCACAGGAAGCGCGGCGCTGCGGTGCGTTCGTCCCAGCGGGCTACCCAGCGCCCACCCCAGCGCTCGCGAAACGCACGCCAGTCGGCACGGCTGGACAAGCGCCACTGCACGGCGGCCCGCTGGCTCGAGTGAGGAGCGGGTGGGCCAACGAGCGGCCCGTCGTGCCTATCCGAAGGTGCGAAGCCGAGGAGCAGGAGCAGAGCGAACATGGGCTCTCCCAGAGGATCGCACTGTATGCCACGCGACGCCCACCGTCCTGAAAGAAGCGCCTCGACGCAGCCGTCCGCACACTATCCGGTCCTGGACGCCCACCGCGTCATTTTTTTCGAAGAAGCCAGCGACCATCGTCAGCCGGTGAGGCTCACTGGAGGCGGCCGGTCCCTTCGCGCTATGTTCAACACACTCGGACTCGGAGACATCGTGCCCGCCATCATCGAGCTCCAGGACTTCATGGTCCTGTCCGCCACCATCAACTACCAGCTCACCTCCAGCCCCGTGAACTGGTATGCCGTGCTGGCCTTGGCCCGTGACGAGCGCTACTCGCACACCGGGGACGAGGATCTCATCCGGCTGATGGAGTACGTGCACGAAGCCTACGGCACCTCCACCAGGCGACTCGGCCCACGTGCGGTTCTCCACCCCATCCGAACGGCGGCCCTGCTGTACCGCACGGTGCCCAACTGCCCACAGTCCGACATCGCCACGGCCCTGCTCCACGACAAGGAAGAAGACCTCCACGCCGACCGCTTCCACCTCGAGGCCTGGCAACGCCTCGAGGGTCGCTACCAGGCCGAAATGCTGGCCATGGACTCCACCTGGAACATGCGGGAACGCAT
This sequence comes from uncultured Enterobacterales bacterium, assembly GCA_964626835.1. Classification (GTDB taxonomy): domain Bacteria; phylum Myxococcota_A; class UBA796; order UBA796; family JAFGLY01; genus CALDOK01. The sequence continues at coordinate 3,735 of CAZVHW010000615.1, forward strand.
CGGGGCCCTCACGCGCAATCTGGGAGAGGACTACTTCGGCTACCTGGGTCGGGTCGTCGACGTGGCCGAGGCCAACCCGGACCTGGTCCGGATCAAGCTCGCAGACCGCCTGGACAACACCCTCGACCTGAGCGTGGACGTGCGCTCCGAGACCCGCGAGGTGGACTGCTTCGAGCTCATGTTCGACGTGCTCTTCACCCAGTCCCACCTGGGCCAGCAGGACGACTTCCGCCACCCCATCACCGGCCGCATCAACGGCTCGCGGCGGCTGTACCAGCTCTACAAGAACGCCATCGTCCTCTCCATTCTGCGCCAGCGCGGCAAGGACCGCATCGACCCGCCCACCGAGCGCCTCTTCCACGCCCTCGCCCACACCTCCCTGCGCCAGGCCAGGCAGATCCTGGTCCACCTGTTCATCTTCCACATCAACAACATCCACCACCAGCGGTCCTTGCTTCACGAAGCTCTCGAGTACTGCCAGCAAAGACGCATCGCCAACATCCTGCCGGCGGAGAACCCCCATCGCCTGGACGGAGTGTTCCAGTCGGTGTTCAACATCCCGGATCGAGCCAAGCTCGGAAAGAGCCTCGACCAGCTGTACAAGGACAAGCCCCTGATGGCCCTGGTCGCCATCGCCTTCGCGGCTACCTTCTCGAGCTTCCACAACGATCCCGCCTTCTCCATCGCGGGCATCGACTCCGCTGGACTGCATCCCCACGACGAGTCCTGATCCTCCTGGTCACGGGCTCAGGAACAACCACACCGTCCAGCCCACACCGATGGTGAGCAGCACCGCGCCCTCGGCGCGGGAGATGATCTTGCCGGTCTTCATGAGCGGCAGCAGCAGCAGCGACAGCGCGAGCATCAACCAGTCGTCCACCGCGATGGTGCCGGCGTTGACGCTGACGGGGTGGGTCAGTGCCGTCGCCCCG
>CAZVHW010000616.1:0-4656 GCA_964626835.1 uncultured Enterobacterales bacterium
GAAAAACGATGACGGCCCTTGACTGCCCGTGAGTTTCGACTAGTATGCGCGCCAGCCGGATTGCGCGCTCCAGATGGAGCGACTCGGAGAGGCGCTCATAGCGAGGCGTCCACCCTTTGTCTTCGAGGCGTGTTCATGCATACCAACCTGCACAAGCTCGGCGTCCGCCACGTCTGTTCAGGCTGCGGATGTCGATACTACGACTTCGGGAAGTCCAATCCCACGTGCCCACGCTGTGCCTCCCAGCCACCGTCCGAGCTAGGCGAGGACCCGCGCGCAGTAGCCATGGCCCGCCTCAAGGAAGAAGCGAAGAAGCCCAAGTCGGAGAAAGACGAAGCACCGGCCGAGCCGAAGGCCGACCCCGCAACCGAAGAAGACGAAGAAGACGAAGAAGACGCAGGGGTCGAAGAACTGGGTGAGCTTACGCTGGAAACAAGCGACGCCACCTACGGCAGCTCCAACTAGTACCTGCGCCTTCGGCGCTCACCCGAACGACCGCGCCATGGTCGCCTAGTGCATGTGTGGGCCCCTCTTCCGTGACGGGGGGCTAGTCCCCCACTCCGGGCTCCTGCCACGGAGCGTCAGCACCTGCATACTCCACCCGGACCAAGTGGAGCCCACGCGCAGGAGCGGTGCGACCGGCCGCTGCGCGATCCCGCGCCGCCAGCACGTCCCCGAGCCAGGTCGGAGGGCGCCTTCCCCGCCCAACCTCGAGCAGGCTCCCCACCACTATCCGCACCATGTGGCGTAGGAATCCATCCCCATCGATCTCGACGTGGACCTCGTCCATACGGCGGCATAGCTCGACCCTCGAGATGGTGCGCACCGACGTCGGCACGGACGAACCGACGGCCCGGAAGCTGCTGTAGTCGTGTCTTCCCAGGAGCAGGCGCGCCGCCTCGGCCATGGCCTCGGTGTCCAGCTGGGACCGCTCGCGCTGCACGAAGCGCTGCCGCTGGGCGGAGCGCCTGTCGCAGTCCAGAATTCGATATCGGTAGGTCTTGGAGCGCGCGTGGTAGCGGGCATTGAACCCGTCAGACACCCGCCCAGCCTCGAGAAGGCTGACGTCGTCGGGGAGCAGGCTGTTGACGCCGCGAAGCAGGTTGGCCGCCTCGCGATGGACGGGCGTGTCGAAGCTCGCCACCTGGCCCAGCGCGTGCACGCCCGCGTCCGTACGCCCCGACGCCAACACGGAGACACGGTCGACACCCATCACGCTGGCGACGGCACGCTCCAGGACGCCCTGGATGCTGACTCCCACGGGCTGCCTCTGCCACCCCACGTAGGCGGTGCCATCGTACTCCATCAACAGGCGGTAGCTGGGCATGGCCCCGATGCAGCCTACATGTCTATCTTGAGGCCGATGGTGACCATGGAGCCGTCGAACAGGCTGACACCGTCGCCGGTGCCGAACGCGCCGAGTTCCTGCATGCGCCAGTCGACCACGATGTAGGTGTCGTCGATACCCATGCTGGTAGTCAACCAGTCGGCGCGGCTCGGCTCGATTCGATCGAGAAGCAGGTTGACGCCCAGACCCCAATGCCAACCCAGCTCTCCACCCGAGACTTCGCTGTCACCCCCGGTGGAGCTGCTCACATACCAGTTTTCCCGCCAGAGCCAATAGTCCATGCCGATGCTGGCCGTGGGGACGATGAGCTGCTCCTTGGCGATGTCCACGCGGGCCGTGAGGCCGCCGGTGAAGGGCCAGGCCGTGAGCATGGTGTGCTCTGCGGAGTGCGAGTCCACGTCGTTGATGGCCACCAGCGTGGAGAGTGACTGGTAGAAACCCACGCCCAGGTCGAGCTCTGCGAAGCGGGTGATCTTGATCCCTCCGTCGAGCCACAGCACCGCGTGACCCGAGTCGCCGTAGACGGAGGTGACGGCTGCCGAGCTGGGAAAGTATGGGCCGTATCGCATCTCGAAGTCAGCGTTGGCACGCGGGTGCGGCTCTTCGTCTTTAGCCAGAGCCGTCGGAGTCGCAACGAGTGCCAGGAAGAGCCCCAGGATCGCCGCAGATCGTCTCCCGCGGCCCGCAACCAGCAGCCCTGCAAGGCCCAGCGCCGCCAGACCCCAGGGGGTGCGGGTACCGCAATAGCCGCCGGTTTCGCCCGCGAGCTCCGCAGCACCGATGGTGTCTTGAGGGGTGGCCGTGACCACGTTGCTCATCTCGCCCTCCTGGCCACCCTCGTCATAGGCGCGGACAGCCACGTAGTATGTAACGCCGTTGGTGAGGGGCTGGACGGTCACCGACACGTGGTTGCCAGCCTCGGCGGTGATGGAGAGCGGCAGGTCCTCCTCCACCTCGTCGTCCCCGTCGAAGTCTGGCCCACCGGTCTCCCAGTCGTCCGCGCTGAACTCGGTGACCGTGACGAAGATGGTGTAGGACGCGAGGTCTTCGTCCTCGATGCCGTCGTAGCCGATGCTGATCTGCTGGTTGCCAAAGCCCACGTCGCCATCCTGGAGCTGGACCTTGCTGGGAGGGTTGTCCACGGTGAGCGACACGCGGTCATGGCCCTCGAGACCGCCGGAGGTCACCAGCAGCCAGAGCTGGTTGCTGGCCTCGGCGAAGCTGTCATCCACCGTGAAGGTCGCCGCAACGGTCGCGTCGACGCTGCAGTCCCCGCTGGACAGCAGATCGCCATCGCCGTCGACTCCGCCCCCCAGGTAAAGCTCCCAGGTTCCATCCACGTCCGCGCTGAAGCTGACGGTGATCTCGTCTCCAGAGACGGCCGAGGTGGGCGTGATGGAGCTGATCTCCACCCATGGGCGGTCCGTCAGCACCTGCAAGGTGCCATCCGAGCCGCCGGCGATGGCGTAGCCATCGGTGACCACCATCTCGAGAATGTCCGCCGTCTCGAAGCGCGCCTGCTCCTCGTCGCCCGGAGCCAGGCTGCTGTAGCTGAACACGACCACCTCGCCCGCACCCGCATCGTAGACCGCGAGCCAGCCCTCGTCCTCGTCGATCGCGATGGCCTGGAGGGAGTCGAGGCCGTCCTCGTCGTCGAGCAGGATGTCGAAGTCCAACCCGGCGGGGTTGAAGCGGATGACGCCGCCGTCTTCGTCAGCCAGGAAAACGGCGCTGTCGCTGGACAGGCCGTACATGTCGGTCATGGTGCGACCGGAGAGGTTTTCGGTCGACGACGCGATGGAGCCGCTGGAGAGCTGGACCTTGGACACCTTCTGTCCGCCATGGCTGACATACAGGTAGCTGGAGGTCAACCAGGTGTCGGAGAAGCCGGGCTGCCCAAACTGGGACGGATAGTCGTCGGTGTCCTCGATGTACGTGCTCAGGTCCACCAGATGGACCTTGGGATTTCCGTCTTCGATCTCGGCGATGGCATAGAGATCGGAGCCGTCGGTCGCGACCCCGAGGACGGCAGTGGCATCGGTCAGTGCGAGGGGTTCGTTGTACAGCTCGGTGGTTTCGCCATCTTCGTCCATGCTCAAGGCCACCAGGGTGCCATCTCCACAGCCGACATACACCTCGTAGGCTCCGTCGGAACCCGTGATCGCCACGCCCCCCACCGTGCTGTAGCCACACGCCGCCGTGTCACCCACCACGTCCCAGCTGCCGAGATCGAGGAAGCGCACGTTGCTGGAGCCATCGGCCACGAAGGCCACGAACACTCCGTCGTCGGAGACGGAAAGATCCGGGATGCTCGTGTCCTCGGCCGTGCTCCACGCCACGCCCGTGGGCTCCGCCATCGCGGCGAAGGGAGCGAGCAGCGCACAAACAACCAGGTAAGTGGACAACGAGCGGGAGATGATGGCGAGGGGCCTCATGGCGACAACCTCCGAGCGGCGGGACCTATCCAGTCCGCTCCCCCAATGCTGCAAGATCCGGGCCATCGATTCTCGTGCCAATATCGAAGCCAAGGGGCACGTGGCATGACAGCCTGACAAGGCCGCCCCATGGGCCCGAAGCCGCCTGACAAGCTGTCAGGGCTAGAGCAGGTCGTCTTCGATCAGGGCGGCGAGGATGGCTACGGCGTTGCCAGCGGCGCCAAAACGAAGCTCGTCAGCCGCGGCCCACAGGTGGACCCCGTGGCCCGCGGGATCGTCGCGCAGGCGCCCGACCTGGACCGTCAGGCGACCATCCACGCCCCGCGGACGAGGCAGATCCGCGACGGACTGGGAACGGACCAGCTCCAGGTCGGGTGCCGCTTCCATGACGGCCTCGAGCTGCGCGGCGTCCAGCCCGGCGTCCGTCTCGATCTGCAAGGAGAGGCAGAGCCCGTTGAACCAGGGCCCCAGGACACAGGTCAGGGCCAGGCGCTGAGGTGGGAGGCGGAGCAGCTGGGCCAGCTGCCCCATGCTGCGGAGCTCGTGATCGGTCCACCCATCGTGGCCCACCTGTCCCACCGCCGGCCATAGGTCGAAGGCCAAGCCCTGCGCGAACACCGCGCGCTGCGGCGTGCGATTGTTGAACAAGGAGACCACCTGGTTCGAGAGCTCCTCGACGCCATCGCGCCCGTACAGCGACGCGGAGTGCATGACCAGACCGCGGCAGCGCAGGTCGCCGGCGTGCGCGCGGCAGGGTGCCAGGAGTGTCGCCAACGCCACGACCTCGGGCCGTGGCGAAGCCACGGCCAGCTGCTCACGGAACCCCTCGAGGAGCATTCGGTTGGCTACCGGGACCACGGTGGGGACGCCTTG
>CAZVHW010000617.1:0-4654 GCA_964626835.1 uncultured Enterobacterales bacterium
TAGGACCGATCCGGGAGGTCTTCACCATGTGCAAACCCCACTCCGCCGAAGTCCGGTTGGCGAGAGCCCGCACCATCGAAGCCGCCGGTGGTCTCTCCGATGCGCTGGTCTACCGCAAGCTGCCCCAACACGCGACGGTCACCGCGGTCGAAGCCCTGGTGCTCGGGCTCCTGCTGCAGGACGTGCGCTGCTACCTCACGGTGCTTGGCCACGGCTCCACCGATCTGGGTGAGGTGCTGAGGATCTACGAGCAGGCGGGCCTGGTCCGGACCGTGCCCTGCCGCAGCGAGATCGAAGCCTCTCACGCCGCCTCCGCACTGCGTTGGGTCACCGGAGAGAAGGCCGCGGTGGTGACCAGCATCGGCCCAGGCGCCTTGCAGGCCCTGGCCGCTTCCCTGGTGCCCGCCAGCGACGGGCTGGGGGTCTGGTACCTACTGGGCGACGAGACCACCCAGGACGAGGGCCCCAACATGCAGCAGGTGCCTCGCCACGAGCAGGGGCTGTTCCATCGCATGTTCTCGGCCATGGGCGACACCTACACGCTGCACACGCCCTGGGCCCTGCCCACCGCACTGCGCCGCGGTCGCCTGGCGGTGGACCACCCCCACCGCGCCGGCCCCTTCTTCCTGCTGCTACCCATGAACACCCAGCCCAGCGTGCTCGAGGGATTCAATCTGCGCGAGCTCAGAGCATCCTCGCCCCCGGTCTTGGGGGCCGCTCCCGACGTCCGAGCCCTGCAGCACGCAGCGGACGAGCTGCAGGCCTGGCGCAACGTGGTGGTCAAGGTGGGCGGCGGCGCGCGAGGTGCTGGGCCCGAGCTCGAGCGTTTTCTGGAGCGAACGGACGCCGTCGCGGTCCTCAGTCCCCTGGTCAGCGGGGTGATCCCCTACGAGCACCCCCGCAACATGCTCGTTGGCGGCTCCAAGGGCACGATCTGCGGCAACCACGCCATGGAAAAGACCGCACTGCTGGTAGCCCTCGGCACTCGCGCCGTCTGCCAATCCGACAGCTCGCGCACCGGCTACCCGAACGCCAAGCAAGTCATCTGCATCAACACGGATCCGGCGGCCGCCCTGCACTACGGCGGCTGCATCCCCCTGGTGGGCGACGCCGCCGCCACGCTGCATACCCTCAACGAGATGATGGCCGACGAGCCCGACAAGAACTGCGGCGAGCCCTCCACCTGGCTGGCGCAGTGCGCCGAGAAGCGCCAGGCCTGGGAGCAGCACAAAGCCGAACGGTACCGCAACCCCACCCTGCACGACCCGGTCTGGGGACGCCCGGTTCTCACCCAGCCCGCGGCCATCAAGCTGGCCACGGACTGGGCGCGCGACAAAGGCGGGGTCTGCTTCTTCGACGCAGGCGACGTGCAAGCCAACGGCTTCCAGGTGGTGGAGTGCGACCGGCTGGGACGGGTCTTCACCGAGACCGGCGCCAGCTACATGGGCTGGGCCACCTCGGCCCTCTTGGCGGGCGCTCTGGCCAGCGAACCGTTCTACGGTCTCGCGCTCACTGGCGACGGCAGCTTCGTCATGAACCCCCAGGTGCTCATCGACGCCGTGGCCCAGGGTGCCCGCGGCTGCGTGCTGGTCATGGACAACCGCCGCATGGCCGCCATCTCGGGCCTGCAAAAAGCCCAGTACGGCGCCGAACACGCCACCTGGGACCACGTCCCCGTGGACTACGTTCAGTGGGGCGCAGCGGTACGGGGCGTGCAAGCGCTCTACGGCGGCCACAACATCGAGAAGCTCTGGACGGCCCTCGAGCTGGCCTGGGCCTACGACGGGCTGTCCCTGATCCACCTGCCGGTCTACTACGGCGACGACCCCCTCGGCGGGCTGGGAGCCTACGGCCGGTGGAACGTGGGCAACTGGGTGGAGGACACCCAGCGGCGCAGGCATCGGGATGGGCTCTAGACTCCTCGGCTTCGCGGCCAGCTGACGCTCGATATAGTCTGGACTCGCGCCCCTTCCTGCACGGACGAGGTCTGACATGGAAACGCTGCTCTGCCTGTTGCTCCTCACCTCGTGTGGCCAAGACGACTCGACGCAGGACAGCGCCGCCCCGGACCCCGCCGAGGTGCCGCTGGCCGGCGCCTGCTCTCTGGCAGAGGACCTCGGTGGTTTCCTGGTAAGCGGCGAAGACGGTCGATCGGGCGTCGATGGCGCGGTCGCGGATGGCATCGTGCCTATCAACGTGCTCGAGGAGATCGCGACCGAGGGCGATTGCAGGCTGATGCGACGCAACAACCCCTTCTGTGACCCGGAGTGCGCGCCCGGCGAGACCTGCGACTTCGACGGGACCTGCCTGCCCTACCCGGTCAACCAGGATCTCGGCACGGTCACCATCACGGGCCTGGCCTCCCCCGTCGAGATGGAGCCCGTCTTCCCGGGCAACACCTACTACGACACCTCGCTGTCCCCGCCCCTCTTCGACCCGGGTGCGCTGATCGCGCTTCAGATGCCGGGCGGAGTGTACGGTCCAGCGACCTTGTACGGTGTCGGCATCGAAACGATCGCCCCGCTGGACGAAGAGTGGGCGGTCGAGGCCGGCGTGGACCTGGTCGTCCACTGGCAGCCCCCCACGGGCAGCGTCAGCCGCGGCGAGATCGCGCTGAGCGTCAACATCGACCAGCACGGCACCACCCCGAGCACCCTGCTGTGCGCCTTCGAGGACGACGGCGAAGGCACCGTCCCCGCCGCGATCCTGCAGGCCCTGGTGGACACCGGGGTGACCGGCTTTCCAAGCGGCGCCCTGGCCCGCCGCACCCAGGACCACGCCGAGGTGGCGGCGGGCTGCATGGACTTCACCGTGTCCTCACCCGCCACCGTCGGTGTCGACGTCATCGGCTACACCTCGTGCATCAGCGACGCCGACTGCCCGGACGGAATGGAGTGCAACGAGGAGCTGCAGATCTGCGAGTAGGCGGCCCCACGACGCCCCTCAGCCGCAGCCGTCGCTCATCCAGTAGTAGATGGTGACGGTCGAGCCGTAGTCCGGGTACGAGTCCTCTTCGAACACCACGGCGTTCATGGAGCTGTCGTAGGCCCAACCTTCGGTCAACGGAACCCCGTCCATGGCGACCTCGATGCTGGACTCCATGGGGGTGCCTTCGAGCTGGAAGAAGGTGCTGGCCCCCTCGATGCAGGCCGCGGCGAGCTCGGCCATGCTGTCGTTCCAGTCGGGCTCGCAGATGCTGCGGAAGACGCCGCCGGTGGCGCTCACCGCCTTGTCGTAGTCTGCGAAGGCCTCGGCGCTGCCGCAGCCTCCCGGGACGGGCCCCGCGATGGCGTGGTACACGAGGTCGTCGGGGTCTTCCTTGTAGGCCTGGGTCTGGCTGACCCAGCTGGACCAGGACCCCCCGCTCGCTTCCGTGTCGCGCTGGACGGTGATGAGGCTGAGGGGCGACTCGGCCCATGCATCGTCCTCGAAGAGCCAGTCGCTGTTTGCGCCGACGGCGGCGAGCAGGGTGACGAAGTTGGCGTCGTTGTCTCCGCCGGTGGCCCCCGGGGCGATCATGTCCAGGGCGGCGTCGGTGGCCTCCGTCGTGGTGAAGGTGTCGTCGATATAGTCGTATGCGCCGTCCACGGTGCCCGCGACGCTCCACACGAAGGCTGCGCGGTAGCTGGCGTGGTTCTCCTCGAGCGTGTCGAAGAAGGTGGGCAGCGAGTCCACGAAGAACTCGGAGTATTGGTCCTCGGTGGAGTCCGGGATGGCCGTGAGGTTGATGTTCCAGATGATGGTCGAGCGGCTCTGCTCGCCGACCTCGAAGCTCAGGGTGCGCTCCTCGTCGACCACGCCCTCGCCCTGAAGGTCGGCCGTGACGGAGCCCAGATCCGTCTCGAACTCCAGCTCGGTGAACTTCTTCCCGAGGTCGTCGGGCGAGAAGAGCACCATCTGCTCCTGGCTCTGGTACGGCGAGATCGTCCACGGCAAGTCATCGGGTTCGGCCAGCCAGAACCCCTCGGCACCATGCAGGGCGACCGAGTCGATCTGCATGACGATGTTGCCCGTGTTGGTGACGGTCAGTATGAACTCGTCGTCGCAGCCGATGTCCACCGCCCCGAAGTCGTAGGTGGATGTCGAGACGGTGGCGGTCGCGCCCCACGCCGTACCGCTCACCGCTACCGCAACCGGCTCGGGCTCGGTGGGGGAGCCCCCCACCTCGAGGGCCAACGATTTTTCGAGCATGCCGGGTTCCGACGGCGTCCACACAACCTCGAGCTGGGCAGCGCGGCCAGGGGCCAGCACGGGCTCTCCCGAGAGCGTCACCTCCAGGTTGTCCTCGGTGGAGCCGCCGAGGCCGAGCACCAGCAGGTCCGCGTCACCGGTATTGGTCAGCGTGATCATTCCGGTCACGGGTTCGGCCACGGAGGTCTCGCCCAGGGCAAGCGAGCTCGGCTCCACGGTCCACCCGACCGCGCCGGGGTCCGTGGTTACCACCGAGCCGGTGTCGCCCAACCTGGTCTCCAAGCCCAGGTGGCAGCTCACCAGCCCTAGCAGCAAAGCCCCGAACATCTACACCTCCATGGACCGTTTTCAGTATGCCGCAAGGCCGGGCGGCCAACAAGCACGCTACAGTGTTGAAGCTCGAACACGGAGTAGACGGATGCGCGCCACTTGCTTGATCATCGCTGCATGGCTCGTCGGTTGC
>CAZVHW010000618.1:0-4628 GCA_964626835.1 uncultured Enterobacterales bacterium
AGCTCATCGAGGAAGAGAGCACGGGCAACCGCGCAGGGGGCGTGCCGGGATCCGAGAGCAACCTACCAGAGAAGCGCAGCTCCAGTGCCAGCGAGACCGGACATAGCTCGACCCAGACGCAGGCCAACTACGACTACACCAAGCGCACCAGCCACACCACCCAGCTGGCGGGCTCGGTGAAGCGGGTCACCGCATCGGTGAACGTGGACCTGGCCACCGTGCAGGAGATCGTGGCGAGCTCCGAGGGCGAGCACAGCAAAGAGTCGCTCAAGGCCGATCTCGAAGCCTCCATCCAGGACGCGATCGGCTTCCAAGATAGCCGCGGCGACTCCCTGACCCTCAACTTCATGACCTTCAACGGTGAGCTGGCCGAGGCCAGCGCCGAGCTGGCCGAAGCACCCCTGGACCTGGTGCGCTACCTGCCCTACGTCCTCGCAGCGCTCGCCATGCTCCTGGTATTCGGCTTCGTCATCCGCCCACTCATGGCCAGCGCGATGGGCCAGCACGAACCCCAGCCCATGGCAGTGGGACCGGACGGCAACCTCATCGCGGTAGCCGACGGCGAACCGGAGGAGGACGAAATCTCCCTCGCGGATCGCCTCCGCGACATGGTGGACAACTTCGAGGCGGTGGACGCCCGCGAGCTCAACCGCCTGGTGGAAGCGCAGACAGAAGCATCCACACAGGTCCTCCGCCGCTGGATGCAGAGCGCCTAGGAGCGGATCATGGCCTCCTTCGCATCCCTCGCACACAGCTCTGGCTTCCAGTCACTGGGCTTGGGCGCCTCCACCGACAAGGGCGGCATCCGGCCCCTGCCCGTGGCCACGTCCCTGACGCCCAGGCCGCGGTCAACGCGCCTCCGAAACATCACGGGCAAGCAAGACGAGTCGGAAGTGCAGGAACCCGAAGGCCCCCCGCCCCCAACCCAGGAGGAGCTCCAGACCGCCGAGGCAACGCGCGACGAGGCCATCCAGGCCCTCGAGGTGGCGAAGGCCGAGCTCGCAGACCTCCGAGCGGAGCTCGAGGACGAGCGCCGCGGCAAAGCGGAGCTGGCCGAGGCGCTCGATCAGGCCTGGGCCGAGGCCCAGCAGGAGATGCGGGCAGCCTACTCCGACTTGGTGCTGCAGGGCTGCAGGCGCCTGATAGGTGGCCTGGAGGCGCACGAGGCCGTGTTCCACGCGCGGTTGGACAAGGTCTCCGAACAGCTCGTGCTGGAGTCCGAAGTGGTCCTACGCGTCGCCCCGCGAAACAAGCGGACCGCCGAGGAAGCGGTCTTCGGGCGCATGGGCTGGTCGGTAGAGGTGGATCCCTCCATGGACGGCGGTTGCGTCGCAAGCTGCCGCAGTAGCACCATCGATGCACGCATCGAGACCGCCTTCGAAGGCATGGAGCGAGAGCTGCGCGCCTGGCTGACCGAGGATGGTGCGGGAGGACAAGCGCAGTGAGGCCCGCTCGGCTGGGGCTCGACAGGATGCGCACCAGGCTGGCCCAGGCCAGCAGAGTGCGCCAGGAGGGGCGCGTGACACAGGCGGTTGGACAAGTCCTCGAGGCGGACCTCCCCGGCGTCTCGGTAGGCACGATGGCGGAAGTGGCTGGAGTAAAAGCCGAAGTCATCGGCTTCCGCGAGCACCACACCCTGTTGATGCCCCTGGGCAAGCCCAAGCGCGTTGCCCAGGGCACATCCGTGCGGGTCCTCGCCTCGAGCCTGTCCATCCGCGTGGGTGATGGCTTGCTGGGGCGTGTGCTCGACCCCATGGGCGAGCCACTGGACGGTCGCCCGCTCGAAGACGTCCCCTACCGGCGCCCCCTGGTGACCCGAGCCCCCGATCCTCTCGAGCGGCTGCGCATCGACCGCCCCCTGCCCACCGGAGTGCGCGCCATCGACGGCATGCTGACCCTGGGCCGCGGGCAGCGCATCTCGGTGATGGCAGGCTCGGGGGTAGGCAAGAGCACCCTGATGGGGATGGTCGCCCGCCACGCCCGCGCCGACGTCAACGTCATCGCCCTCATCGGCGAGCGCGGGCGCGAGGTCCGGGAGTTCCTGGAGCGCGACCTCGGACCCGAAGGCCTGGCCCGTTCGGTGGTGGTGGTGGCGACGAGCGACACCTCTCCCATCATGCAGGTCAAGGGCGTCTTCGCGGCCATGAGCATCGCCGAGCACTTTCGCCAGGAAGGCAAGGACGTGCTGATGCTGGCGGACAGCCTGACGCGTCTGGCCATGGCCCAGCGACAGATCGGCCTGGCCGCAGGGGAGCCTCCAACCACCAAGGGATACACACCCTCGGTCTTCTCCCTCATCCCGACCCTGCTCGAACGCGCCGGCCCCGGGGCTGGCCGCGGGAGCATCACGGGCATCTTCACGGTCCTGGTGGAAGGTGACGACATCCACGACCCCGTGGCAGACATGGTACGAGGGGTCGTGGACGGTCACATCGTGCTCTCCCGAAAGCTCGCCAGCCACGGACACTATCCGGCCATCGACGTCCTCGAGAGCCTGTCGCGCACCATGCCCCACACCACCAGCCTCGAGCAGCAGGCCGCCGCCGTCCGTGTACGCGACCTGCTGGCCACCTGGCACGAGAACGAAGAGCTCGTGCGCTTGGGGGCCTACCGCAAGGGCACCGATCCCGCCGTGGACCGAGCCATCCAGCTCAAGCCGGCCATCGACGCCTTCCTGCGCCAGCGCGTGGACGAAGCCGAGCCCTACGAGCACGTAGTGGCGCAGCTGCAACGGTTCATCGTCGCCAACGGCTAGCTGGCGCTGCCCGAAGTCCCCGTGAAAGGGACTTTCGGGGTCGACGTCGCGCGCACCGACCGTCGGGGCGCCACCAACGGCACTCGCAGTGCCCAACAGGCCGCGATTTCCCTAAAGATCGTGTGCTCGAGATCCGAACTCACCCAGTGAACGGAGGCCCCTCCATGCAACGCTCCACGGTCGTCCTCGAGCGCATCAAGAAGCAGATGAAGCGAAACGCACGGATGCGCTTCGCCGCGCAGGAGCGCGAGCGTCTGGCCATCGAGACGCGCCTCGAGGCGACGGAAGACGCCATCGATCACTCACGCCAGCAGCCCCAAGAGGAAGAGATCATGTGGCTGGCGGAACAACACTCCCATCGCCTGCGCCTCGAGCTGCAGCGGCGCCGGGAGACCGACCAGCTGCAGAAACAATCCCGCGTGGTCGAAAAACACCGCGATGCCCTCAAGAAGGCGAGCCAAGAGGCGCGCCTGATGGAGCTGCTGGTAGAGCACCAGGTCGCCGAAGACCAGAAGCGTCTCCAGCGCATCGAGAGCAACGAACTGGACGACCTGGCCATGTCCAGGTGGACCGCCCAATGCGCCTGAACCGAGCCACGATCCGCATCGCCCTCCTCTGCGGCTTCCTGGGCTGCGGCGCGGTGCTCTGCGGGGCCTCGGCCCTGGCCACGGACACCGAGGAGAGCGCCGCAACACCGCTGACCGACATGGGCCCCACCAGCGAAGGCATGAACTGGCTGATGGACAAGCTGAAGCAGAAGGAGCGCTCCCTCGACCACCGTGAAGCCACGCTGGCCGCCCGCGAAGCGGACCTGAAGCTGGCGGAGAAGAAGCTCGAGGAGCGCGTGACCGAGCTCCAGGCCCTTCGAGAGGAGATGCGTACCCAGCTCTCCAGCCTCGACGAAGCCCAGGAGGCCCGCGTCACGGGTCTGGTGAGGATGTTCGAGGGCATGCGCTCCAAGGACGCAGCAGCCATCCTGGCCGAGACCGAGACCGAGATCTCCATCAAGGTGCTGGAGCGCATGAGCCGCATGAAGGCAGGCAAGGTCCTGGCCGAGATGGAACCGGAAGAGGCCGCGGCGCTGGCCAACCTGTTCGCTTCCACACCAGCACTGGCTGCAGCCGAAGGTCAGGCGCCGTGATGAACAGTGACCACCGCCAAGGCGCCGGCGAAGTCCGGCGCCAGCGCCTCGAACCAAGCCCCCGAGACCGGCTTCGCCCGGTTCATGCGCGAGGAGGGCGGGCCGCGCCCCGCGCGAAGGGAAGCGGAGCCTGCCTCTCGAGGCGCAAAGACGAGCACCCCGGCGAGGGGGGCCCCCGATCCACGCCAAGCGGAATCCTCGCGCGCGAGCGGCCTCACGAAGCGCGGAGCCTCGAGCTCTTCGACGTCCGAGAACTCTCGTCGAGCCTCGAGCAAGGCCAGCCCGACCCAGGGAGCCGACCAGTCGCGAAATCGTCCCCCTCGACATCCGACGAAGAGCGGGCCCCCGGCACGGTCCCCGGCGAACCAGCGACCCGTTCGAGAGCAGCAAGCGCGGTCGCCGGCCAGCGCAGGACCCGAATCGTCCGAAGCAGCGACCGTCACGAGACCGGAGCCTGCCCAGGCCCGAGACTCCGAGCCCAACCCGACGAGCTCCCCGAGCTCCTGGGCCGACCACCAGCCTCGAGAACCCGGACAAGGCCCAGCCGCCCTCGAGAACGACCCGGCGCTGGCCCGAGTCCGCGAGCCGACCCCGGCCCGAGCGACACCCGAGACGTCGCCACAGGGCATCGACCACCAGGAACCGCACCGAGCGGAATCCCTGGCTTCGGCATTCGCTGGCCGCGGACCTGAGCACAGCCCCCTGCGGACACCAGGGGACGCGTTCACGATC
>CAZVHW010000619.1:0-4624 GCA_964626835.1 uncultured Enterobacterales bacterium
TCTCGAAGAAGACCAGGCGGGAGAGGGGCCGCAGCTGGCCGGCGCCCTTTTCGAGGTTGAAGGACTTGGTGATGGGGATGGACTCGTCCCACCACTCGCGGATGTGGGGGTGCTGGGCCATGTTCTCGAGGATGGTCGAGAAGTTGGCCTTGACGTCCAGGCGTTCTTCTTGCCTAAACGCGATGAGCTCGTCGTAGGGGTGGGTGCCCTCGCGCTCGGTGGCCGCGGGGCGCACCGAGGCGGTGTCGGTGTCGATGGACAGGAACGCCACACCCGGCAGCTCGACCGTGCCCAGCCGCTCGAGCAGCATGCGGCGCAGGTGCTGCAGGGCCTTGGCGCCGGTGCCCCCCAGACCCACCAGGATGGTGGGCGGGTAGTAGCCGTGCTCTCGGGAGTCGGCGAACTCGCGCAGACGCTGCACGTAGCTGTCGTGATCGACGGACTGTTGGAATGCGCTGCCGGCGCTGTAGCCATCGGACATGGGGTTCTCCTATCGAACCGCGAGCAAGGCGTAGAGCAGGTGGATGAGCCAGAGGGCGCCGACCACTCCCAGGATGATGAGCATCTGGAACGGGAAGCAGCCAGTGATGGCGAAGATGAGCCCGGCCAGGCCCGCGAGCGTGAGCAGGATGGACAGGGAGATGCCCATGTGGCGGCCCACCAGGGCGTTGGTGCCCTTCTTGATGGCCCGGCGCTCGAAGATGCGCACCAGCAGGAAGAAGCAGACAACCGCCAGCACGACGGTGCCTGCACCGATGAAGACTTTCTGGGCGAGGGTGGGTGGGCAGCAGTCGCCAACGCAGAACAGCTCGGTGTCTTCGAGGGTGACGACGTCTTCTTGCGCGAGGGCGATGCCGGCGCGAGTGAGCAGTGCGAGGGCGGCGCTTGGGAGCGCGAGGAACTCGAGCTTTCGCATGGGTGGAATCCCTGGGTTCGTAGAACGTTCGTGACCAGGGAGCCTAACCCGCGCTTCGGGTTCCAGGGAGCCTAACCCGCGCTTCGGGTTAGAGTCAGGCCGCTTCGAACCCCAGCCCTGGAGACGGAA
Source organism: uncultured Enterobacterales bacterium (assembly GCA_964626835.1). GTDB lineage: Bacteria > Myxococcota_A > UBA796 > UBA796 > JAFGLY01 > CALDOK01. Next base: position 1,046 of record CAZVHW010000619.1, read on the forward strand.
TCCCATGACCATGCTCATCATCGTGGGTGTCGTGGTCGCGGTCCTGGTCACCACCGGCCGTCGCCTGATGGGCCAAAAAGACGCGCCCATGCTGGCCTGGCTGCTGCTCGTGTTGTCCTGTGCCATGCCCATCGCCATCGGCCGCCAAGCCATCGAGCCCGGCGAACCCATCAGCTCCGAGCTGGTCTACGGCGAGAAGGAGAAGGTGGAGATCCGCGCACCCGGCCCAGGCCACGCACTGCTGGTCACCGCCACCCTCTCCGACGCCGTGGACGAAGAGGACGAAGAGCAGTCCGCCAAGACGGCGTACGCTCTGTCTCTGGATGGCGCGGGCTGGACCCAGCAGGTGGACGGCACCTTCAAGCGCAAGAGCGCCAAGTCTGGCCCGGACATCGACATCCAGGGGGGGCAGGGCATCACCGACGCCACGGCCAAGAAAGGCGGCAAGTGGGGCGAAGACGTCCAAGACCGCTTCGATCTGGCGGGCGACGGCGTCTTCACGGTCACGGTCACCAACTGGACCGGCAAGGCTGCCATCGCCATCGAGACTGCGGTGGTCAAGGCGCCCTTTCCGACCACGCTCATCTGGCCGGCCATCGTGGTTCTGTGTCTGCTAGGCGTGTTCGTGGACACCCGCTACGGTACCGACCGCATCTCTGGCGATATCGGTCTGCTGGCCTTCTTCGCCCTGTTCCTGCGCGATGGGGTCACACCCTTGGACGACTACCAGGAAGTCGTGTTCGCCATCGCGGCATCTGCGTTGGTCGGGGGCGTCGCCGTGGGTGGCGTGGCGGCGGGCGCCGAGAAGCTTTGGGGCGGCCACCGCAAGCCCATCGAGGTAGGCAAGGGCCGCAAGCGGGCCGAGGCGATCGCCAAGGCAAAGGCCGCGCGCGAAGCTCCCGAGCAAGGGCAGAAAGGCGAGGACACGGCCACGGGCTAGCGGGCGCGGGACGTGCTGTCTGCAGCGGCTACTCAGCCGAGCCGATCATGTCCGACTACGCCAACCACGGCTTCCGACAGGTGCTGTACAGGCCCTTCTCCATGCGGCAGGTCGCCCTGGTGCTGCGTGACGTGCTCGAGGCATGGCTCAGAGCTCGAGGCCACCTACGACCCCGTGCTCACGCCGGAAATGAAGCCCGAGCTGCGCTTCGAGTCCCTGAACCACCAGGCGGCCATGTGGGTGGAGTGCGAGGTGGGGGACCAGCAGCTGAGCTGGGAGTTTCCCGACGTGCCGGCCCGCAGCACTCGTACGATCACCCTGCCCCGCCGATCCGACATCACCGAAGCCAGCTGCCAGGTGTTGGCGCGCTTCGCCAATGGCTACACCGAGGGCGTGGACGTGGCCATGGCCTGGCGCTTCGCCACCGAGAACCAGCAGGGCGAGGCCGAGAAGGCCTCGGTAGACCTGATCGCCAGTGTGGCGCAGCTCTCCGCCACCTTCGAGGTCCACAGCGCTCGCGTGCAGGCGCTGGATGCCGAAGGCGTGGTGTTGTTCGAAGACTCGGTAGTGTTGCAACCCCGTAGCGGGCGCGTCACCGTGCGGTGGCGCTCCGAAGGCGCCGAGGGCGCCCACAAGCTGCGCATCACCCTCGAGGGCGCCGACGGCGAGAGCACCACCTACGATCTCGAGGTTCGGGTCGTGCGCGGCTGATCAGAAACGTACGGCGATGCTGCGCGAGATGAGCCGGGTCCACTGCCAGAGTGCGGGCATGCGCCGCTTCTTGTAGGCCGCGATTGCGGGCCTTCAGCCAGTCCCGGTCCACGTGGGGGGAGAGGTGGAACTGGGGCTCGAGCATGTCGGTGTCGGGGGTGACGACGCCCTCTTCGAGGTCGTAGAGCAGCTGGCAGGCGCGAGCGATCTCGGGCATGCCTCCAGGTCGGCGCAGCCGCTCCTGCATGCCTTGCTCCACCGAACCCAGCAAGCAGGTGGTCACGGTGCAGCCAGCTCGCTTCATCAGGGCCACCAGTTCGTTGTCCAGGTCGGCCGTGGGCTCCACCAGGGCGGTCCACGCGAGCTCGAGATCCGAGCGCAGGATGGCCTCGCAGAGTGACTCGGAACATTCCGGTGGCTGGTTGAAGCAGGCATCCCAGCAGGATCTTCATGCTTCACCTCTCGAGCTACTTTCGAAGTCCTATTCTGCTAGCCCGATGGCGGCCTGGAGCATTTCGTCCGGGGTCACGGACCACTCGCCTGGCTCGCAGACGGGGCGCTGGGTCCACACGGTAGTGAAACGATCGGGCCGCACGGGATCGCCGACCTCCACGCCTGTGAGGGCTCCCTCGCTCCACCGCCAGTCTGCCGTGCGCACCAGCTTGCCGCTGGCTGCGAAATAGCGTGCCTGGACGAGGAAGCCTAGCGTGTCGAAGTCCAACTCCGCGCTACCGTAGGCGCTCGGTCCCCCTGGGATCGCCGTGACCTGGACGGTGGTCAGCTCGCCGTCTGCCAGGCCAGTGGGCGTCCAGCTGGCTTCGAGACGGGGGGCCAGCAGCTCTGCCACGGCCACCTGCCCCTGGATGCGTTGGCGGGGGCTGACCTGCAGAGGCCGGCGCATGGCTTCGGTCTGGTACCAGGTGGTGCCGTCTTGTTGCAGCACGGCTTGCCGCTTGCCGGGATCGAGGGTGGTGGTCACCGCCAGGGTGTGGTCTCCGAGCAACATCAGGCGCCAGCCCACGGTGGTCTTGGGGTCCTGGATTTCCACGTCCACCCGACAGAGCTGGTCCGACGGCACGGCGCGTTGGGCGTCCGAACCGGCCAGAAGCGCCTGGGCATCCGCCAACTCGTCCGCATGGGCCGGTCGGGCTGCGAGCCCCATGGCGACCAGCAGTCCCAAGCCGGCCAGGGTGCGAGACAGCGCCCCCCGGGCGGCCCGAGAGGACGGCACGGCCGAGGCCACCATGGCCGCCAGGACCGTGGCGGGGAGCACGATCGCGTAGCCCAGGGCGTCGAAGACGAACTGGGCGGCGTAGCCCACGGTGTACCCGGGCGGTGGAGGCATCGGGATGCCGCCGGCTTGCTGGACGATCCAGGCCACGGCCCATGCTCCCAGCACACCCAGCCCGCAGCCCAGCAGGCCCAGCATGGCACCTTCGGCCACGAAGCAGCCCACCACCTGGCGGCGCCGAAGGCCCACGACCCGAAGCAGGGCGATCTCGCTGCGGCGTTCGGTGACGACCGCCGCCACCGCTTGGGTCAAGGAGAGCACCACCACCAGCACCATCAGCACCTGGAAGATGCCGAAGATGCGGTCGTACAGGGCCTTGACCGCGATGTAGTAGGCCGCCCGCTCTTTCCATGGGCGGGCCTCGAGGCCTTGGATGTCGGCTGCTTCCAGCACCCGCTGCGTGGCCGCCAGGGCCTGGTCGGTCCGCGAGGTGTCGTGCAGGGCGAGGACCAGCAGGTCCGCCTGGTCCGCGTCGGTGAGCGCCAAGGCCGAGGAGAGGGGCATGCTGGCGATGGTTGCGTCCAGCTCGAGGGAACCGGTGCGGGTCAGACCCGCCACCTCGAGATCCATGGCGTTGGTCATGCCTTGGTCGGTGGTCACCATGGCCGTGACCAGATCGCCCGGTCCCACCCCCAGC
>CAZVHW010000620.1:0-4597 GCA_964626835.1 uncultured Enterobacterales bacterium
ATCCTGTACAAGCGGCTCGAAGGGAATTGGAACCTGGGCATCGACGCCACCAGCCACTACACCCTCGAGAACTGGAACGACCGCTCGGGTTTCATCCGGCAGCTCAAGGACCCCGACGACGTCTACAACACTCGCTCGAGGCCTGGGTTGCCTCCGACGGCCATCGGCAATGCCGGCATCGAGTCCCTCGAGGCCTCCGTGGCGCCGGTGGAGACCGAGTACTGGTACTATCTTCACGACAGCAACGGCCAGGTGCACTGGGCTCGCAACGGGCGCGAGCACGAGGCGAATCGTAAGCGCTACAACGTCTACTAGCGGGGGCTACTCCGGCGGTTCGCCCGTGTCCGGGCCGCTCTCCAGCGCCTCCACCGTTTCGCGAGCCATGGCCTGGAGCTTGTCGGCGTCGTGGATGCTCATGTCCTTGGGGCGGTTGTCCGGGTCGAGGCGGAGGGGCTCGAGGCGCGTGTAGAAGGTGCAGGCGGCCAGGTAGCTACCCAATCGAGAGGGCTTGCTTCCGTCTTCGGAGTAGATCCCGAGGTCGGGGTAGGTGTTCAACGTGAGCTGCCAGGCATCGCCCACGGGAACGTAGAGGCCCTTGGTTTCGGCGGCGATGACGAAGCTCGTCTGGCGCAGCTGCGCCTGCATCTGCTCGTAGGACTCGACCCCGTACTCAGCGAAATCAGCGTAGTCCTTGTTGCCATCCTGCCGGCCCCAGGTCTCGAAGATCACGGGAGCGGAGCCGGCGTCGAGTACGTATTGGGCCATCTGGATCACGTCCCGGATGGCGTTCTTGGGATCGGTGATCAGCCTGTCCGGTTGTTCCTGCAGCACCACGTGGGTGTAGCGGTGTGAGCTGATGGCCTTGATCAAGCCCTCGTCTTCCAGGTAGTCCGCCATGGTCCAGGCGGTGCGGGCGGTGGTCTCCACCTCCATCGGGAGGGCCTTGGGGTCGCCCCCGACCAGGTCTGCGAGCATCTGCGTCATGTCGTTGCGGGAGGTGTAGTCGTCCCCGATGAACAGGATGTTCATGCTGAGGTCAACGTCTGCGTCGGTGTCTGCATCCGCGTCTGCGTCGGCATCCGTGTCTGTGTCGGCGTCCGTGTCCGTGTCCGTGTCGGACGGCGGGCTGGTGTCGTTCCCCTTGGGATCGTCGTCCCCGCAAGCGAAGAGTGGGAGCAGGGCCAGGGGGAGGATGAGTGCGAATCGCATGCGTCACCTCGTCGCGGAGCGGTAAGTGGCTGTCGCCTATTGGTTGATCATCTTCCGGATGTTCGAGTACTCGCGCACCTTCTGCCAGGAGAGCTCACCGCGGACCAGCATCTCGGCAGCGATGCGGGCCATGCGCACCAGATTGGCGGCGCCGGCGATCTCGAGCAGGACGCGGGGGTGCTGGCGCCAGAATGTCGATCCGTGGAAGTGCCACAGCAGCTTCTTGGGGATGAACTGCTTGTTCACCATCATCAACAGTGCCAGGTAGTAGGTGTCCTCGTTCGAGCGGGGCCAATCGATGCTGACCCGGAACTGGTGGAAGCTCTTTGTGGCGTGGCCCTCTACGTCCCACTCGGTGGCCAACCCCGCGTCGATGATCTTCTGGGTGACGCCGCTCTTGGGGAACAGGGTCAGGGAGTACAGGTAGATCTTGTAGGGGCCCTTCATGTCCATGAGTAGATGAAACAGGGCCTCCTTGTCGGAGGTGATCGCGAGGGGGTTGTCGATGATGACGTCGTACTTGACGTCCAGGCCCAGCTCGGCGTTCATGCGGTCGAAGGCCAGGACCTGCTCGACGGTGCTGGTGCGTTCGTAGACCTCGCGCTGCTCACGGTCGCTGCCCGCCTCGATGCCCAGCTGGACCCCGCGCAGGCCCGCGGCCATCATCATCTCGAGGTTGTCGCGTCGGACCACCTCGGGGGTGATCATGCAGTCGAAGGGCAGGTCCGAGAACTCCGCACCGTAGGCCTCACAGAACTCCGTGAGCCAGCGCTTGGGGAAGACGAAGGTGTCGTCATCGAACTTGACCCAGCGCATGTTGGGGATCAAACGGCGGGCCAGGCGCAGCTCGTCCATCACCGACTTCACCGAGCGTCGGCGGTGGAGGTTGCCCCCGTCTGGGTAGATGGCCTTGAGCGAGCTGTTGTAGCAGTAGGCGCAGCTGAAGGGGCACCCTCGGCTGGCGAAGATGCGGAACTCGTGGTGCTTGACGAGGGGGTCGCCCTCGCGCTTGCGGTCGCCGTCGATGATCCAGATGCCGTCGCCCCCCAGCACGCGGAACGGCAGATCGTCCAGGTCCTTCATGAGGGGCCGGATGGGGTTCCGGATTGCCTCACCGTCGGCGCCCTGGGTCCACAGGCTGGGGACGTCGTGCCAGGGCTCACCGGCTTCGAGGCGGTCTACCAGCTCGAGAAGGGGGTACTCACCTTCGCCGATGATCAAGGCATCGGCGTGCTCGACGCAGTCCTCGGGTACCAGCGTGGTGTGGAGGCCGCCCCAGAGCACCATTACGTCGTCGCCGAGAGCCGCTTTCAGGCGGCGTGTGAGCTCGATGGCGATGCGCCAGTAGGGGGAGCCGAACGACAGGCCGACCAGCCGATAGCCATGCTCCCGCACGTGGTCGAGCGTGAGCTGGTACTCGGCGTCCGAAGGCCAGGCCACCTCGTTGTTGCGCCAGTCTCGAAAGAACAGGATGTCAGCGTGATGGCCGCCACGCTCGCGCAGCATGGAAGCCAGGTGTCGGACACCGCTGTTCTCGATGCCGTACATGCCGACGAGCAGGACCTTGGTGGAGTTCATGGGGCCTACCGATCGGTGAGCAGACGCAGGCCGGCTTTAGCCTTGCGCATCAGGTCACGGGGATTGCGCAGCTCTTTTACCTGACCCCACACGAAGCGGGGCCGCCAGTAGAACGAGCGGTAGGCCAGGGCCAGCAGCTCGCGTAGCTCGTCGCGGCTGAAGTGCTGGTCCCAGACCTGGGCGCGGAAGTCGGGCCGGGGATCGCGCATGAAGCCGAGCCAGGGTTCGAGTTTCAGCACGCCTTCTTCTACCCCCTCGTCGAACAACCGCGTTCCCGGGAATGGGGTGAGGATGTTGAACATGACGAAATCGGGCCGCAGCCGGATGGCGTAGCGGATGGTCCGGAGTACATCGAGGCGGCCGCGCTCGGTGGGTGTGCCGATCATGAAGTAGGCCACGGTTCCTACGCCCAGGCCTCGGCAGATATCGAAGGCGCGCTCCACCTCGAGGATGGTGACACCCTTGCGCAGGCGGCGCAGGCCGTCATCCGTGCCTTGTTCGACTCCGAACTGGATGCGCGTGCAGCCTGCTCGCTTCATCTTCTCGATGAGGGGGCGGTCTACGCCGTTGACGCGCATGCGGACGGTCCAGGACAGGATCAGGCAGCGCGCCAAGATCTCGTCGCAGAGAGCGTGCACTCGCTTGTTCGTGACGTTGAAGGTGTCGTCTACGAAGTAGATGTCGCGGATGTCCAGCGCGATGCAGGCCTCGAGCTCGTCGCAGATGCGGGCGGGCGAGGCGCTGCGGAACTTCAGGCGTGGCGTGTTGCAGAACGTGCACTGGTGGGGGCAGCCCCGGCTGGTGACCACCGTGGTGAAGAGCCCGCCGCTGCCCAGCAGGCCGGTGTAGCGCCGGTAGTCCACCAAGGTTCGGTCGGGGATCGGGTAGCTGTCCAGGTCGTCGGAGAGTGTCACGTGGTCGGCCGGTGGATCGTCCGGATGGGCTACCACACCGGGGATTCCCCGAGGCTCCTGGCCCGCCTGCCAAGCGTCCAGGAGGGCCTTCAGGGGTCGCTGGCCTTCGCCGCGCACCACGGCGCTTATGCCGGGAAGGTTCCGTGTTTCGGCTGGGAAGTCGTTGCAGTGAGGGCCGCCAAGCACCACGTGGCGAACCGTGGGGGCCGCGCGGGCTGCCTGAACGGTGCGCAGAACGTCCACCAGCTGCACGGTGAAGGTGGTGATGCCCACCACGTCGGCTCTCCACTCTTGGATGCGCTGGGTGATCGCTCGAGGCTCGAGATCTTCGAGCTGTGCGTCCAGGATGGACACTTCGTGATCGCCGTGCTGGCGCAGCCAGGTCGCCAGAGCCAGCAGGGCCAGGGGCGGGTAGGAGGTGTTCTCGGCCTCGACCGCCTTGGGCACTTCGGTTTCGATGGTGTTTCGCGCTGGTGGGCGCACGAGCAGCAGCCGCATGGGGCCTCCATGGGGGAGGAGCATATCCTCTGGAGGCGGGGCAGGCTGGGTACGTGCTCCGGGGTTGTGAGCCCGGACCCACTGGCCACTGGAATCAGGCCTTCCGCAGGCGCTCCACGAACGCTGCCGAAGGCTGGAACCTGCCCACCTCTTCCACCGGACCTTCGAGGTGCAGCTGCCAGTCGTGTCCCACCTGAACGTGCAGGTCGCCGCCGGGGGCCTGGATGCGCAACTTGCGTCCGGTACGGCCGGTGCGAACGGCGGCGGCGGCTACGCCGCAGGCGCTTGACCCGGAGGCCAAGGTGGGGCCGGCCCCACGCTCGTGGATGCGAATTTCGATGTGGTCTGGCGCCCGGACCCGGGCAAACTGCACGTTGGTGCGGTTGGGGAAGAGGGGG
>CAZVHW010000621.1:0-4584 GCA_964626835.1 uncultured Enterobacterales bacterium
GGTTCAGGGTAAAGGCGCAGACGGCGCAAAGAAGGTGCGCTCGGGCAGGCGGTCGCGCACGCTGCCTGACTTCGGCTTCATGTTTACGGGCTACTACGTCTACATCACCGAAACCAACAGCGTGCTCTTCGGCCACCGCTACGCGGTTCACCTCCTCGACGTCCACGAGTACCCCTGCGGAGACAACCTCCCGGAAGCCTATCGGCGCTTCCTCGAGGACAAGATCGAAGAGCGCTTCGTGCCCCGCTCGGATCTGTCCCGTCCGCTGCCCAAGCACCTCGATGGCAACACGCTGGACATCGCCCTGCTCCAGCAGGCCTTCACTGTGCTCGGCGGCTAGCCCCGGGCCAATGGTTAGCTCCCGCGCCGCCCTGCTGCTCTCGTTCCTGATGTACGGGTGTGACGACCCGGAGCCCTCCGATTCCGGCTGGTGGACCGAGGATGCCCCTGACATCACCGGCCAATATCAGTTCTTCCACGACTCCGTCAGCACGTCGAGCACGTGTGAGGAAGAGATCCCCTATGTCACCGGCTGGATGCCAGGCGCGCTTGGCATCTCCGGAGAACAACCACTGCAGCTCACGTTCACCTTCAGCTCCGGCATGGCTTTCTCGGGTGGAGTGGATTCCTCCTGGAGCTTCTGGTTCAGCGGCTCGGAGACCTACGAGAGCGCCTCCGTGGCGGTATCAGGCGCGGGCATCATCATGACCGATGACGCCCAGCGGACCGTCACCGCCACCATCGAGGCCGAGGTGGACGACGACGAGTTCACCACCAACAACTGCATCATCGACGTTCGAATCAGCGGGACACGAATCTCGACCTGATCCGTGCTCGCCAGCACGGCTGTGGCAGGCTAGACGGTCTGGCTGCGAGCGGCCCGAATCCGGGTTCGTATCGGAGGAGCCCCAGAGGTTCCCTACAACACGCAGCGCCGGGAGGTTCGCTTGAGGCTCTACCGCACGCGCATCCCAGTGATCTCGAATGGCGTCATCAAGCGCCTCTGTGAAGACGGCGACATCGATGTCGAGCTCGAGGACCGCCCCGAGGCAGAGCAAGACCTGATCGCCATCATGGAGACCTTCCTCAGCCGAGATCTCGATCTCCGAGACGCGGTCAAGGACACCATGTCCAGCAGGGCCATCCCATACGACCGCTACTCCAAGGTTCGGAGCGAAATCGCCGAGGAGTGGGGGCATCCCACGGGCGAGAGCGTCAAGAAGTACCTCTCTCGTCAGTTCGTCGAGAACTTCATGATGTCGAACTTCGTCCAAGAGGTCTACGCGGACGACGAGGCCCTCTTCCGCAAGACCCTCGACATCATTCGCAGCTTCGACGTGGACGAACGGGCTCTCCGCGACGAGGCCAGGACCTTGATCAAGAACGTCTCTGAGGGCACGGTGGACTACGAGATCGCCTTCGCCCAGGCCCTCAAGGAGACCAAGCGACGCCACGGATTGCTGCCAACGCGCACCAGGTAGCCGCGGTGCTGCTCGCCCTCGGCGGTTGCGACATCGCCGAGCCCGACTCCAGTCGGGGCCCGCTGGAGTCAGAGCCCAGCCGAGAAGAGGCCGAAGCCCGACTCTACCCGACCAACCTGCTCCTGCCCCCCCCGCCTCCACCTGGCTCGCCAGCGGTCGACGTGGAGTTGACCTTTGCGGGTGTAGCACCGCTGCACCGCACCTTCTTCTCCGACACCCAGGCCACGGAGCAACTAGGTCGCTCCATGCACGGCTACCACGCCGATCCGGCCCCTATCCAGGTCTCCTTCAACAGCGAAACGCACACGGGTATCATCCAGCTGCAGATCGAACCCGATGCCATCCTGGTGCCAGTCCACGCCCAGGCTGACACGATCCGGCTGTCCGACCTGGCCCCCATCACGGTGGCACTCGCCAGCTATCGAAGCGACCTCGCCTCACGCCTGGACTTCCGCATCGAGAGCTTCAGGGTTCGGTTGTTCTCGGTTCGGGGCCTGACTTCCTGTGTCATCGACATCGCGGGAATCGCGCCCCCCGACGGACGCGCGCTCTCGCCCTGTGTGGTGGTCGACGGGGAGGAGCACTGTGGGCAACCCGGGGAACGAGGGGTCGTCTTCTCGCGCGGTGTCGCCAAGAAAATCGCCACCTGCCTGGACCTGTAGCGGCGCGAGCTATTCCGCAGCGGGTTCCTGCTCTGGCCCCTCGGCCGGTTGGGCCGGCTGGGCCGATGCCGCGTCGTCGGCCGGCTGGACCGGTACCGCGTCGTCGGCCGGCGTCGCCGGCACGGCCTGGACCAGCTCGATCCCCTGTGGATACGTGCCTCGCTCGAGCAACCTCATGCGGTCGGTGAGGTCCACCAAGGCGATGTTCTTGTTGAGTTCCTTCTCCTCGATGCCCCACATACGGAACGAGCAGAAGTGGTTGCGCGCCTGATACCACTCGAAGTGGTCACCCTGAAACTCCGTGAACCGATATCGCTGGCCGCTCTCGAGGTCGTACAGGTCCATGGAGGGCGGCCGTGTCTCGGTGTCGGCCCAGTCGGGAAGCCGCTCCGCCCAGGTGTCGCGTCGGCGCTCGGCGCGCTCGCGCGCTTCGTCCGACATCTCGTCCCAGGCGGTCTGATCGAAGTTGGACACGGGAGCGCCCGGGCGCTCCAGGAGCACCCAGCGGCCCTCTGGGTGGACGACTGCGCGTTGCGCGTCTTCGAGGGTGGTTCGGTCCTCCCCATCGACACCCGCCAAGTGCACGCGGCCCTCGGCTCCCCAGGTCACCATGCCCAGATCGGGCTGGTAGGTGAAGGTGGCGACAGGCTGCTCGATCCACTCGAAGGCCCTCTGCGCGGCGCCCGTACCGATATCCAAGGTATAGGGCCGTCGGGCCCCTTGGGCGTCCAGAGCGGTGACGAACACGTGCTGCTCGTCGGCGCCTCGCTGGAGCATGGAGGGCTGCTCGATCTGCGTGTCCACGGCCTTGGTGGTGGTCTTGCGGTGGTCGTAGGTTGCGACACGAAGGCCGGGCATTCCCGCCTCGGGCTGGGGGAGAATGAAGACCAGGCGATCCGAATCGAGCCAAACGCCATTGCTCACCGGCAATGGCGTGGGAACCGTGATGATGGTCTTGTCTTCGCCGTGGAGCACGTGTCCGGCGTGGGTGACCTGGAAGTAGAGCTGGATACCGTCTGGCGACCAGGAGAACGTGCCGAAGTTGTTGCTACCGCACTCGTCGAAGGCGGTCTGGACGCCGTGCTTGCCGGTGAGGAACCTGATTTCGGATTCGCGGCAGTCTGAGTAGGCGTCGTAGACGTTGTCGTAGAAGCTGGCTTCGCCGAAGTTCTCTTCGCCACAGCCCGAGAGCGCGACCGCACCGACCAGCTGAACAGAGGCGAGGAGAAGCGTCGTCGAGCGACGAGGGCTAGGCATGCTGGCTCCATGAGTCCGACGGGCGCAGGCGCTTGGGGACGCGCTGCGCACGCCATGAGGATCCGTCCGACAAGCCAGGGCGGTGGAGGTTCCGCCTGGGACGACGGACGACGGCTGCGCAAGCGAGGGTAACCAGGAACAACGGCGGAGCAACCCGGCCGGACACCGTGGACGTGCAACCGCAGCCGCCACCTCCAGGTACGGTGGAAGACCAACCCGAATCCCCGCTGTCCGAAGGGGGGAACTGTGTGTCGTTCGGCTCCCCGCTGTCCACCGACGCGCCACCCGCCAGGTCGACGACCGCTAGCTGCGCACCGCTCGACACCACGAGCAGATCGACGGGTTCGCCCAGCCCGCCCAGCATGGCAGCGTCGAGGGTGATCCGGTCGGACGATTCCTCCAAGACCTCGAGCGCCGTCATGGAGCGCGCGTGTCCGGAGAGAGCCCACGCCCGTGTCCCGGCCCCGAATCCTCGGCCGGTGATGGCCAGCTCTCCCTTGGCAAGCTCGGCGCCGTGGATGGCCACCCGATCGTCCCGCTCCCCGACGAAGAAGGCTCGTGGAAGGCTTCCAGCTTGGGCGGTAACCCCCCATGGCCCGGGCGCGAGGTGGCTCGTCGTGATCGGGTAGCGCCCCGACACGCCCCCGACGGTGGCGGAGGCAAACCCGGGCCGCCACAGGGTCACGCTGGTGTCCTCGATACCGGGGAGAACGAGATCCCGCTCCTGGTCTCCCCAGCTCAGGATCATCGTGTCTGGACGCAGGTCGAGGAGCGAATCGGGCTCGAGCTCGAAGTCCAGGATGCGGTGCTCGTCGGGCAGGATCGAGAGCTGCATCGACTGGGTCTGAAAGCCGGGGTAGCTCACCTCCAGCGTGATGTCCCCTTCCTCGAGCCAGCGCGCGTATCGGCCGTCCGGGCCCGCCACCACGCCTTGTCCTCCCCGAGGTGTGACGGTGGCTTCGAGCGGCCCACCGTCGGACGCGTCCACGACCTCACCGCGCAACGTGGGTTCTCGATCCAGGAAGGCGCGCAGCGCGGGCTCGTGGTCGTCGATGACCCCCTCGAGCGCCCCGACCTCGGCGCAGAATCCCGAGATGCCGGCCACCAGACCAGCATCGAACGGGTCCTGCCCCTCCGGGAGGACCACCACGACCGGGATCCTGCTCGCCTGGAAGGCCGGGAAG
>CAZVHW010000622.1:0-4578 GCA_964626835.1 uncultured Enterobacterales bacterium
TCTCTCCGTCGCAGTCGTCGTCGATGCCGTTGCAGTACTCGTCAGCCCCCGGGTGGACCGTGGCGTTTTCGTCGTCACAGTCGTCATCCGTGGCGGTGTAGCCGGAGGGTGGCTCGCAGGCCACGGCGGTGTCGTCGGGCACGCCGTAGGTGTCGCCGTCACCGTCGCCGTACCAAGTGGGGGCGTCGACAGCGTCGTCTTCGTCGATGGTGCCGTCACAGTCGTCGTCTTCTTCGTTACAGTATTCGTCGGCCCCGGGGTATTGCGCGGCGTCCGCGTCGTCGCAGTCTTCGGCGTTCTCGACGTACCCCTCCGGGACCTCGCAGGCCTGGATGGTGATCGCGGCGTCGCCGTATCCATCGCCGTCCACGTCACCGTAGTAGGTATTGTCGCTTCCTTCGTCGACCTCGCCGTCGCAGTCGTTGTCGACCTCGTCGCACTCTTCGTCTGCTCCAGGGTAGACCCCTGGATCCGAGTCGTCGCAGTCTTCGTCGGTGGTGAACCCGTCCCCATCGGCGTCGACGAAGACCGTCTCCGCTGAGTCATCCTTGATGTTGGGGTCTTCGGGTGGGCAGCCCAGGGAAAGGACGGCCAGAAGGCAGAGGACGGGAGACATGCGGAACGACATCATGACACCTCGCGGCGCGGTGACATTTGTTGACACTCGACGACACCTGCCAGGATAGACCAGGCCCGTGAGGGGGTCCAACAGGTATCCGCGACCGCATGCGTGGAGCGACGGCGGTGGTCCGGTAGTGTCCGAATAGGAAGCGATCTATCGTCGGGAAACGGGTGGGGCTCCTCGACGGTGTCGTGCAGTCTCGAGGAGCGAGGATGTGTTGCTTGTGCGGGCGCGCCGTCAGTCCCAGTCGGATCCCGGTCCGCCAAAGGCTCCCATGTCGTTCGTGGTGCCATCTGCGTCGTCGTAGCTGCTCGAGGGGTTGCCCGTGTCGATGCAAGGCGAGCCGGTCTGAAGACCCAGGTCGTCGTTGGACGGGTCGCCGTCATCGGACCAGGCCGTGAACAGCGGATCTGCGCTGATGTTGCCGGACGAGCCGGTGGGATCGCTGAAGCCGTAGAAGTTCCCTGCGCTGTTTCCGTAGACGTCGCTGTAGGTGATGTCCATGCTGGCCGTGGAATCGGCGTACAAGCCGTATCCGCTGGGGGAGCCGTAGACGATGCCGTTGGTGAGCACGAAGGAGGAGCTGCCCGATGCGTAGACACCGCCACCCGTGGCGGCCTCGTCGCCGGTGATGGAGCTGTTGACCAGCACGAGGGTGCCGTCGATCACGTACGCGCCTCCACCCTGGCTGCTGGCCGTGTTGAACAGCGTGGCCACGTTGGTCGCCGTGAGCGAGCCACCGTCGATCTCGAAGGCCCCACCGTCCGTGGCCTCGTTGTCCACCAGCCAGGTCTGATCGACCGTGACGGAAGAGTTCTCGTCGATGTAGATCCCGCCGCCCTGATCTGCGTAGTTGGACCAGACTTCGACTCCCGAGACCGTGGCCTGGGAGTCCAAGAAGCACATGCCCCCGCCGTAGGAGTAGGTGTAGGTGGTGTCGGGGTAGGAGACAACGGTGGAGGCGACCGGTAGGATGCTGCCCTCGGCGATCAGGTCTTCGAGGGTGGGATCGGAACCGCTGATGTAGGCGCCACCACCACAGTACGTGTTGTAGTAGTCGGTGCAGGTGATGATGGAGGTGCAGCTGTACGACGTGCTGCCGGTCTCCAGGTGGCCGTCACCGGTGAGGGTGAAGCCGGAGACGATGGTGGCCGAGGTCTCGCCCGAGTCGATGCTGAAGGCCGGGTCGTCCAGGCCCGTGGCGTCGATGATGGTGGTGTCCGCGCCCTCGACCCCTGTGACCTCGAGGTCGACACCGTTCATGTGGACCGCCTCGGCATAGGTGCCGGCCATGGCGATGACGCACTGGGAGGCTTGGTCGATGGCGGCCTGGACGGTGTCCAAGGGGCTGGAGATCGTGCCAGCTCCCGAAGACGAGCCGGACGTAGCGTCGGCGACCACTGGCTCGGTGGAGTCGGTGTCGTCGCAGTCCCAGTCGTTGTCGGCGTAGCCGGAGGGGAGGCTGCAGGCCTCGGTGGTGTCGTCTGGGTCGCCCGTTCCGTCACTGTCGTCGTCGGCGTAGTAGGTGTCGCCGTCCACGACCTCGCCGTCTTCGTCCACGGAGCCGTCGCAGTCGTCGTCTTCGCCGTTGCAGTATTCCGTGGCGCCTGGGTACTGGGCGGCGTCGCCATCGTCGCAGTCGGTGTTGTCGCTGACGTAGCCAGTGGGCTGGTAGCACTCGACGTCGGTAGCCGAGGCGTTGCCGTATCCGTCGCTGTCGGAGTCGGCGTACCAGGTGCTGGCGTCCGCGGCGCTGTCTTCGTCCGTGCTGCCGTCGCAGTCGTCGTCGATGCCGTTGCAGTACTCGGTGGCAGCGGGGTTGACCGAGGCGTCCGTGTCGTCGCAATCGGTGTTGTCGCTGACGTAGCCGGTGGGCTGATCGCAGTCGACGTCGGTGGACGAGGCGTCTCCATAGCTGTCGCTGTCCGAGTCGGCGTACCACGTGCTGACGTCGCTCGCGTCGTCCTCGTCGACGGTGCCGTCGCAGTCGTCGTCCTCGCCGTTGCAGGTCTCCGTCGCGCCCGGGTATTGGCTGGCGTCGGCATCGTCGCAGTCGCTGCTGTCGCTGACGTAGCCGGTGGGCTGGTAACAATCGATCTCCGAGTCTGACAGGTCGCCGTAGCTGTCGCCATCGTCATCGGCGTACCAGACCGAAGAGTCCGCTGCGCCGTCTTCGTCCACGGAGCCGTCGCAGTCGTCGTCTTCGCCGTTGCAGTATTCCGTGGCGCCTGGGTACTGGGCGGCGTCGCCATCGTCGCAGTCGGTGTTGTCGCTGACGTAGCCAGTGGGCTGGTAGCACTCGACGTCGGTAGCCGAGGCGTTGCCGTATCCGTCGCTGTCGGAGTCGGCGTACCAGGTGCTGGCGTCCGCGGCGCTGTCTTCGTCCGTGCTGCCGTCGCAGTCGTCGTCGATGCCGTTGCAGTACTCGGTGGCAGCGGGGTTGACCGAGGCGTCCGTGTCGTCGCAATCGGTGTTGTCGCTGACGTAGCCGGTGGGCTGATCGCAGTCGACGTCGGTGGACGAGGCGTCTCCATAGCTGTCGCTGTCCGAGTCGGCGTACCACGTGCTGACGTCGCTCGCGTCGTCCTCGTCGACGGTGCCGTCGCAGTCGTCGTCCTCGCCGTTGCAGGTCTCCGTCGCGCCCGGGTATTGGCTGGCGTCGGCATCGTCGCAGTCGCTGCTGTCGCTGACGTAGCCGGTGGGCTGGTAACAATCGATCTCCGAGTCTGACAGGTCGCCGTAGCTGTCGCCATCGTCATCGGCGTACCAGACCGAAGAGTCCGCTGCGTCGTCTTCGTCTACGGAACCGTCGCAGTCGTCATCGTAGCCATTGCAGTACTCAGTGGCGCCCGGGTAGACCGAGCCGTCCGTGTCGTCGCAGTCGCTGCTGTCGCTGACGTAGCCGGTGGGCTGGTCGCACTGTTCGAGGGTGTCGCTGGCGTCGCCGTAGGCGTCGCCGTCGTCGTCGGCGTACCAGGTGGCGACGTCCGACGCTTCGTCTTCGTCTACAGAGCCGTCGCAGTCGTCGTCATAGCCGTTGCAGTACTCGACCGCACCCGGGTAGACCGCTGCGTCGTCATCGTCGCAGTCGGTGTCGTCGGCGACGTAGCCGGTGGGCTGGTCGCAGTCGATGTCGCTGTCGCCGGCGTCACCGTAGCCGTCGCCGTCGTCGTCCCCGTACCAGGTGCTGACATCGCTGGCGTCGTCTTCGTCTATGGTGCCGTCGCAGTCGTCGTCCTCACCGTTGCAGGTTTCCGTCGCGCCCGGGTACTGACTGGCGTCGGCATCGTCGCAGTCGGTGTCGTCGCTGACGTAGCCGGTGGGTTGATCGCAGTCGACGTCGGTGTTCAGTGCGTCGCCGTAGCCGTCACCGTCGTTGTCCGCGTACCAGGTGCTGACGTCGCTGGCGTCGTCTTCGTCGGTCAGACCATCGCAGTCGTCGTCCTCGCCGTTGCAGGTCTCGGTGGCGCCCGGGTACTGGCTGGCGTCGGCATCGTCGCAGTCGGTGCTGTCGCTGACGTAGCCGCTGGGCTGGTCGCAGGCTTCCTGGCTGAGGGCGGCGCCACCGTAGCCGTCGCTGTCGGCGTCTACGTACCAAGTGCTCACGTCGGCGGCGTCGCTCTCGTCGGTGGTACCGTCGCAGTCGTCGTCGTACCCGTTGCAGTACTCGGTGGCTGCGGGGTTGACCGCGGAGTCTCCGTCGTCGCAGTCGGTGCTGTCGCTGACGTATCCGGTGGGCTGGTCGCAGTCGGTGTCCGTGACGCTGGAGTCACCGTAGCTGTCGCCATCGGCGTCGGCGTACCAGGTGGCGACGTCGCTGGCGTCGTCTTCGTCGATGTCTCCATCGCAGTCGTCGTCGATGCCGTTGCAGTACTCGGTGGCTGCGGGGTTGACCGCGGCGTCACCGTCGTCGCAGTCGGTGTTGTCGCTGACGTATCCGGTGGGCTGGTCGCAGG
>CAZVHW010000623.1:0-4573 GCA_964626835.1 uncultured Enterobacterales bacterium
AGCGCTCGCTGGGCTGGGGTAGCTGCTCGCCCTCGCCCTCGCTCTCGGGGGCGTCGCCGGCAGCTCCTGGTTGGCCGCCAGGCGCGCTCCCCCCGGCCTGGTCGGGGGCTGGCCCTGGTGGTGGCGGGGCCTGCTTCCCGTCCTCACCTGCGGGTTGTCCCCGTGGGGCGTTTTCGTGGGGAGCCTGGTCCGTACAGGCGACGGCGAGGAGGGTTCCGGTCAGGAGGATGATGATCGCAAGGGAGGGTCGCATCGCCGAGCCGTGCTTTCGCGGGGGGGAATGGAGGGGCCAGGGCGTAGCCGCGGGGCTGCAGTGGGTTCGTAGCCTCTGGCGGCTGCCGCGGCACGCTCCCAGCTTGTTGGTTGGTAGCGTTCCCACAGGGCAACACTCCCGCCGCGAGAGTACACTGCACCAGTCGACACCATGACCACCCCCAATGTCTCACCGCTGATGCCCCGCCTCGAGCAGAGCTTCGAGCTGCTCATGGGTCTGGGCGTGGGCCTGGCTTCTCCGCTCGCCGGTGTCTTGGCCCTGCTGACCCTGGGCTCGACCGAGCTGGACGTGCGACAGGTTGGCGACCGATTGGCGACCTGGGGCGGGCCCGCCGGTGATGGAACATGGATCACGGAGGAGAGCGTGCTGGTGCTCCTGCCCTCCGTCGCTCCGGAACCCAACCCGTCGGTCGACGGGGCTGGCTCGACGCCGTCGGCCGAGCCCGGTCCGATCGAGCACGGCGTGGGGCTTCCCGACGTACCGGGCGCCCTCGACAGCTCGCTGGCGCTTGCTTCTCGCGCCGCGGAGGATTCGCCAGAGGGCGAGCCGTGGGGCCAGGTGGACCACGGGATCCAGACCGCGGCGGCTGGCGGAGGAGTGGCCGGCCATCCAGTCGTGGACTCCGCGGAGTCGTCATCGAGCGATCCCGGCCCTGCTCGCCCGTTCCCCCCGGCTCACTCCGTGTTGGATGCAGCGGCCACCATGCGGTTCGTGGCGGTGGCCGAGGGTGGGTTCTGGATGGGCAGTCGTGCGGAGGAGCTTGGGCGGTTCGACAACGAGGGGCCCAGGCACCAGGTGACGGTGGGTTCCTTCTGGATGGCCGCGACCGAGGTCACCCAGGTTCAGTGGCGCGCGGTGATGGGCGAGCTACCCGCCGTGGGGCCCAGTGGTTCGTCCCTACCGGTGGTCGGGGTCAGCTGGTGCGATGCCTTGCGCTTCGCCAACGCCTTGTCGGTGCGTGAAGGGTTGCGCTCCGCCTATCGCTTCCAGGGCCTCTGCGGCTTTGGGGGCACCGTGCGCTGGGACGAGGGCGCCGACGGATATCGCCTACCTTCCGAGGCTGAGTGGGAGTTTGCCGCGCGGGGCGGACAAGAGGCCCGGTACGCGGGAGGAGGGGAGCTGGACGCCCTTGGCTGGCACGTGGGCAATTCCGGTGGGCAGCCCCGACCGGTGGCCGGGCTGGCTCCCAACCCCCTGGGGCTGCACGACATGAGCGGCAACGTGTGGGAGTGGGTCTGGGATTGGTTGGGTGACTACCCGGCTGAACAAGTGCGGGATCCCAGGGGCCCCGACCGCGGCAGGTCCCGCATCCTGCGCGGTGGCTCGTGGTCCTACGCCTCGCGCTTCCACCGGGTGGCAGATCGCAACTGGAGCCGCCCGGGCTATCGGTCCCCTGCGGTGGGGTTCCGGCTGGCCAGGACGCTGAATCCTGGGGATCTGGACGCGCTGGTGGTGGAGGACTGAGCCCAGCCTAGTCCGTCAAGAACACAGCGTTCAGGTCGATCTCCAGGAAGGGTGGTTGCTCGCTGGCCCGCACCCAGGTGTCGCCCGTGCCGCCTTCGTAGCTGACGCGGATGGCCAGGTCGGTGCAGTCGTAGACCACGTCCCAGACGTTGCTGCTCATGGCCGCGGTGCGCGAGACGAGCTCGGTCTGGTCCATACCGATCTTGACCTGCTCGCCGCCGTTGTCGGGGATGAGCTCTGCGCCGTCCCAGTCCAAGGCCGTGCCGTCTTGGTAGGCCACGGTCATCTGGTACATGGGCCAGTAGCGCTTGGTCCACGAGCTGGACTCGATCATCAGGCCGGGGTTGTCGCGCATCGGGCCGTTTGCCGCGGCCTGGTGGATGCGCACGCCGTAGGCCATGGCTTCGTCGCCGCGGTACAGGGCGCAGTCCAGGGGGTAGCCGGTCTGGATGGGCTGGCCGCCTTCTTCGACCTCGATGTAGGCTCCGTGGGCGTCCTGCTCGAAGAGCCGCACGTTGCCTTCTCCATCGATCTCCTTGGCGTCGGCTTCGGTGTTGACCACGTCCGGGTCGTCGGCGTGGGTCCACAAGGTGGGCTCACCGTCGAGGTCGTAGCGGATCAGGGATTCGTCCACCGAGCAGTCGTTGTTGTGGTGGAAGATGCCGGCCTCGAGGCCATTGCTCTCGAGGATCACCGCTTGGGCGTCGGCTCCGTCGTTGCGGGGATCTCCCCAGCTGACCAGCGCGTTGTAGCCGATGGTGGGCGCGCGGTTGATGCCGTCGCCGACGTCGTTCATCAGGTAGGGCATGGCGTCGTCGAGGTTGGCGGAGTTCTCGAGGGCTTCTCGGGCCCGGAGCAGGGCGGGCTCGGTGTTGATTCGCTCGAAGGGGCTCTCGGCGCCGACCGCGCCCACGGCGATGCCTTCCTGGCTGATGCCCGCCAGGATGCCCAGGTTGGCGCCCAGCCAGGAGATGCTGGCGTAGGGCACGCCGTCGTCGGGCACGTACACCGCCACCGCGGCGTTGGTCCAGATGCCCGTGTCCGAAGAGAAGTCCATGTTGCGGGTCATGTACAGGCCGCCGTCGTCGGTGCGGTCGCCCCAGGCGGCGAAGTAGGAGCACTGCAGCAGGGGGCCACCGTAGACGTGCAGTGGGTCGGCCGAGCCCAGCAGATCGTCCTCGACGCGCTGGGCGTCCGGGTCGATGCTCATGTTGGCGGTGTCGGCGCCGTAGTAGGCCAGGAGGTCCTGGGTGTAGCCGGAGGTGATGTACTCGGCGAGGCCGCCCAGATCGTCGAAGTTGAGCTGGGACGACATGGCCAGATCGATCAGCGTGATGATGCGCCGTGGCATCTTGATGAGATCGTCGTCGCTGTCGCCGTACTCCAACTCGGCGGCTTCCATGCCGTCGGCGAAGCCCTGGATCTCGTCGTGGAAGATCTCGGGGGTGTTGGGGCCGTAGTAGCTCTCCCAGACCGTGTCCATCATGCTTCCCAGCACGGTGTCCATGACCTCGGCCGACCCCAGGCCGGCTTCGTCGGCCAGGGAGTCCATGTAGGTCCACCACAGGTCCAGCAGGTAGGGTCCCACCAAGCGGCCATGCTGGTAGCCCATCTCGTAGTGGTTGCCCTCGACACGCAGCACGTAGAAGGGTCCGCCCCAGGGGGTGTCGGCTTCGTCGATCATGGCGAGCACGCCGCAGCCCTCGGTGTCGATGATCTCGCCCACGGTCCAGGTGTCGATGGGGGCGGTGCAGGCCTTGTCGGCCGTGCTGTCGCCGGTGTCGGACGATGGGCATGCGACGGACAGGTTGGCGGCGATGAGGACGAGGAAGGGGGTGATGCGGCGGGTCATGGGACCTCCTGGAGGGCGCGGCCTGCTAATAATAGGATGCAATGGGCGCTGTGTCCCCCAACACCTCCTCCCTGCGGTGGCGGATACCGACAGCATGAGCTTCTTCGGCGACTTCCCTCCTTGGTTCGACCTGGCCCTGCTTACCTACCTGGTGCTGGCCTTGGTCAGCTTCCTGGCCCTGATGTTCCTGAGTGCTCCCTACGGCCGCCACGGCCGTGCAGGCTGGGGGCCCACCATGGAAACCCGGCTCGCTTGGTTGGTGTGGGAGTCGCCCCAGGTGCTCCTGTTCACGGTGGTCTTCCTGCTGGGCGCCCGGCGCGGGGACGTCGTGCCCCTGGTGCTGCTGGGGCTCTGGCAGCTGCACTACGTTCACCGCGGGATCATCTACCCGTTGCGGCTGCGGGCGGATCCCAGCCGGCGCACGCCGGTGCTCGTCGCGGTCTTCGGCTTGGCCCACAACGCCTTCTGCTCGGTGCTCAATGCCGCCTGGCTGACATCGGTGGGGCCGGCCTGGACCGTCGGTTGGTTGTGGGATCCGCGGTTCCTGGTCGGTGCAGCGATCTTCACCTTCGGCTTCGTGCTCAACCGCTGGTCCGATGCCATCCTGCGAGGCCTGCGTCAGCCCGGGCAGGGGGGCTACCGCATGCCCATTGGCGGCCCGTTCCGCTGGGTGTCCTGTCCCAACTACCTGGGCGAGCTGCTGATCTGGGTGGGCTTTGCCATCGCCGCCTGGTCCCCGGCCGGGCTGGCCTTTGCGCTGTACACGGCCGCGAACCTGGTGCCCAGGGCGATCGAACACCACCTGTGGTACCGAAGGACCTTCCCCGGCTATCCCCGGGAGCGCTGGGCGCTGGTGCCGTTCCTGCTTTGAGGTGTGCGTCAAGGCCGGCGTTTCGGAAGCGTGGCGTGGGGGTCGTCCTTGGCCGCGTGATGACAAGAGAACGCCGGTGTTTGCAACGTCGCGACAAGAGAACCGGGTTGAG